>CAZYJC010000005.1:0-48610 GCA_964647765.1 uncultured Candidatus Saccharibacteria bacterium | reverse complement strand
AAGAAGGACGTACCGATAGAAGCCGAAGTAAGCTTCTGGGTGGTGCCGTGGAAAGCGCTACCGGTAGTTGCAGCCGTGTTGGCTTTGGCAGGAATTGGTCTATGGACCGTACTAAAACCGCTATATTTCAGGCTTCAAAAACGCATCAGCAAGATAAGTGATAAGAGGAAGAAGCGTGAAAAAGAATCTTAGTTTCTTTACGTTACTTTTGTTATTATTTTGCTTTGCTTTCATTCAAAATGCTGCGGCAGCCAAGGAAACAGCAAATAAGCCAATAGTATTCAGCGGCATCACTGTTACGCCAGCAGTTAATCGGATTGATTTGGTGCCGGGTCAGAGCGAGGTAAACTATAACATCTCAGTCATAAATAACACTTCAGTCAAAGCTACGCTAAAAGCTCAGCCGGTTGATTTTAAATCATTAAATGACAGTGGTGGAATTGCGTTTATCAACTCCACTAGCAAAGATGTGAATTACAAACACGGTCTATCCAAATGGCTCACTATTGAACCTCAAGAGTTCACAGTGGGACCTAATAAATCGCAAGTTCTTAACGTCAAAATAACTAATAGTCAAGATCTTACGCCCGGGGGTCACTATGCAGCCATCCTGTTTAAAAATCAAAACGATAAAGCTAACAGGGGCGAAACGCACGTTGACGTAAATCAGGTTGTTTCAAGCTTGGTCTTTATCCAGAAGCTGGGCGGTGAGAAATACAATTTAAGCTTGCGGCCCATCAAACAAACAACTGCCTGGTTTAATCTGCCCAATATTGCCAAGCTATTTTTTACGAACACAGGCAATATACAGTCTGCGCCTTACGGACTTGTAACAATCTTGAACTCTAGTGGTAATGAGGTCGCTAGGGGTCAGATAAATACCGATGCCAGCATGGTATTACCAGATAGTACAAGATACTTTAGGACGGAAATCAATAAAACTTCACGCGCTATATGGCCAGGATATTACACTTTAAGAGCTACTTATCATCCCGATGGGGCAAAAAAAGACATAAAAGTGGCGGAAACCAAATTCCTATATATCAATCTACCTTTTGTATTGCTAACGATTTTTGTAGTGACTTCAATCTGTTATTTTAGCCTAAAAATATATAAAAAACGTTCGTAAAAATAGTTCGCCAAATCTCTGTTAAAACCCTTGAGCTTAACATGTTAATTTGTTATGCTTAACAGGTAGAACATTTAGGTGAGACATGCGTAGAGGAATACTCGGGTTCTTTCTATGCGCGCTCCTCGGGGTAATCGGAAGTTTAGGGTTACCATCCTCACACGCAAGCGCCGCAGTCGGCATAAACCCAACACTAACATTTCAAGGAAAAATAGTTAACGCCAACGGCACGAATGTGGCCGATGGTAACTATAATATGGAGTTCAAGATATACCAGGATGGTAACAGTTCTGGTGTTGGTAGTACTTTGAAATGGACAGAGGATTATCTTGTCGGCGGCACCCCCGTTACTGTTACAAACGGTACCTTTTCCGTGCAGCTCGGTTCTTTAACATCATTTGGTGCGAGTGTGGACTGGAATCAGAGCGTACTTTGGCTATCTATGCAGCTGGGAAACACCAGTACCTGTACTATTACCACAACATTCCAATCTAACTGTGGTGGTGATGGCGAAATGACCCCATATATTCGGTTAACCGCTTCTCCTTATGCTCTTAACGCTGACAAACTTGATGGGATCGATTCAGCTTCTTTTGCCCAACTTACTGCTAGCCAAACTTTCACCGGTACTGAGATCTTCAAACCCACCACGAACTCAACTACAGCTTTTCAAATCCAAAACAGTTCCGGCGCAGATATATTGAACGTAGACACGACTGACGCCAATCTTATAACTAACCCTGGTTTTGAGGTGAATGCCACAGGGTGGGCGGCGGCCGGAACAACCGCTCCTACCAGAGACACTACCAATAAGTATCTTGGCTTTGGCTCAGGCACTGTTGCAGCAGTGACCGCGGCTGGTGAGGGCTTCAAGCAAACGCTTGCCACAACATTAACCAACGGCACTTACACAATCAGCTGGTATGATCGGATGATTTCTGGACCTGCTTTTACTGATGTTATGGCCGCCTACTCAGTAACTGGGGGTGCTCCGACCAACTGTACCGGCATAAACACTCAGACAGTGGTTACTACTGGTTGGACCAGGCATTGGTGTACATTTACCGTTACGGGCGCATCTGCCGCCAACTATATTACTATTCGTCAGGTAGCCGGATCGACTTCGAGGACTTGGAATATAGACGCTGTGCAAATTGAGTCCGGTTCGGTTCCAACAGGCTATGCGGCAGGCGGATTTTTGCTAAATGGCAATATAACCTCACCGCTAACTATTAAAAATACTGAGGACTCTACGACTGCGCTTACAGTAGAGAATGCAGCCGGATCGGATATATTTAATATAGATACGTTAAACAGCGGAATTGCTGCAAGTGTCGACCTAACATTGAATGCCCAATCTGACCTGAGATTTGCTGATTCAGATAGCTCTAACTGGGTAGCTTTTCAGTCGGCGGCAACAGTAAGCTCAAATATTACCTGGACTTTGCCTTCAGCTGATAGTGCCGGTTGTCTACAGTCCAATGGATCGGGCACGCTGTCCTTTGCAGCCTGTGGCGATACAAATATTCAAACTTTTGCAGCAAACGGTACATATACATTGCCTACAGGCGCACTAATGCTGATTATTGAGACTTGGGGCGGAGGCGGTGGGGGTGGCGGCGGTACGGGTGGAACTACGGCTGCTGTCCGGTCGGGCGGCGCTGGAGGAGGCGGAGGATCTTATAACACAGTAGATATTTCTGCTACTTCAATCGGATCTCCTGGTGCTACAGTTCAGGTCACTATAGGTGCAGGCGGGACGGCAGGTAATGCAGGCTCATCCGCTGTAGGTACTGACGGCGGTGCTGGGGGAAGAACGTGTTTCAGCACAAGTGCTTCGTGCGCAGGTACTATTTACCTGTCGTCTTACGGCGGGGGCGGAGGAAACGGCGACGGAACAGCAGGTAACGGCGGTGGCGGTGGCGGCGGTGCATTAGCCGTCGGAACAACTAACGGTACTGCTGCTACCGGCGGTACTGGCGGTAACCCGTTAGGTGCAGCTGCAGGTGCTCTTAACTCTGGACTGGGTGGTGGTGGTGGTGCAACTGCGGCGGCAACTGGTGCTGCCGGAGGATCATCATCTTGGGGTGGTGCTGGTGGCGGATCGTCTTCGTCAACAGGTGCCGGTAACTCGGGAGCCGGGGGCGGTGCCGTACTGGGCGGAGCCGGAGGTGGTGCAGGCGGAACGTGTGCCATTACAACATGTACTCTAAGGCAGGGTGGTGCTGGAGGCCAAGTTCCCGGTTTATCAGGAGGTGGCGGAACGGCAGGAACAACCGCTGGCGCAGCTGGCGGCGCAGGAAGCGCGGGAGTTGGTAGTGGAGGTGACGGTGGCGGCGGTGGCGCAAACAACTCTGCTGGTACTGGTGGCGCTGGTGGTGCTGGTGGTGCTCGAGGTGGTGGTGGCGGCGGTGGTGGTGCCGGCGAAACAACCACTGGTGGCGCAGGAGGCGCAGGAGGCGCTGGTTATCTACGCGCCTGGACATTGCGAGGTAGCGGCGCTGACTTAGCAGAAATCTATGGCACGCGCGATCAGTCAGTTGAAGCTGGTGATGTAGTTTGTCTTGACCCTGATATGGTCGCCGGAGTTAAAAAGTCAAATCGACCTTATCAAAACACTGCATTTGGAATAATCTCGACCATGCCAAGCATGGTGATGGGTGATCTGTCAGATGCTGACGCTAAGCCTGTACCAGTTGCACTCTCCGGTCGTGTGCCAGTAAAAGTGAATCTCGAAAACGGCCCAATCAATGCTGGAGATTATTTAACGCCATCTTCTACACCTGGGGTTGCGATGAAAGCAACAAAGTCAGGGCAGATTATAGGCCAAGCAATGCTAAGCTTTAGCGGGCAGACTGCCGAAGGCGTTCAAAACCAGGGCTTAATATTAGCATTTGTTAAAAATCAGCAAGGTAATGGTTCGTCATTGTCTGACCTTGTAACCGGGATCGGAACAAGTCAAACTGATCAGCAAGCGACCGATAACACTAAGTTGCTACTAGCCAACATGGTTACTAATCGAGCCGATTTACAAACTGATACAGATCTCTCAGAAATCAACACAGATCGATTAATGGCAGGCCTCGAAGTTGTTACCCCAACTGTGGTTACCGACACTGTAAAAAGTAATTCACTGAAGCCATCCACGGGACAGGATTTAACAATAGAACTCGAAACAGGTAATAAATTTGTGGTTAAACGACCTGACGGAAGTGTAAGCTTTAGCGTAGATGCAACAGGAGGCGCTCAATTCACTAACGATCTGTTAGCGCTCGCCAATGTCAGCATCAAGGGTGCATTAGCAGTTGATGGCAATACTGCATTTAATGGCGAAGCAACATTTGGTAATTTGGCTACATTCTTGAATGATCTAGTTATTAAAGGAAATGTCGATGCTCAGGGTAGGATAACCTTCAATAACGATAGCGGTGGTTTTGCGGTTGTAAGCCAGGGCGCAAAGAAGGTGAAAATCAATTTTAAAACAGCTTTTAAAGTTGCTCCTGTGATTACTGCCTCGTTGTTTGTGGACGAGAATAGCAATGCTGCCTCGCTGGACGCAGTAGAGCAAGATTTATTTAGTCAGGGATATAATTTTATCCTGTCAGATGTAGGTAAGACCGGATTTACGATTGTCCTTAATAAACCAGCAGCGCAGGATGTTAAGTTCAGCTGGAATGCAGTTTCTGTTGAATCGCCTAATACGATTAAAAGTCCAACAGATACATATAATCCGGTACAATAGAATAAATGGGTAAGAAATCGTCGCCAAAAAAAGGCGCCAAAATTGAGGTAGTAACAGAAACAAGTAGCGAATCCGCAGTTGTTTCAGATGTATCCTCAAAAAAATCTAGTAAACGTTCTTACGTTTTTGTTGGACTATTTGCTCTATTGCTTATAGTAATTCTTGCGACAGGTGGGCTATGGTACAAAAATTCACGTAAATCCGATCCATATGATCCTAAGACTGTTAGTCAGGTTATACAAAACGTCGGTAATCATATAATTTTGCCTAATGGCGAAACTCCAAAAGTAGTTAGAGTAACCAACCCTGATTTGCTCAAAAACAATAACTTTTTTGTTAATTCAAAAAAAGACGACAGAGTACTGATCTATAGGCAATCTAATATGGTTATTCTATATCGCCCCTCAATAGATAAAATCGTTAAAGTAATTTACGTAGACCCGAATTCAACCAAAACCAGTAATTAGGCCCAAAAATTTGCAATAAACATCTGTTATATGTGGTAGAATATATTCGGCTAAAGCAAAATCAAAATGAAAACAAAAAAACTAGCCTCTAAGGCTACAACTCGCCATAGCCAGAGCAAGCACGAGATAAAAAAAGCCCACAAAAGGGCATTAAAACAAGCTCGGCCGCTCCATAAAAAAATATTGTTACATCCCGTCACAGTATTCTTTTTGCTTTGCTCAACAGTTTTAATTGCCGGATTAACATATCAAACCCTAGCTGATAGTTATACTGTTACTGGTAAAGTTCCTGCAGATCCCCTGACGCAAGGGTCGCAGATAACCCAGCCATCTGACGGTGCTACCTATAATGTTAATCAAGTTGGACTAAACGGTACTTGCGAATACAAATCGTATACTAATCTCTACCGGAATGGCTTATTTGTCGGGGTAGCTTACTGTGCCCCAGATGGAACATTCCACTTTACAGCGGATTTGCTCGAAGGAGCAAACACCTTTCTTGCCCAGGCTTATAACATCACAGATGATATAGGACCTGTTACTCCTGCGATTACTCTAACTTATATTAAGCCAATCCCGCCAACCCCACCTGCATCGAGCGGAGGTGGATCTAGTACCGGCAACTTAAACAATAGCAATAATGCAGCTTCTACTGGAGATGGAGCCGTTCCGTTGTTACTTTCTAGCGACTTTAAGTACAAGACGTTTATAACTGGGAATTTTTATTCCTGGGAGCTGAATGTCGCCGGAGGTACTCCGCCGTACAAGGCAACTGTTGAGTGGGGTGATGGAACTTCAAGTAGTTACAAGGATATTAATGGCCCGACCTTCAAAATAAGCCATCGATACAAAAAAGCCGGCTACTATGCGGTTAGGGTAGTGGTAGTGGATAAGAACGGCCAAACTAGGCTGATACAACTCGCTGCTCTTATTCATAACAGCGGTTCGCCCGACATAATTAAAGGTCAAACTGGTGCTGGGGGCGGCAACCAGGGATCAAACGATGACAGTCCCCTAAGTGGATTATTCAATCTAACATCGTCGTTTACGGACGTCAAAGATTTCATTCTGGTTGCCGCCCCCGCGGTAGGCATCGTCGCGCTTATGAGCTTTAGTTTTTGGCTAGGGGAGAGACAAGAGTTAGCCCAGCTTATTGCAAAAAGTATGCACGGCTCCCGCCACAATAAGACAAAGCATCGCGGTACTGCCAAACATCGAAGATAACCGGTCTCTTCGTGGTATTATATTTCTGAATGAAAAAGTGGTCTGTAGTTATGGTGCTCGCTTTGGCGCAGTTTGTCATGGTGCTTGATAGTACCGTGATGAATGTTTCGATTTCTACTATTGTAAAAGACCTGGATACGACAGTTAACGCGCTCCAGAGCGCAATTACGTTTTACACCTTAACCATGGCTGCATTTATGCTGATTGGGGCGAAGTTATGCGCTAAGTGGGGACTTCTTAGGGCGTTTGTTATTGGTTCAGTTGTTTATGGAATTGGATCATTCTTGACGGGTATATCCCAGAACATTCAGACCCTGATGATTGGCTGGTCTCTAATTGAAGGATTGGGTGCAGTATTGGTAATACCTGCAATTGCAGCACTGATCGCAGTCAATTACAAAGGTAAAGATCGGATCACGGCTTTTGCAGTTATTGGTGGAATAAGTGGCGCTGCTGCCGCCGCCGGTCCATTGATTGGCGGCTATATGACAACTTATCTTTCCTGGCGCTATGTTTTCTTGGCCGAAACAGTAATCATGTTGATTGTTCTTCTAATGTCGAGACGGTTCAAATCAACCGAGGGAGATAAAACTATGCTTGTAGATATGCCAAGCGCCATCCTGTCGGCGGCAGGCATGTTTGCGTTAGTTTACGGCTTACTCCAAAGCAAGGTTTGGGGCTGGGTAACCCCTATGTCTAAGCCAGTTATTGCGGGGCACGAAATCGCACCACTTGGCATTTCACTGGTGGCTTACCTGATTCTACTAGGCATAATTTTGCTAAAAATGTTCTATGACCGGTCAGCTGTTCTGGAGCGCGAACACAAACAGCCACTCGTCAGCGTTTCTTTATTCAAAATTAAGCGATTACGCAGCGGGTTAGCGGTGCTGGGGTCACAATATGTGATTACTGCGGCTGTGTTTTTTGTCGTACCGATATTCTTACAGATGATGCTTGGTTATGACGCACTGCAAACAGGTAAGAAGATTTTTCCTCTATCTGTATCGCTAATTTTGTTCTCATTGGCCGGAACTCGTTTGGTTCAAAAATATTCACCACGTCAGGTAGTTAGATTGGGTCAAATCCTACTCATTGTCGGCTCTGTGGCGCTACTTACTTCTATACGACCTGATCTTGAAGGTTTTGCCTTCGCTTTTGCTATGTTTATGGTTGGCGCTGGTCTAGGTTTGCTTGCCTCGCAACTCGGTAATGTGAATATGGGAGCAGTTGACGAATCTAAAACAAGCGAAGTTGGTGGACTGCAGGGATCGTTCCAAAACCTCGGCTCATCCCTAGGAACTGCTTTAATCGGTTCTGTCCTCATTGCCTCCCTAACTAGCGGATTTGTCACCAATATCAATAACACAGATCTTGACCCCACGATCAAATCAGCCATTACCGAGAGCGCCACAAAAGGTGTGCAAATCGTTCCTGTAAGCCAGGTTGAGTCAATTGCTCAGAGTAAAGGATTAAGCGAGACCGAATCCAAGCAAGTGGCTGACGAATATGCTAATGCCCAGCTAGCCGGACTTCGAGAAAGCGTATTTTTCCTAATAGCGATCTCGATCTTCTCGCTTGTTCTATCTAGAGGTATTCCAAAAAGCGCTGAAGCTCAGGCCGAATAAATTCTAGCTAACGAAGGTTATTTTTTAGCGCCGATAACTTCGACAATAGCTGACAGTACCAATGCTATCGCGGTTGCTGTAAGGACAGTTGAAACAAATAGCGGACGAAAAGCCAGTACTAGAATTAGTACGGTAGCCACGGTAATTACCCAGTAGATTGGCTGACGATTTTTGCTAACAAAATCTACTATCTGGTTATTGTCGTGCCCACGGAATATCAAATTGTGTGTCCACGCAGCTGAGCGGCCAAGACCCTTTCGCAAGCCAACAGCCCATTTTGATCGGCCATTGGCCCATGACATTACCGCTACGACGATACCCACTGTTAATAGCATCGAAATATACGCAAATAACGGGGCAGTCACAGTTGAATATATCGCAACTGCAGCAGCCTGGTAAGTCGCATCGTTAATACCGTTGAAGGCTATGTCCTTGCCCCCAGCAATTGCCGCTAATGATAGTGCTAGAATCGCAGAGATCCAGAGTGCTAGCCACATCGTTGCTCGACGCTTGTTCTTAGCTAGATAAATGGCTAAGCCGGCAAATATGGCTGCCAGGAGCAAACCGACATTCTGAATCCAGGGCAGCCCAGCTAGGGACTTATGTGCAGCTGGCACCCACTTCGCATCACCCACTTTGATTACTCCGACCTTTGCCGGAAGTTGTTTATTGGCCAAAATCGCTAATGGCGTATCTTTTAGCTCCCCAGAGAGAAAAGTATAAATTTCATTTACATTTATAGAAGGGTTGCCATTGCTTTGTTTGATAAAGTCCAAAGTACTATCATGCAGCTTGGTGTTGATTTTTACCCATCTTTGATAAAAACGGTCGCTCGAAACGACTTTAGTCAAAATATTGTTTATCTGAGAATTTACCTGATTGGCTATTGGTTGTGCCAAAAATGCTGCCTTTGGAGGTAAAGCATCGGCGACAATTTGCTCAACGTTGACATTCTGATTTATCGCTTCGGTCGTGCGCTTAACAATCGCTTTTTGTACTTCAGGCTGTTGGATAACCGGACCAATAGTCTCAATATATGCTTTAGGGTCGTTGATGGTGCGGTTAAAAGCAAACGCCATTGCGCCGGTAGTGAAGAACGCACCTGCCAGAAGAATTGAGATTACAACTACCGGAGACTTCCAATTAAAACCTTGTTTAGTCTCGCTTGCTGGGCTTTTTTTGGCCACGTCTAACTCCTTCTCTAGCTCAGCAATGCGCTTATTGAGCTTCTTTATATCCTTAGCATTTTCTTTTACGGTCATATACAGCACCTATTTAAGCATAAATATTATAACATATATAGTTAAAAATTTAAAGCTATTTGACTTTACAAGACTATCATACTGGAGTATAAGTTAAATTGTAAACTTAATGTAAGGGGATAATTTATGAACGACGAAGTCGGCAGGACTGCTGGCATACTAGAAGGAATTGTTGCGATTCTCTTTGGTATCGCGGCCGTATTTTGGCCACAATCTACAGTAGTAACACTGCTTTACATTTTCGCTGCTTTTGTTTTAGCAAGCGGTTTAATTAATTTTATGTCCGGCATTGTCGGTATTGGTAAGGATATGTCACATGGTCTGCTGAAGGGCTTGTTAGGACTTGTCCAAATCGGTGTTGGCGTATACTTGTTCCGTCATCCAAAAGTAACTTTTGGCACACTTATTCTATTGATTGGCTTAACACTGATCGTAAGAGGTGTGATTGAAGTAGTTTTGGCATTTGCAGCCGAGTCGACGGCAACAATCCGAACACTTATAGCAATTGTTGGCATTTTGTCAGTAATTGTTGGAATATTTGTACTTTTCCAGCCGGTTGCAAGCGGTATTGCATTTATATGGATCCTAGGCGTTTACGCTTTAGTAACTGGTCCGCTAATGATCGCAGCAGCTCTAGACGAAGGCGGTCGCCGCAAGCGCTAAAAACCGAATCTTCTAGAATGAGCGACCCTATCGCAACAAGGGTCGCTTTTTTATTTAAAGCTGATATTATATCTACGAAACATGGCTAACTTATTTAAAAGACAGGATGAGGTATCGGCATATGAACTTTTCATGGCGGGTATTTCGATACTGGCAATTCTCAACATATTCATACTGCTAGTCGCTGACGCTGACTATATCGTTAACGTGGTTCGGATTATGAACGTAGTCTTTAGTTTCTTCTTTTTGGCGGATTTTTTGAGAAGGTTGGCTCAAGCGGATAGCAAATTTGGTTACTTTTTTAGAAATTATGGCTGGGCAGATTTGCTGGCTAGTTTTCCCTTACAGCAGCTTAAAATATTCAGACTCTTTAGGGTGATCAAAGTTGTCCGTTTGATAGTGGCCGTAGGTGTTAGAAATATCAAAAAAGAGCTGTTTAAGGATTGGGCTACTAGTGCACTATATATGATCATTTTTTTGATAATTGCCCTGTTAGAATATGCCAGTATTGCAATCCTATCGATTGAGGGTTCGGACCCCCAAGCCAATATTCACACTGCTTCGGATGCGATCTGGTGGACATATGTAACAATCGCAACCGTTGGCTATGGCGACAAATATCCGGTCACTAATGCTGGCCGCATAGTCGGGATTATTGTAATGACTGTTGGCGTAGGTTTGTTTGGTGTTGTAACAGGTTTTTTGGCAAATAAATTTTTACCAAAAAATTAAAAATATTGCTTGCGCCTTAAAACATGGCTAAAATTGATCTTAACTAAAAGAAGGGGAAGCTATGGATAAGCCATCGAGTTCTAAGCTAGTAATTATCAAAGTGTCTAGAGTCTTGGTCTATTTAGTATATGCCTGGCTGGTTATTGCAACGGTATTTTTACTGTTGGGTTTCATTCTATTGTTGCTCGGGGCAAACACAACAACACCATTTGTTGAGTTCGTCTACAAGATCGCTGCGAACTTTTTGGCTCCTTTCAGAGGGATGTTTCCGCCAACTAAGATCTCAGACACAAGTTACTTCAGTGCGGCTGGTCTGTTTGCAATCATTTTCTACTCGATCTGCGCCTTCTTCATCCATGCCTTAATTGATTGGATTACAATGAAACTCCGCAAGAATGAAATTGAGCTCCAAAGAGCTGCTTATGAAGAGCGGCTAGCCAGTCAGTCGCTAGCTCAGCAACCAGTGCGCAAAACCAGCTCGCGAGCTCCTAAATCAATAAATTAGCCGCTAACCTCGTCTGTAAGATATCAGGTTGTGACATTTGTCATAGGCCTCTATATTAAAATTATGAAAAAGGTCGAGGACTTCTTTACTAAATACAGGGAGCAAAAGGCTCAAAAGGGCCATCTGCTAGTAATGGCCGGAAACGATCCGGAAGGTATATACTACCTGACCGAGGGTGAAATAGGGCAATATGATATTAGTGAGAGCGGCCAAAAGGTTATGGTCAATATTTTTCGGACTAATGCTTTTTTCCCGATGTCTTGGGCAATAAACAAGACTCCAAATGAATATTTCTTTGAAGCGCTGAGCGACATAAAATATAAAGTCGCACCACCAGACAAAGCAGTAGAGCTGCTAAAAGCTAACCCTGACGTATTATTTGATTTGCTGGCTAGAGTTTATCGCGGCACGGATGGAATGTTAAGACGTACTTCTTACCTAATGGGCGGCAAGGCATTGAACAGGTTGGGATTTGAGCTCATTGTTGAATGCAAAAGAGGTAAGCACATAACTCAAAATGGGCAGTGTCTTATTAAACTAAGCGAGACGGATTTGGCCATGCGATCTGGAATGACAAGAGAAACTGTCAACCGACAAATCCAGAAATTCAAAGCTGATAACCTGGTCAGCGTTAGTCCTGATGGAATAAGGATTTTGGATATCGAGGCATTTGAGTCGGCGGTACTATAAGTCAGTTGACAGTTACCAGTCCTATAGGCGATAGTAAAAAGTAATGCAGGATCAAATCTTCTTAAATCCGGATGGTTATATTGAGGTAAAGCTTGTCGGCGATCAAACTGCTGAAATGTTTCAAAGTATTTATGCAGATTACCTCAGCCTGGAAGAAAAACTGCGCAGTCAAGATAAGCCAATCCTAGCCCTATTTGACGTTAGCCAAGAAACTGGCTTCTCGCTTTCATCCAATAAAGCAGCCTTGGAGATTCTCGAAAACGCCAACTATGATCGAATTGCCATGTATGCAGTGCCGCACTACAAAGTAACCGAGGGCATCATAGCGGCAACAGGGAAGTCGGCAAACACAAAACTATTCCCAACTCGTGAAGAGGCCTTAGCCTGGTTATTGGCAGAGTAGCGCTAATCTGCTGAAGTAAGTTCTGGACGGTCGTCTCTACCTGGCCGAAACAATACCCAAAAGCAGATTCCTGCAAGAGTCATCAAAATGCTGGCCGTTAAAACGGTTGCCAACTCATTGATAGTTGCAACGTAGCCGGCGATTATTGCTGGTATTGCCTGGGCAAGGGCGCTCACACTAGCATTTATACCAAGAGATTCTGCTTGAATCTTAGGAGGCATGACCCGACTAATCAGAGTTGGCGTGAAGGCCTGAGTTAGGCCGACAAATAGTGACAAAAATGGTGGTATCAAAAACAGCCACTTATACTGACCGGCAGGTATTATCAGATATCCAAGGAAGGTTAAAGCTGCGCCAAACATACTTATTCTTAGCACCTGCCAATCCTTGAGTTTTTTGGCTATTAAGGGCACGGCTCCGCCTTGCGCTAGCGCTATCCATAAGCCAATATATGCGAAATAATCGCCTGTATTGCCTTGCTTAAAGCCAAATCTGGTCGCCAAAAAGACAGCAAAAAATGTAGTGAAGAAGGTAAAGCCTGAGTTGAATAAAAAGGTTGACGGCATTACGTGCTTTAAGCCAGGTCTTGAAAAAGCTCTATAGACGTTTTGTAATGACTGGAAGACGTTAAAGGCAAGTTTTTTAGATCTCTCTTTGAGTGTCTCGGGCAGTAGTGTAAGTACTATAAAAACGTTGATTAGGCTGAGAATAGCCGCAAACCAAAAAGGGGTCGAAACGCTAAACCAACTAACCACGCTGGGGTCTGCCAGTTTCCCGCCGATGTAGGGGCCTAATATGAAGCCCATACCAAACGCCGCCCCGATAAGTCCGAAGTTTCTGGCTCTAGTCTTCGGGGTGCTGATGTCCGAAATAACCGCTTGCGCAACAGATAGATTTCCGCCGGTAAATCCATCAAAAATACGGCTAGCAAAGAGGAGGGGGATATTCTTGGTAATTACTCCCACAGCAAACAGAGCATAAGCAATTGCAGTGCCGGTTATTGATATGGCTAAGACCGGCTTGCGGCCGTATCTATCAGCAAACTGTCCAAGTAAAGGAGCGGCAAAAAACAGGGCTAAAGGATATACCGCACTTAGCCAGCCAAGTAAAATAAAGCCTCCAGAAATGCTCCAAGCCTCAGGGACAATCCGATAAGGTGAATTAGGTAATATGAGCAAAGGATAGACGGGAATTAGGATTCCCACACCCAGCAGATCGATAAAGATCGTAGTGAAGACGGCAACCAAAGGGTTGCCGCTATAAGGCTTAAGCTCCTTGCTCATTCGTAATCAAGTTAATGTTTGATCTAGAGACCGAGAATCTGAGCTTTTTTGGCAGCAAACTCTTCAGGCGTAATAATGCCTTGCTTTTGAAGATCGGCTAGCTTTTCGAGCTGAGCTATCTGATCATCAGTATCCTCTACAGGAGCCTGAACTGGTTGCTGAGCAGCATATTGTTGCTGCTGTTCCATATCTTGTTCTTGCCAACGTGCTGCCTGGCGGCGACTAACATTATTCGATACAGCAGTTGCTGTTCCGGCAATAACGGCTGTTCTAGCCATACCTCTTAATAAACCTGGCATATATCCTCCTTATTTTTCTAATTCTGCAGCTGCTTCAGGGTGAATTCTCCCTTCTGCTAGCAGCACGCCATTAGCATTAATAATTGCTTGTTTTAGGCCTTTTGCCCACAGATGTTCAATTACTAGCAAGCCGGCTGAAGTGTTTGGATCCAAAACTTCACCGATTTCATCAACATCTTCGTCGCTGATTAGTCCCCCGCTTAAATCTCCGAGTTGTTGGAGTGCAGTCTTGGTTTCATCACCAAATGCGGAAATTTCTACCTTGGTAACGTTTTCTTGCTCATCTTTTGTAATAACTGCAAGATCAAGAACGGCAATCGTACCGTTTTTAGTAGCTTCTGCTAATTCTCCGAGTATTTCACCTTTAAAGTTGTTTCCAACAAATCCGACTACAATATAATCGATCGGTCCTCTCATGTTTACTCCTTATTTAGTGATAGTATTACCAATATATTTTATCATCTTTATAAAACGGCCGCTCAATTAATCTTTGGCAGATAATCGCCTTGCTCTACGCTACCGATTGTTGTATAAATTAAGCATAAGTAAAAATAAAGACTAGATCAGTGAGCAAGCGAATCCTAAAAAAATATAAACCGCACTACCTATTGCCGATGTTTGTTGGTCTCGGTATAGGTCTGTTTTGGGTTTCACTTATCAACAGGCCGACCCACGCAGTAACTACAACCTGTCCAGGCTTTGCGCTGTCTATTAATAACAATCAAGCAGGAATCACTTCAGTTCTCTCAGGCCCAGTGCCGGTGACTGTTACGCCCAGTAGTTCAGTCAATATACTCAAGACAATAATTATGGATAATGGCGCTATAATCGGTCGCGCGCAACCTGCTTCCTCAAATAATTGGACGATGCCGTGGTTTACGGATGCGGCAACAAATGGTGGCCATGCTATAACCGCCCAAGTTTATTTAGACGGTGGCTTGGTTTGTCCGGCTCCAGTCATAAATACGTACGTCAACAATCCAGTTAGAGCGACCATTACTCCAGTTGTCAGTCCCCTAAAATTTGCCGGTATGACGAATGAAGCGATGGACTTTAATCTTGCAAACAGTATTACCGGCAGAAATACAGCGGGAGTTATTGGTGTTACGAATGTTACGCAATACACGGTATTTAAAAAAATGCCACCAGCAATCGGTATTTTAACTCCAGCAGACGAAACAGAAAGATTCCGTTTCTCGGCCGGAACAGTTGCCGGTACTGGGACGATTAATGTTATAGCTTACTATGGTGGACTACAGTTGCCAATGGCAATACCAGCAACCGTGTATCCTCAAACAAACACTTCGAGCGGATCATCTGGCGGTTCAACAGGAAGTACAAGTACTACATCGGGCAGCTCAACTTCAGGCTCTACTTCACCAACATCTGGCACTCAGGATAGTATTACCGGTGCTAATTTGTTGCCAACCAACCCCAACATCCTGACTCAGCTTAGCTCTGCTGCCTCAATTGAGGCAAGTCCGCAGACAAAAACCTGTACTGTTAATGCAATCTCCCAGCAGCGCTACGAAGAGATAAAATCTGGCAAATCCCGTCCAACAGCGGACGAGTTTGAGTTATTAAACAAGTGTTTTGCAGACAGAAATTTTGTTTTACCGACAAGTTTTGTTCCAATACCACCTGCTAAAGTCAAAGAATTGCCACAAAACGAAGACTTAGTAAAAATTGAAAATGCTAGTAATGGCACCAAAAAGTCTGGTACCAGCAAAATAACGACTTTGAAATTCAGTGGTAAAGCCAAGCCTGAATCAATAGTGTTGATATATGTCCATTCTGAGCCTCTAGTTCTAAGCACAACCGCGGATAAAAATGGTGATTGGAACTATCAACTAGAAGATCCGCTTGAATCTGGCAAACACGAAGTGTATGCGGTTGTAGATAAAGGCAATGGAAATTACCAGCGCTCCGGGCTTTTCAGCTTCGTTATCGCTAAAGCTTCAGCCTCTCCAGTCAATCCAAAAGGCTATAGTCTTAAGATAGCTCAAACTAGGCCAACTGCTACGCAAAATAATCGATCCCTGAACTTGTACATAATTGCTTCCGTCGCACTGGTTGTATTTGTGCTCGCTGCCTTGTTTGTGATAATCGAGGTCCAACACAAAAAACATAAAAGCTTAGTTTATGACGGCGATCAGCCGGCCGTGCCTGACCATGATCAGTCACAAGTACCATCTAACAACCAAGACACGTCGTCTTCACCTCAAGCAGACACAGCCAGCGAAGCAGACGTAACTACTCGAGCAGTGCCTCAACCTCCAAATACTATGCATCCTCCAAATACCGGGCAACCCCCAACTGCAGAACCTCAAATTTCTACAGAACACGACAATAGCCACTCACAACAACCGCCAAACGAGGTCTAGATGAATAAAGAGCGACGCGAGATTGTTTATTCCGTCGTTACAATCATTCTCATCCCTTTGCTTTTTGTTTTTAACACTCTATTGATAGCCAGTCGTATCCAAGACGATGCTAATCGAAACATACGCCGAAATGCCGATGTCATAAATGGTGTAGTAGCTGTCTCACTACAAAAACCGGTGCTAACTAAAAATTACCCGCAAGCAACCAATCAGATAAAAGAGATAAATACACAGCAACCCTCAATCGGTGAGATCAACGTCATTACCAGGAGCGAAAATGACTATAAGATAGTTGCTGGCAGCAGCGGATCAGCTGCAAAACTTGATAAGAATGACGCAGTACAATTAGCGATTATTTTTGAGCGCGGGCGATCGGTCGCGAAGATGGTTGATCTCGAGGATAGCCAGGGCAATGTTGTCAAAGGCTGGAATGTGATTACGCCAATCTTGGACAGCAAAAACAAGGTTGTTGCAGCCGTTAGTACTAATGTATCAACAGCAGACACTCAAGAATTAATCGACAATACTCTTAAGGCAGCATTCATTGTTACGGGTGCTATTGTTTTGCTTATAATCGGCCTTTTGTTTAGGCATTTTCGATTTGCTAGCTATGCTGAGTTACTAAGGAAGCAAAGAGCTGTTAACCAAACAATGTCCGATTTCCTGTCCGTGGCCACACACGAACTAAAGGCGCCAATGACTACGACAAAAGGTTATGTGAGTAGTATTCTTGATGGAGATTATGGGGAGGTCAACGAGCGAATGGTCGAGCCCCTCAACACGGTCGTTAAGCAAACTGAGCGCCTCAATAATCTGGTCCAAGATTTGCTAAATGTAAGTCATATTGAGCAAGGTAAAATTACAATTGAGCCAGCTAATGTTGATTTGAGTGCAATAATTACTTCGATCATTCATGATTACAACGAGCGAGCTCAAAACAAAGGCTTGGCCGTGCAGTACGAAGCAACGCCAGCTGTCTATGTTTATGCGGACCAAGGCAGGGTTGTCGAAGTCATGACCAACTTAATTGATAATGCCATAAAATATACGCCATCCGGATCAGTTACGATTAAGCATCGGTTGTCGGGCAAAAACTTGATTACGTCGATTATTGATACTGGGCCGGGCATGTCCAGCGAGGAGAGTAGCCGTCTCTTCCAGCGGTTTTATCGAGTTAAAAATGATAATACAAAAGGCATTCCTGGAACCGGTCTTGGACTGTGGATTATTAAGCAGTATATCGAAAAAATGAATGGCAAAATTAGTGTTAATAGTATTGTTGGTGTAGGCACAGAATTCACAGTAGAATTACCGGTTGGCAAACAAGTCATTGACAGTCCAGCCACAAACGTACAAAATTAATATCAAATGACAAACATTTCATTGACGCCCATAGAGACTTTTGGCATCTCCTTGCTGTTAATTTGGTCAATATTTTGGAAGGGTTTAGCTCTGTGGAAATCGGCCCGTGAAAACGACAAAGTATGGTTTATTGTGCTATTGATTTTGAATACTGCTGGACTACTTGAAATATTGTATATATTTGTTTTCTCTAAAAGGCAAAAAGCCGCCCAAAACACTGACTAAGCACAAATGCACGAAGACACGATAATGCCTCATGCCGAGGAGATGCACAAATCGCATCGTTCTAACTGGCTGCGAGCTGCGGTTTTAGGCGTAAATGACGGACTTGTTTCTACCTCTAGCCTGATGCTAGGCGTTTCGGCAGCCTCGACCAGTAAAGGTGCGGTTCTGACCGCTGGAGTGGCAGGGTTAGCTGCCGGGGCACTATCAATGGCCGTAGGTGAATACGTATCTGTGAGCTCACAAAAAGATTCCGAAATGGCTGATATTGATATTGAGAAGCGATCTCTGGCAGAAAATCCAGATGAGGAATTAGCCGAGCTTGCGCAAATATATGAACGTCGGGGCATTGAACCTAAGTTGGCCAAAAAAGTCGCCGAACAACTTCATGCTCATGATGCAGTAGCGGCTCACGCACGAGACGAGCTTGGCATTGATCACGATGATTTAGCCAATCCCTTGCAGGCTTCGATAGCTTCAGCCTGTGCTTTTTCTTTTGGTGCAATAATTCCAATAATTGCGACGGTCACCACTACTGCTGCTTGGCATGCTAGAGCAATAGTTATCTCTTCGATGATTGCATTGGCTATTTCAGGAGCCATTGGTGCTTATATTGGTGGCGGACATCGTGTTAGGGCCGCACTAAGAGTTTTCGTCGGTGGCGGTGTTGCCATGGCAATAACAGCCGGGATCGGCAAGATTATCGGTACGCAGCTTTAGTCTTTTGTTCGATAAAGAAGAATGACTGGCAGGAGGCTTACTGCCAGCACGATTACCAGACCGGGTATAAAATATGGTATGAACTGGCTGTTTACCGGTGGATTGTTTTTGAGAACGAACCACAATGCCTCTATTACAGTGATCACCAAAAATATTGCCGCAACAAAATGGCTTAGGCTAAATACGTAATCAATCCAGTTTATTTTATTATTTCGTCTAACATAAAAGATATAGACATAACAAACGGCCCTGACTCCAAGGGCTGCAGCAGCTAAAAATGTGGATAAAAAGATAGCCTGCGAAAGCTGGTCAATAACCTGAGTAAACATCATTAGCAGCATAACTACCGCAAAAACAAGTAGAGTGTGGGTGACCTCCCAGGTTGCACTCAGATAGCCATAGCCACGACCTTTATTGCTCTTGAGGCGTTTTACGCTGAGCCATGTTTCGTACAAAAAGGCCACCACGAATATCAAGGTTGGCACCAAAAACAGTATTAGTGCTCCGGTCATTGAGTTCGAGCTCCTTTGCTAGTTTCATCTTTGATAATTTTGCCTACGCCAAGAATCGTTACAATTAATAGCAGAACAAATGCGGCAGGAAACAGGTATCCAAAGCTAGTGATATCATTGGTCTTGGTTAAGGCTTGTTCGGTAGTGACATAGCCTCGAACAGCCCAAGGTTGACGTCCGATTTCTGTCATCATCCAACCAAGTTCGATTATCGTAAAGGCCATAAAGCCCGAAACACCTACAAAGAGAAGTAACCAAGGCTTGCTAAGCCATTCTTTTTTCCAAATAGCCGCCACCCAATACAGCGCAAAAAGCACCATCAGTATATTTATTAAAGTCATCTTAATATCAAAGAAAGTGTGCACGTATAGAGGTGGCTGTTTGTCTTTGGGGTATTCGTTCAAGCCTTTCACACTAGTGCCAGTAGTGTTGCCGGCAAGCACGCTCAAGGCGCTTGGAATTTTAAAATACGGTCCGGTTATTTGACCATTGCCGTTGTCAATGCCGCCAACAATCAGCGGCACGTTAGTTGAAGTTTGGTAATTCAGCTCGATAGCCGATAGTTTAACCGGCTCGTATTTGGCGAGGTATTTTCCCGTGATATCTGCTGTAATAGCTAGTGCCACAAACATTATGCTGGCAAAAATCATCAATCGCTTGATAATCAGTCTGTCGATTTCGAGCTTTTTTGACTGTCGGTCTTTGGCTTTTTTGCGGAGTAACTTGAATGAATACAGGCCAGCGATAATTAAGCTGACTGCAAAATAATACGCCGGCATAGAATGTATGAACTCGACAATTGCGGTTTTGGAGAACATCGCTTGTAATACATCTATGTTTTCTAATTTACCGCGCACTATTGTGAAGCCAGTCGGGAGATTCATCCAGCCATTGATAGCAGTTATTGCATAGGCGCTTAGAGTGCTGCCTAAGATGATAAATAGCCCAAAAATCGCATGCAACGTAGGACTTATGCGCTTGTTATTCCAAGTTGCCATATACAAAGCCAAAAACACGGCTTCGATTAAGAAAGCGTAAGTTTCAAACATAAAAGGTAAGCCAATAACCTCGCCACCGAATTTAAGAATCCCGGGCCAGACTAGTGACATTTGTAATGCTATGACTGTGCCAGATATAACACCTGTAATTACCAAGAGCGCCATGATTTTAGACCAGAACCGGGCGACATCAATCAAGCGCTGATCTTTTTTGATAATTCCTGACCATTCAAACCAGCTCACTAGGATTGGCAGGGTTAGGCCAAAAGCAACAAAGATTATATGAAAACCTAAGCTATCGCCCATTAGGACTCTAGAAGCAGTTAAGGCGCTGTCGTGCATCGAAGCGATTATATAGTCTTGCTTATGCTTGGGGCTGTGACTTAGGTCACTTTATTTTAAGCTTAAGCGTTGCTTAAATGGCTGTTTGATTGCGCTGCATATTATTGATAATCTATAAAGGAATAAGTTGTTGGAGGGTAAATGCAAAAAAAGATAATGATTGCTATCGCTATAGTCGTTGCAGTAGGGCTATTAGCTGCGGGTGGTATTTATGCTCAGAATAGAAATAAACAGGATCTGGCGTGTAAGAACTGTAACGTGTTAATTGTTGGCTATGATACGGTCGGCGCTAAGCATGTTTCATCTCTAGGCTATTCCAGGCAAACCACGCCTAACTTAGATAAAATCGCTTCACAAGGGTTCAGCTTCGCAAATAATTATTCGCCTGCATCTTGGACGGTTCCGACTTTTGTTTCGGTCTTTACAAGTCGTTATCCGACCCAGCATAAGGTAGTCAACAAATACACGGTTTACGATCCTGCCAATCCTGAGCAGCAAGTTATATCGAATTTGGCTAACACTTCACCAAACACCCAGACGCTAGCCCAGCAGTTCAAGGCAAATGGCTATATAACTGGGGCATTTACAGGCGACTCTGGAGCAGGTGCCAAGTTTGGCAACGGGATTGGCTTCGATACTTACTATGAGACGGAGCCATTTGGTTCAATGGGCGGCTCATCGAATGAGGCTATAAGCTGGCTAAAGTCGAATCCAAATAAGAAATTCTTCATGTTTCTCCATGGCTATGACGCGCACGGTCAACACAAGGAACCTGCCGAATACCCTCAGCAAGGAGAGTTTGTACCTAAAAATTATAAGGGTCCACTAAACGGATCTAACGCAGAAGAGGCAGTGCTCCGCGAAAAACAGCTAAGCCAACCTCTTAACCTGACCCAGGCAGACGCCGAGTACCTAAACGGAATCTATGACAGCAAGATCAAAGACGGGGACGCCAAGTTTGGAGAATTTTGGCAGCAATTCCAAAAAATGGGCTTAGATAAGAATACGATCGTTATCATGATGGGTGACCATGGCGAGGAGTGGAACGAGCATGGCGGCATCGACCATGGTCATACTTTATACAACGAATTAGTTCATGTCCCATTGGTTGTTTGGATGCCAAATGCCAAGCCTATGCCGACGCACAAAGAGCAAGTCGGTTCGCTTGATATTGCGCCAACCCTGATTGACTTAGCCGGGATTAAAGCAAGTTCTGCCTATATGTCTCAAGTTCAGGGTAAAAGTTTGCGTCCTATCCTTGAAGGCAAGGACACATTCAGTCAAGATGCCTATCTTGAAACAGACTATCTAGATGCAATCCACCTAAGAGGTATTCAAACTACAGACGGCTGGAAGTACATCATTAACGAGACCAACGGCAAAGAAGAACTATATGATACCAGTAACGATCCAGGCGAAAAGAAGAATTTGATCAAAGAAGCAGCCTATAAGCAAACGGCCGAAGAACTAAGACTCAAAGTTCGTAACCATTTGATCAGTATGGGTGATAACCCAGACAAACAGTGGACTACCGGGTGTCTACCGGTCTATCCGACTGAGTGTCGTCAGTAGAGGATAGCGAAGTGCTACGCAGCAAGTGGCTGATTACAGGTAGCGCAGCTATTCTGCTTATTGTTGCTGCTGCGGGAGGCGTATATTGGAAGTTAAGCCAGCCCAAAGCATGTACCAATGATTGCAATGTAATATTGATCTCGGTTGATAGCATGAGGCTTGATCATATGGGCGTGTATGGTTACAAAAAATATCCAACTACCCCAAATCTAGATAAGCTGGCCAAAAAAAGCTTCGTTTTTGATAATTATTTTTCTGCTGGATACCTAACCCCTGTCAGCGAGGGAGCGGTTCAGTCGGGCATGTATCCTACAACTAACACGGTTAAATCATTCTTCTCTGAAGTACCAAGCGACGTAAAAATCCTGCCGCAATATATGAAAAGCTTAGGTTTTTATACGCAATCGATCATTTCTTCTCCCGAATTTACCACCTATCCACCGCTTAAAAAAGGCTTCTCAAAAGGTTACGACAAATATAATTTCTCAGAAGATGATGTTAATCCAAACGCCCTATTCTCTAATTCGCGCAAATATCCTCCGATCAGGAATTTTAGGGACGTCATGAAGGAGAACATCAAGCAAAAACAAAAGAGCTTTACTTGGTTAGCAATTGGCGGAGTACACTGGCCTTACGGACAAGATGTGCCAAATCAATTTGGCGTTACCTATTATCAGGGTATTTTAGGGGGTAAGCCTCTAGACTGGCCCTTATTCCAGAGTGTCTATAAGGGATATTTATACCCGGATAAAAAGAAGCTAACAAAAGGCGATTACGATTATATAAACGACCGATATGACAACGGCGTTTATGCCTTTGACAATTATCTAGGTCAGGTACTAGATCAACTAAAACAGCTAAAACTTGATAAAAAGACCATAATCATTCTTGAATCTGAACATGGTGAAGGATTGGGTGAGCATGGCTATTATGCCCATTACGACATTATGGATACGCAGGTGCATGAGCCACTTGTGATTTACGATCCACGATTACCTGGGGGCAAAAGAATAAAGTCGATCGTTGGTTCAGTGGATGTGCTCCCGACCATTCTTGATTTAGTTGATGCCAAGACAAACAATAAGCTACAGGGTAAAAGCATCAAGCCAATTCTCAACGGGCAAGAAAAAGATGGTCAAAGACAGGAAACCTATATCGAGAGGGTGCCTTTGTGGGAGGAGGGCGTTTTACAGGTTAGGGACAGCCTCAGACTAGGTAAATTTAAGCCTGTCGATGTGCTCCACGAAGATTACGCAATTAGAACCAGCAAGTGGAAATATATTCTTAGGGACTCTGCACCAACCATGGAAAAAATAAACTACTGGCAAGATATGACAAAGCAAAAAATGACATTTCCGCCTGAGGAGCTCTATGATATGCAGTCTGATCCAAGCGAGCAAAAGAACGTGGCCGCCCAAAATCCAGAGGTTGTTAAACAGCTTAAAGCTAAGCTAATTAAATGGCGAACGGAGTCCATAAAAGATCGGCCTACTCAGGAGAAGAAGACTGAGATGGTGCAGCCTTATCTCTAATCTGTTTAGCAGGGGTTGACAATTCTTATAAGCAAAATATAATCAACACTTAGATAAAATTAAACAAAAACTAAGGAAAAATTCATGTTAAAACAAAAACTTAATCAGCGAGGTTTTGCTCACGGCGGCCTGGCAGTTCTGGCGGTATTTACAGTATTTGCCATCGGACTTGTGGGTTACAACGTCAGCCAAAACCAGGTAAAAAATTCGGACGTACTTGGTTCCTCAACTCATAAGACTAAAAAACTCACTAAAAAAGTCAATAAAAAAGGCCGAATTAGCCCAGGCGGATCTGTACAGTTTGTAGTAGTAGAGCAGGTTACAGATAGCAAAGGTAAAAAAACTACACAGCCTAGAGGCAATGTAAATGTAGTGCTAACTGCGACTAACAAAAACCAAGCCTGTCGAGATGCCGGTAAAATTTACCAAAGACTTGTCGATACGGTGTTCTCTGGCAATACAGATGCAGACAAATCGCATGCCAAAAACCTTGGCAAGATCAAGATTGATAACTGCCTCGTTGGTAAATATACAGCGAGACTTGTTCTTTCGGACAAATATGTTTTTGTCGGCGCAAAAAGCAAGGATGTGACAGTTAAAAAAGGCGTCACCAAAAAAGTAACATTCACAGTTGCGAAGAAACCCGGTACACCTGCAGGTAATCCCCAGGGTACTGATACTATCCCAACGCCTGCTCCAGCTCCAACTCCAAGCGTGGCAATCAGCGACGCTGATGTTGTTAAGGCAATCGACACTACCAACTACTTCGAAAATGATATGTTCTATGACAACACTAAAACTTGTGAACCAAAAGATGATCTGGGAGAAGTAGTAGATATTCGTAAGGCCGCTTTTGCAAAGCATGCCAGTTCTTACATGGCCCCAGCGCTAATAACTAAAGTTAACAATACTTACAGTGGGGATGCTTTCCAGTTGTTAGGATTAAGCAACTACATCTGCGCACAGTACGAAGTTGTTGACATAAAGGAACATAAGCCTGCTTCATCTAATGGTTCCCCAACTTCCGTGACTATAACTCATGAGGTAATCGTCAAAGCCCGTACTACACCTACGCAAGGATATACAAAAGGAACTACTGAAAACAAAACCTGGGTCTACACTCTGACAAAAGTCGGAAGTGATTGGAAGATCAGCTCAATCGAAGTTAAATAGTAAGCATTACTAAAATCACCTTCCCCTGTCGGATATAATAGTCCGGATAATGAGCTCAAGTGCCGAAATATATGCCCAAAATATTGCTCTAGCCGAAGAAATCGGTGCCGCGCGGCTTATAGAGGAGTCAGGCGGCAGAATGAGGCTGATGCCATATGATCCGGTGACATACCCATGTCAGGGTACGGATGTACATTTTCACAAAAGTGAGAATATGCAACATGGCGTTGCAAATCGAGTTCTGATTGCAACTGCATTTGAACCAGGTTTTCCTAAAATCCAGGAGAGCTTACAAAATGACCCAAATAGTATTGCCGGGATCGCATTTGCGGGCAAATGGTTGGCGCAAGGGGGTGATGTTGTAGTCGTGCCTGTGCATGATCAGGTAACTGATATTGCTCTAGGTCAGCTAGCAATAAAAAATTTAGCAGAGGAACAAGGCTTTATACCTAGGTCAACCGAAATTATTTTGGCCAAATCTTTTTCTAGAGTTGAGTACAGAGTAGGAGATGATCCTGATTTAGAACAGTATCTCGCCGCGTTAAAAGCTATAGAAATGTATTGTGACTTGCAGCACTACGTTATTCCTAATAGCACCAGGGCAAAAAAGGTCAGATCTATCTTGCCAGAAGACATGGTCAAAAAGATTAATGTAGAAATACTTGAAACAATTATCAAGCATCTTGAGCTAGGTGGGGTACTACTGGGCCTCGCTGCATCGTCTACTACCGAGATAACGTATGATGAAAATGGTCGCGCAAAGCTGCACCATTCAAGCGCAGGTACAAAAGAAATTATGAAGCACGAAAAAGCGCTGATCCTGCCTATTATGGTGGATGCTGAAGCCGAAGAGCCCGAGGCTAAAATTATTGGTTTCCCAGTTAATCCTACGACCGATGAGGGAGTAGATGCAGTAATGGGCAGTCTTGAAGACGCACTTAATGAAAGACTCGCTGCCTGATGACTAACGTTGATCAACTAGCATTTTTGGAAGGTCAGCCAAATATAGACAGCACTAATTAAGTGTTATTTAAAAGGATTATTTAATAATAGGCTAGCATCTGAAGCTTCTATTCGCATGAGTTCATTGTGCTTGGCGGTACGTTCAGTACGCGACAAGCTGCCGGTTTTTATCTGACCAGCACCGGTTCCGACAGCGAGATGAGAGATTGATACATCTTCAGTTTCGCCACTCCTGTGAGAAATAATCGTATTCCAGCCATTCTGCCTGGCAAGTTGAATTGCCCTTATTGTTTCCGTCAAAGTCCCGATCTGATTAGGCTTGATAAGAATCGCGTTACCAGCTTTTGAGTTAACGCCCTTTTGCAGTCTCTCGGAATTAGTAACGAATAGATCATCGCCGACAAGTTGTACATTAGGTCTCAGTTTATTTGTCATTAATGCCCAGTCTTCCCAGGCATCTTGGTCTAAGCCGTCTTCGACCGACTCTATGGGGTAATCACGACATGCTTGTTCTATATAACCAATCATTTCCTCTGGTGATAATGATAGCCCTTCGGCGGCCAAGGTATACACTCCGTCTTTATAAAATTCTGATGAGGCGACATCAACTGCGTAGCGATAATCTTGGCCAGATTTGTAACCTGCTGCTTGACCGGCTTGATTAAGAAGTTCAAGCATCTGAGTGTTAGCTTTTACTGGATAAGTAAAACCACCTTCATCACCGACGGCGGTTGATAGTCCGGCACTTGCGATGATCTTCTTGAGAGCCATAAATATTTCGACACCAATCCTAACGGCATCAGAATAATTTTTTGCAGACACTGGGATTACCATAAATTCTTGGAAGTCAGACGAATTCGAAGCGTGTTTGCCGCCATTAAGTACATTCATCATCGGCATTGGTATAGACATTTGTGGTTTTTGAGCGATATCGTTAATGTGTTTATAAAAAGGCAGCTTTCGTTCTTCAGACGCAGCTTTTGCAGCAGCCAACGACACTGCAAGTATAGAGTTTGCTCCAAGCCTGGACTTGTTGGCAGTGCCATCAAGATTGATTAGTGTTTCGTCAAGCAGGTATTGATCGTCCGCTTGCATACCCCTGATCTTGTCGGCAATTTCGCTCTTAATATTAGCAACTGCCTTCGTGACTCCCTTGCCATCATAATCTTTGCCGCCATCACGCAACTCGACCGCTTCATGAACGCCCGTTGAAGCGCCTGATGGTACAGCAGCCCGACCAACGATGCCGCTTTGCAGAATAACGTCAGCTTCAACGGTTGGGGTACCGCGGGAATCCAAAATCTGTCTCGCAATAATATCTACAATCTTCACATTACAATTGTTACATACCGCTTATGTATAATAAATAGCATCTATGGCATTGATATATTTTTACGATTCAACCGATCTTGATAAGAAGCAGTTGAGTGACGGCTTACTCGGCACCGACCATCACTGGGAATATGTCGATAGTGAAATAACTGTTAATAACTTAAACCCTGAAACTGAAGTCATCTCGATTTTTGTTAACAGTACTGTTACTCGAGAAATCATCGAAAAATTACCCAAGCTCAAACTTATCGCTTGCCGATCTACTGGATTTAATAATGTCGATTTAGATGCTGCCTCTGAACATGGCATTGCAGTCGTCAATGTGCCAACATATGGCGAAGCCACGGTTGCTGAATACGCCTTTACGCTGCTTTTGGCTCTTAAGCGCAAATTACCTCAGAGTCTAGACTTTTTAAGTAAACAGACTTCAGTAACTGAGCTAAAAGGTGGCGATCTGAATGGCAAAATTATAGGGGTAGTAGGAACTGGTCATATTGGTCAACATGTAGTGAAGATTGCCAAGGGTTTTGAAATGCGGGTAGTCGCATACGACCCCTTTGCCCGTGAAGAACTCGCTAAGGAGTATGGCTTCGAATACTTATCGCTCGAAGATTTATTGAAATCTAGCGATGTCGTTACCCTTCATGCTCCATTGACTCCAGAGAACCAGCACCTATTAAACAAGCAGCGTCTATCATTAATGAAACCTTCGGCTGTTTTAATAAACACTGCGCGAGGCGAATTGGTAGATAGTAAGGCGCTCGCCGATGCACTCGAAAAAAACCAACTTGCAGGAGCTGCTTTAGATGTACTTGAAGGGGAGCAGTTGTTTGATATGCATGAAGAAGTAGCCTTGCTTCGAAGCGGAATGCTGCCTGAAAAAACTGGCATTCAGAGCGTAGCCCTAATGGCCCTCAATAAAATGCCGAACGTGATTTTGACGCCTCATAATGCCTTTAATACCGAGGAAGCGATTGGCAGAATCAACTCTACTACTTGCGAAAATATCATTAAATTTTGGTATGGCGAAACACCTAATCAAGTAAAGCCGCTTGAACCAAAAGTGGGTAAGCTTTTATTAGTCAGGCACGCTGAATCAGAATGGAATGCAACGGGCCGTTGGTCGGGACGACGCAATGTTCACTTAAGCCAAAAGGGTTTCCATGAAACAGCTCTACTTGGGCAGGCTTTAAGAAGTCTCGATATCAAGATTGATAAAGCTTACTGCTCCGAACAGCTACGCACAATGGAAACGTTAGAAGGCATGCTAAACGCTGCCCAACAGTTTGATGTCCCGATTGAAGTTGCTGCGGCGATAGATGAGCGGGATTATGGTAAATATACCGGCAAAAATAAGTGGGAAATGCAAGAAATTCTTGGCGAAGATGAGTTTAATGATCTGCGCCGTGGTTGGGACCACCCGGTTCCCAATGGCGAAACTTTAAAGATGGTCTACGAGCGAGCACTACCTTTTTATCAGAATGAAATAGTGCCACAGTTGTTGCAAGGCAAAAATATAATGCTGGTTGCCCACGGTAACAGTTTACGTGCACTCATGAAATACATAGACAACATTAGCGATGAACAAATCGGTAATCTAGAAATGCCTTTTGGTGAAGTTGCCAGCTACGAAGTAGACTCCGAGGGCCATGCAATAAACAAATCGACAGCAAAAATCGACTCTCCTCCGCCAAACGCCTGATCCTGATGTCTAGGCCGATGCCCGGACCAGCAACGCCTCAATTATTAATTCGCCAACTGCATCAGGATTTTTGCTGTCGTCGATCTCGATTAGTAAATTTTCGGAGCTGTAATAGTCAATAACCGGTTGCGTTTTATTGAATTCGGCAATTCGAATTTTTAGCGCCTCAGATGTATCGTCGGCTCTCGATCCACGATCCTGAAGTTGTTTTGAAATTTCAAAATGCTCCCAAATCTTATCTTCCGGTAATTTTAATAGAATGACAGCTCGCATAGGATGACCGGAGTCAGATGTGGCTTTGACAATCGTTGGGACTTCTTCCATGAGACGGCCGACAGAGCTCAAAAAGAGAGGTTTACCCGACAGATCTGGTCTCTCGAAAAATGGTGGGATTATGCTCAAAAACATATTTGAGGGTATAACTCCGCCTTCTGCCATAATCCGTTGGACTTCGCTGTTGCCGTGATCGTGGCGCAGAATATCACCGCCTGCTACAACCACGCCATCAAAAGTTTCCGCTAATTTTTTAGCCTGGGTATCTTTGCCTGAGAATGGTGGACCGAAGATATTTATCGAGCCGTTTCCAAGCCAGGCAGCTATGGTTTGTATGTCTGATTGCATCATTTTGAAGTATATCAGAGATCACTGGCCGATTTACAAAAATTTGGTACAATTAGCCCAGATTAAAACATAAGCAATAATAAGGGTGGCAATGTACAGATACTTAAAGTTTTTTGAAGAATTATCAATCAATGACATTCCTCAGGTTGGTGGTAAAAACGCCAGTCTTGGTGAAATGTACCATCACCTGCGACCAAAAGGAGTAAATCTGCCAAATGGTGTTGCTACAACGGCGGATGCATATCGATATTTTTTGCAACAGACCGGACTGATTGATCGAATCACAGAAGCACTAAACGGACTTGACGTAAGTAATGTCCACGATTTGGCACATCGGGGTGCCAATATCAGGTCAATGATCGTAAAAGCCGAATTGCCACAAGATTTTCAAGATGAAATTGTTAGAGCTTATAACGAGCTAAGTCACAAATGTAGTCACCCAAACGGTGATTTGGTGGTTGCAATTAGATCTTCGGCAACGGCTGAAGATCTGCCGAATGCCTCATTTGCCGGACAACAGGCCACATTCCTGAATATCGCTGGCGAAAAAGACGTCTTGCAATCCGTAAAAGAATGTATAGCCTCGTTATTCACTGATCGAGCGATAGTATACCGAGTTACCAATGGTTTCGATCACATGAAGGTCGCATTAAGCGTTGGCATTCAACAGATGGTAGCCGTAAGATCCGAATGTGCCGGGGTGATGTTCACTATCGACACAGAGTCTGGTTTTAAAAACGCTGTTGTGGTTAGTTCGATTTATGGTCTTGGCGAAAACATAGTCCAAGGTCATGTTAGCCCAGATGAGTTCATAGTATTTAAACCAACTCGGGCGATTCTTAAGCGCAAACTTGGTGGCAAAAAATTAAAAATGGTCCCATCTGCCGGCAATCGCACCAAGAACCTGCCGGTCGCTGTCCACGATCAGGAGCGATTCTCGATAAACGACGACCAAGTCAGGACCTTGGCTCACTGGGGTATTTTGATTGAAGAACATTATGGACATCCTATGGATATTGAATGGGCCTTAGATGAGGACGACAAACAACTATATATCGTTCAGGCAAGGGCTGAAACTGTCCAGTCAAGACGAGATGAAAATGTCATCGAAGAGTATAAGCTTCATGGAGAAGGACGCGTTATTGTTAAAGGTACCAGCGTCGGTAATAAAATCGGTACTGGCAAAGCTAGCCGAATCATGAGCGTTAAAGACATAGATGCTTTTAAGGAAGGCGACGTCCTAGTAACTGAAATGACAGATCCTGACTGGGTCCCGATTATGAAAATCGCTAGTGCAATTGTTACAGATAAAGGCGGTCGAACTTGTCACGCGGCAATTGTGTCTCGTGAGCTGGGAATTCCTTGCGTTGTTGGTACGGGCAATGCATCAGAACTAATTCACGACGGGCAGGAATTAACAGTCAGTTGCGGCGGCGGCGGCGATGAAGGCGTCGTTTATGAAGGCATCCTTCATTATGAAGTTGAAAAAACTGACGTAAAAAACCTAGAGCGACCAAAAACTAAAATGATGATGAACATCGGTTCGCCAGATCAGGCCTTTGCCTATTCGCTGATTCCAAATGACGGCGTTGGGCTGGCTCGAGAAGAGTTCATTATTGACTCCCACATCAAGATTCATCCCTTGGCATTACTACACTTTGATCAAGTAAAGGATAAGGCAGCTCGAGCCAAGATCAAAGAGCTAACTAAAGGTTACGACGACAAGGCGCAATATTTCATCGATAAGTTGGCTGAGGGCATAAGCATTATTGGTGCAGCTTTTTATCCCAACGATGTAATCATTCGTTTCAGTGACTTCAAAACCAATGAATATGCTAACTTAATCGGCGGAAAACAGTTTGAGCCTGAAGAAAACAACCCGATGATCGGCTGGCGCGGAGCCAGTAGATATTACAGCGAAGAGTACAAAGAAGCATTTGCACTTGAATGCCGAGCGATTAAAAAAGTTCGCGACGAAATGGGTATAACTAATGTCAAGGCGATGATTCCATTTTGCCGCACACTAGAAGAAGCCCACAAAGTACTTGAAATCATGGCTGATAATGGTTTGCACCGTGGCGATAATGGCTTCCAAGCCTACATGATGGTAGAAATCCCATCTAATGTTATTTTGGCTGAACAGTTTGCCGATTTATTTGATGGTTTCTCGATCGGTTCAAATGACTTAACGCAGCTAACCCTAGGCGTGGATCGAGATAGCCACACAATTGCCCATGTCTACGACGAAAATAATGAAGCAATCAAGGTTTTGATTAGAGAAATAGTCCGGGTCGCCAAGCATAAAGGCGTCAAAATCGGCATTTGTGGTCAGGCCCCGTCCGATTACCCAGAGTTTGCCAAATTCTTGGTTGAAACCGGCATTGACAGCATCTCGCTGACGCCAGACACTCTAGTTAAAACAACAATCAATACCAAAAAGACAGAAGACGCGTTACATAATCATCACGGCTAGAATTGCAATTCTCGCCTGAGTTCAAAAGTGTTTATTTGAGTTGGAATAGCTAGTGCGCCCATGCTTTTTGTTAGCAGGTGCATTGTGCCGAGATCCTCTTCAATTATTTTAGGATTTTCTTTGCCTGTTGGATTCTGGCCCATGGGAATGTAGGGCAAGTGAAGTCGGCTTAGCTCGTCGCTAAGCGTATAGGTCGGGAATTGATCGCGGTCGATCCGGTCGACAGTTGGGTCTAACAGACCACGAGCGTGATCAAGATTACCAGTTGGAATTCGAGACTTAATGTTAAGCAACACCCCACCTCGATTTTCGTAGTAAAGTCCATAATTAACTTCGGCGTACACCGGTTCTGAACCTTCTTCGACGTCTTGAGGATTAAGACGTTCTATTAGTCGAGCTGACTGGTCGCCACGTAGATGAAACCCATCTGCGTCCTGAAAGCCTCGCTCAACATACACTTTTGCCCGTTCGACTTCGCCTCGACGGTCGATATCTACCCGCCGCCAAGCCGCCTCTTCGCCGGCGGTATCATAAGTTACTTGCCTTAAGCTGCGTCCGCTCTCGGTTCTCTCGTCAGTAATGTAGCTTGAGGCTCGCCAAACCAGCTCTCTACCTAGCGCTGCAGTATCGCTGTGGGGAACTAAAGTAACAGACTGACTAACGTTTCCGCCCAATCTTCTTACTAATATCTGCTTACGGGCATCATCGGCGCTAGTCGGTAACTCGGGCAAATAGTCAGCTAAAAAAGTATTTGCAGCCACGAAAACTATTAATCTGGAACGAATGTCGGCATTGTCTGTGCGACCTATGCGGTCAAACATTTCGTTTAGTAATTTATTGCCGCCTGAATCAAATTGAGCCGCAATATTGGGATCTAAAACCTCACTAGTCTGACCTGGAAGTATTCTGCGCATTTCTAACTATTAATATAAAATAAAAATCATTGCGCGTCAATTACTTGTGCATTATCGGTCATTTGATTGATTTCCGGTGGAATGTATGGAGTATGTAATGCAATCACATGCTCGGGGTCTATTGTGCGATCTGCTACTAGCTGACCTGGGGCCACATGATAAAAACTTCCATGTGCCGAACGTGACTTCATTTGTCCGCTACTGAGTCCATTGGCAATAAATCTTATGGTAGGTACTCCGACTTGTAGCTCAATATCTGGCAGAACCTCGGCCTCACACCTAATTGAAACTGGTCGCCATGCTTGTCTTTTGAGCATCAACGCAATTAGCGGATTCCTGATCCTCGCGGTTCTAGAAACAAAAAACCCACCCTGATCAAGATAATCTAGAGTGTGCTCAAAGACAAGTTTGCTAAGTCCACTGCCACGCATGCGTTTACCAATGTTAATGCCAGTAAATACTGCGTCGCCATCGTCTTTTTCAATAAAAGAAGTTCTAGTTAAATCCTGCCAATTCAGATGTTTTTTGCCGAGCCTACGTTCTCGCTCAGTTAGATAAAAAATTTGCTTGGCTTCGCCACCAGCCGGGTATTCATCAGGCTTTTGATAAACAGCTGGGTATAATTCTTGGTCCCCGAATTCGATGGGTTCGAGCTCTCTGAACAATATTCTATCTGGCAAAGACATAAAGCTATATTAACATAAAAAGCCATTAAAAGCAAGTCTTTACATCGACATATACGCTGTTGTTAGATTAGCTTGCACTAAGGGCGAAGATAGAATTCGGTATGGCTGTTGGCGCCGGCATAGGTTAGTCCGCTATCTAACGCAGCTTCTCTAATTGCTTCGCTGCTACCTGGATGCCATTGATCATGCGACTCGGCTGCTAAGACTCTGGTACGGCGTAAAATCTCATCCATTGATCCTGACCGGCAAAGCCATTTTTCGCTGCCTTCAACATCGATTTTTATTAATCCGATTTGTGTACCGCAGTCCGCTTGATCTATTTTTTCAATAATTTGATCAGGTGTTATTGATGGAATCGCAGCTGTATTATCACTTGTAGTTTCAGTGCTTGCAGTGAAGAATTTGTTTGACGAATAATCTTGCTCGACCTCTGCCATAACCTCCATCCTAACAACTCCGTTGCTTGGTGACACAGCGGCAAAGACCGGTTCTATGTTCGGGTATTTAGAGGCGTTTGCAACCAAATGCTCATAATTTCGCGGGTGTGGTTCGAAGGCTAGCACTCTTGAACTAGGAAAAAGGGTAGCAAAGTATGCTGCAGCTACTCCTATATTCGCTCCCATATCTACAACCGGCAAGTCAGCCACTTCGTCACGGCATGTTTCGACCCATTTATATACGCCTTGCCGTAATACTTCGTGCGCGGAGTATATGTCACTAGGACGTCCTGTTAGGTGTAGTGGTCGAGCTAAAATTTCGCCCACATCAACATCGAATCCAGCCTCTTCGAATTCTCCAAGTCTGATACGGTCATGAATAGCATGAGCAGTGTTCAAGGGTCCGATAACTTGCCGGGCAACATTTAGAAACCTAAAACCTCCCTTTAGTCGATCGATTAATCCGGATGACTGAGGGTTGGATAGTGCCTGTTCATTTGCTAGCTGAGACTCCGCGGCCACGCTGTGAGGACTTGTCATTAAATATATTATATAAGCATAAGATTAAAAAGTCAATAATATTTTTACAAAAACAACCAGTTTTAGCGCTATTAGTTCCTGCAACTGATATTGACTCAATGACAAAAAAGTATTTAAATCAGTAAACTTTAGATTTGATAAGAGTTGAAAACATTTTATGATCAATAACTACGTACCCACAACGGAAGAGAGGCAAAATGCGGCAACATCTTCTGAAAATTTATTGCTTAGTGGTGATGGTGTGTTTGCAACGCTGCAAGGTGAAGGTGTAACTGCTGGGCAGCCTTCGGTTTTTGTTAGGTTACAAAACTGCAATTTACACTGCGGTCGTGATGGAATTGGTTGGCAATGTGACGCTTGGTACACGTGGGATAGAACAACTCGCGAATACTGGCAAGAGCAAAGACAGGTATCAGTCGGTGAACTTGAGGCAGAGATCAGAGCAAAGTGGGACAGGAAATTTTCACCCTCAGAACCTGGAAGGCTTGTTTTGACAGGAGGTGAGCCTTTACTGCAACAGTCCAAGCTTATAGATCTCGCCGGCAGGTTCACTGATTGGGCGATAGAAATAGAAACAAATGGCACAATAGCGCCACAATCGGAACTTGAGCGAGCGCAGTTCAATTGTTCGCCAAAATTGGCTAGCAGCGGCAATAAACTAAAATCTCGTTACAGAGTGGGGGTATTGAATAGAATAGCAGCGTTACCAAATAGCTGGTTCAAATTTGTAATTACCAATGACGACGATATTAAAGAAGTTAAAGAAATAGTTGACCAAACAGAAATTTCTTATGATCAAGTTCTTCTAATGAGTGAGGGCGTAGAACCAGAGGTTTTAACTGCAAGAGATGATCGATTGCTGGAAATAGCCTCAGAAATAGGGTGTAGAGTAACTGCCCGAAATCAAATTTTTTGGTTTGGTAATACTAGAGCGACTTAGTTTTTGTACGCTTATTAACAGCGGCATTGATTACAGCACAAACTTTTTTGAGCTCCTGGTTATTTACGCCGCTTAGTGGTTTGCTAAGTATGCCTGGATCAATACTTTTAGATAATATGCTGAATATGCTCTCAGGTATGCTTACGGGTTGACGATCTTGTGCTTCAAAATCTCCTCCTAAATTATATTGTGTTGCATATTCTTTGAGGGCAGCTCTCCCAGCGCGGCGCTGCCTGCGATTGCCCAAAACATGGTCACTGTCGCCGGCTTCTATTTTGCCCTTTGAATCGATCATTATGTTTTTAAGTGCACTAGCTAAGGTGCTATTGTCTGCGTTCGCTTCTGCAATAGCCCGGTAACACATTAGTATTGGGTTGCTTTGCCAGTTTGTCTCGCTTCGCTCAAGTGGAGTAAGTGTTATTACGGCGCCATCAACTCTTGGAGGGGGAAAGAAGGCTGTCCTATCGACATCCATTAATCGATTTGTTTCAAAGTAAGCCTGTGTAATCAGGGAAACTCGACTCCAGTCTTCATGGCCAGGGTCAGTCTGTGTTATTGCACGAGCAAGTTTATCGCCTACAAGTAAAACAGCGGTTTCGAAATTGATTTTGGACAATTTTACTATAAGTGGTTCGGAGATATGAAACGGTATATTGCCCACTATGTGAAAATCTCCCTGGCCATTGATTTCGGTAACATTAGCGTCTAAAAAGCTTTTCCAATGAACAGTCAGTTTGTCTGAGCCATCTAGCTGGTCTAAATGAGGCTTTGCTCGTTCATCAACTTCGTAGGCAACTACTTGGTCACCTCGCTGTAATAACTTTTGAGTTAGAGCGCCAAAACCTGGTCCTATTTCAACACAAAGTGAGTTAGCAGGTACCGTACCCGCAATCTGTTCGATAATTACCTCGTCAGTAAGTAGATGCTGACCTATACGAGTTGCGGGACCCATGCCTGGTGCGGAAAAAGGATCTTGGCCAATGTCAAATTCAGACCTTGTCATAAGCATACAATAGCATAAAATGTCCAAAATACAAAATTATGTTATTGCAATACTTAGCGCTCTATGATCGATCTAAGAAATCAGCTAACTCAGTGCCCAGTCCTTGTTTGATCGCATTTTGGTAAACATAATCTGCTAATGCAAGGTCAAGTATTCCCAAGCCGAAAGGTGAGACAATATTTAGTTTGTATTTAGAGCTAACCTTGGTTTTGCCCAACAAAATTTCTCCGATAGTAGAGTTTGGTAAATCGCTTATATCTTCCTTCTTCGAGCTTAGATTAATACTGGTATGTTCGCGGTTTACATGAAATCTATCATCGACAATATTGAATGATTGTTTAATAATTTCGGGGGCAATGTCTCTTAAAGAAATATGTAAGATAATAGCTCCTTCTTCGAAAATCTCTGGGTTGAAGATATGGGGTGATGACGCTGAAGTAGCTATTGAGACAATGTCGGCATTTTTCGCAGCAAGTTGAAGGCTTGAGGCCTCTTGAACAGAGCAGTCTTTAAGCTGAACCGATTGTATAAGCTTTTTTGTTGACCCTGCGATTTTATCAAATATCTCCATTGTTTGAATTGAAGGGAACTGCCACTTAAGATTAATCATTGTTTGTTGATTGATAGGGCCTGCGCCTATTATTGCTATTTTTTTTGGTGGTTTTTTAAGTAATAGTTTGCATGCCAACGTTGCGCTCGCTGCTGTACGATAGATATTGATCTTTGTGGCATCCATAATGCTATAGGCACGTCCTGTCTGACTGTCATTCAAAACAATAAGCGCGGAGGCTCGGGGGAGACCTTTCTTACGATTTTCTGGGAATGACGATACCCACTTGATACCGGTAATCGGCTGCAAAAAATCTTTACCCTTACTAATGTGCGCCGGTAAACTAATTATTCTTTGCGGTCCGTTAGCATCCGGTCTGAGAAATCCAGAAAAAGGCAGTATTGTTTCACCTATTTCGTGAGCAATATATGCATTTTTAACAAGCTCCAATATAGTGTCTGGCTTGCTGGATAAAATTTTGTCTATACTTTTTGAATCTATCGCAAGGATACTATTGGACGGAGGATGCATTAACAAAACCTCCTGAAATTATTTGCCTCTTACTTCTCCATGATTCACTGTATATGGTGTCAAGGTAGCGCTTGCCGTCATCGCCTACTATTATGACGACCTTGGATTTGGTTGGAATAAACTCTGACATCTTGGTTATAGCAGCAATAATTGCTCCCGTAGACCCGCCAGCCAATATTGATTCTTTTCGCAACAACTTATAACAACCATTTATGGCCTCGGAGTCGCTGACATGAATAACGTGATCAGCAAGGTCATTGCTAAATAATACTGGTCTTATCGAAGAACCGTGTCCGGGTATATGCCTCAGTCCAGGCTTATTGCCAAAAATAACACTACCTTCAGCATCTACTGCAATTGTTTTGGTGTCCAAGCCTTTGGATTTTATATAATCACGGCAGCCTCTCAGTGTACCGCAAGTACCAGTAGCACAAATAATGTAATCTATTCCCGTTCCGAGTTCAGCTACAAGCTCCTTCATGAGTTGAGCGTATCCCCTGGCATTATTATAGTTTTCGTATTGGTTAGGCCAATAAGCCCCAGGTGTCGATGCTATCAGCTCCCTGACTCTTTTTAAGCGTAGAGATAACAGGTCAGTGGAATACATGCCGCCGCTTACTAAATCAACAACTCCGCCGTATTCTTTGATAGCAGCAATGGTCTTAGGATTTGTTTTAATGTCGGTAACGCAAATAAACTTCAGCCCCATTTCGCTGCAAATGCGTGCAAGCGCTATGCCCATATTGCCTGAGCTTGACTCAATGATTGTAGATTGATGGTTTATTTTATTCTCCTTAAGAGCATGCTTTATCATGCTACTTGCGGCTCTGTCTTTCATGCTGCCGCTTGGATTCATCATTTCCAATTTTCCATAGACATCTAAGTTAAGTTCTTCACTTATGCTGCTTAGTTTTAGTAGGGGCGTATTTCCCACCAGATTTTTTGATGTGGGTATTATAGATGTCATTTTTTAACTTTTCTGAATTAAAAAATTCCCAATTGCAAGCGCATCCAGCCCAGTACTATAAAATGTTTTAATTGCATCTTGGGGTTTTGCAACAATCGGCTCATTATAATCATTGAATGAGGTATTTATTACGCCAGGCAATCCAGTCAGCCGAAAGAACTCTTCAAGTGTTTCATAGAATGGCTTATTAGCTTGCTGCGTAACAGTTTGTGGTCTAGTTGATCCATCCACATGTACTACTCCAGCCATCTTTTTTCGCCACTCGTCTTTAACAGCGAATGATCTGAGCATGTAACTTGATTCGTGGGAATTTACAAAAATATTTGCAGCTTCCTCGGCAATAACACTTGGACCAAAAGGTCGCCAGCTTTCACGCGACTTAACTTTATTAACTCTATCTCGAGTCTGGGTACTGGAAGGGTTGGCAAGAATGCTCCTACCCCCTAATGCCCTTGGCCCAAATTCCATACCTCCCTGAAACCATCCAACTATTAGGTCTCTTGCTAGAAGCTGTGCCACGTCTTCAGAGATTTTTTCTGATCTTCTTGCAGGTATGCCATAACTTTGTAGTAGCTCTTCAATAAGTTTGTCATCAAAGCTCGGACCGAGGTACACACTATCGAGCGGTGTTTTTTGTCTAGTTACAGCAAGCGCAGACCCTAAGGCCATTCCTGAGTCTTCGCACGCAGGTTGCACAAAGACATCCTCAAAAAGCCCGGAATCTTGAACTTGAGAATTAGTCACACAATTCATGGCTACTCCGCCGGCCATGCACAAATTAGTAAGTCCTGTTAGCTTTTTGGCTTGATTTGCCAAGTCAAGAACTTTTGACTCAAGGAATTTTTGCGCCGATGCTGCTAAATCTCTATGTGCTTGTGTAAGTTCAGGCTCAGGCCGCACCTGAGCGGTAGCTTCATTAAATATGTATGAATATTGGGCAGGTTTAAAACCTTGTTTTTCTAACTCAGCAATGAACCTTTCGAAATAGATGTCTTGTGAATCATGGCCATCTTGTTGAGGCAATGTCATTGCTTCATATATCTCAGCCAGGCGTTCGACGTAGAGCGGCTCACCGTAAGGTGCAAGCCCCATTAGCTTGCCTGCGCCAAAACTACCAAAACCACAAAATTTGGAAACTGCTCCATAAAAATATCCAAGAGATCTGTCAACTGGTTCAGATTGAAGTTTAGTAAGTCCTCTATTATCTGCCGACCAGATGGTAGTGCTTTCGTTTTCGCCTTGGCCATCAATTACAAGCACTGCAGCGGTTTCAAAAGGTGATGTGTAAAAAACGCTTGCCGCGTGAGCTTCATGGTGTTCTACTTCTATAACAGGTAATTTATCATTAAGATCTTGTAAGTATTGTTGCGGAAGAATATCAGTTGCATCCATTTCGGCTAAGCCCTTCCAGCCAAATGTTATTACATCAACGTCAGCGATTCTGTTTCCGGCCGACTGCAAACAATAGGTTTGAGATTCTGTTGGGTTCCTATCGAAAGCTCTTTTGCTTCGTATAAATCGCTCTTCTTCTGCAAATGCAACGATTTCTTGTCCATTTACTAGACAGGCGCTAGCATCGTGACTACGTGGCTGGATACCATTAACTCCTAAAACATTCATGAATTAAATAATACACCCAAAAAGTCAAATACTAAAAACAATTTACAAACATTAGTCAAGTGTGGTAATTTTAGATTCTCCTTAATAATGAGGCAATCGATCCATGAGTGACGATATAAATAAGTTACAAGTTGCATTAGAGAATTATCTTAAGAGCATTTCATCTGATTTTGGCACCAATGGCACATCTGAGACTACTTCACGATTCATTAAGCAAATAGATGAATGTCTTGCTGGATACAAAGCGGATCCCAGTGACCAGATTAAACTATTCTCCAGCGATGGATACGAAGATTTAATAATTGTTAAAGATATAACCTTCAGTAGTTTATGCGAACACCACCTGTTACCGTTTTTTGGTTCAGTTGATGTTGCATATTTGCCAAGCGATAAAATTCTTGGATTATCAAAATTTGCCAGAATCATAGATGTTTTTAGTAAGCGTCTGCAAGTACAAGAGCGCTTAACAAAGCAGCTGGCAGAATTCTTTCGCGATACACTGAAGTCTGATCTTGTAATGCTGAGAATAACCGCGCAACATACCTGTATGACGATTCGTGGAGTAGAAAGGCCGGCAAGCTTAACGGATACTTTTATTATCTTGGGTGATCAGCAGAAGTACGAGCACTATATCAATGAATTCAAGAATATTGCGAGAACTGAAAGATGATTTTAATATCCAAATCTTTTGAATGGGACATGGGTCACAGACTGGTGAACCACAGCGGGCTATGTAAAAATCTCCACGGTCATAGATACAAAATTGTAGTTAGTGTTGAAGGTCCAGTTCAAAAAAATGACGCCGGTCCAGATGCTGGGATGATAATTGATTTCAGCGAGTTTAAAAAGATAATCAGCCCCATTATTAGCAAATTGGATCATGCTTTTATGTATTCGAAGAATGACCAAATTATGTCTGAATTTGCCAAGTTAAATCCAGACATTAAGCTAGTCAAAGTTGATTTTATCCCAACTGCAGAAAACATAGTAGATTACTTAGCAAGACAAATATTAGAGGCGCTTGATAATTTAAATTCAGAGCTTACTCTCTACGAGGTTGAGCTATTTGAAACACCAACTTCTCGAGCCCAATGGAGAGGTGTTATTAAATAATGTCTACTGAAACGATAGCAGCCGGTTTAATTAGCGGTGGCTTAGACTCAACGGTCGTAGCCGCATATATGTCACAAGAGTTCGATCAAAGCCATTTTTTGTTTGCAGACTATGGCCAGAAGACTGTTGATCGAGAGAAAAAGTCATTTTTTGACCTCTGCGAATTTTACCAGCCTCAATCCGCAGAAGTTATCGACCTTACTTGGATGAGGCGTATTGGTACCTCGGCATTGTTTGAGGAAGAAACAAGACTCGTTTCAGCAAATCGCAAACTTGAGTATGTGCCTTTCCGAAATGCATGTTTGTTGTCGGCAGGTGTAGCGCTTGCAGAAAATGTCGAAGCAACGGCTGTTTTAATCGGTAGTACAGCCGGGGACACGACATGCCCAGACAATAGTCAGGCTTTTCTTGATGCATTTCAGCAAGTAGTAAGAGAAGGCACGATGACTGAGACTGAAATTGACCTTGTTGCACCGTTGATAAATTTGGACAAAACGGGCGTTATCGAACTTGGGTTAGAGTTGGGCGCTCCGCTGGAATTGAGCTGGTCGTGCCACAATAATAATCAGTCAATTGCGTGCGGTGAATGTACTAATTGCGCGTCTAGGCTGAGGGCATTTCGCGACTTAGGCGTTGATGATCCTCTAGAGTACGAAAGCTAAGGTAGTTTTTCTACATAGCTTTGTAGTCTAAGAATTACATCACGATCTTTTTTGCCTCTCACATTCAATCTATAGCCATCTTTTTGGCTAAATTCGTATGCTTTTATAAAGCCAGTTGCTGGCAAAGTTCGGATAAAGGTACCGCCCACTGGTATGGACGCAAAGGCTCTAGAGTCGTTTTTAATAATGCCGTCACGACGCAATATTTCTATATCCGCGAAAGCTACCACAACACCATTATCATTTTTGAATTCATGTTCTGACTCATCGATCATCGTATATCCAGCCAATCCCATTATTTTTATTAGCTTATTCCAGTCGGATTTAACATACTTAGAATCTACCAAAAGGTCAATATCATCGAATTCTTTGAAATTACCCAGGTATAGGGATGCTCCCAAGGATCCATATACTAGGGGATCGATGTTGTGCGTTCTGAGGAATGCGACTAACTCCAATGTTTTTAGTAAATATTCTTTGCCTTCAAGCTCACGTCGAATGAAGTCCACACTTTTTACCATAATAGATTGCGCCTGCTCATAGGGCCATGCGCTGTGAGTCAGCCCTTTTATTTTTTCGATTGAATGCTCAGGACCAGCATTAGCAAAAATTGCGTCATGATTTTCGTTTGAAACATAAATGTCATCTTCTGCTTGGAGTATATATGCAGGGACTTCTAATTTTTTTAGCTGACTCGCAATACCCATCTTATGGGCTTCTTGCCAATATTGTGCACTGACAATTTCACCGCACTCCTCGAATATGCCGCTTTTTGGTAAGGAGAATTTATCTACACTTGGATCTGGTACCCAAGAAACAACTGCATTGATGCTATCTAATATCGAACCTGCAGAAATGACTGTTGATCCTCCCATGCTTTGTCCTAAGAGTGCCACCTTGTATCCCTTGTCTAAATACATTTTTGCAAGCTCAACTGTTGTTCTAACCCAGTCTTCGTAACTAGAGTCAAAAAAATCCCCCTCTGAGTTGCCGCTGCCAAACTGATCAAATCTGATCGAAGAAATGCCAAATTTTGCTAACAATCGTGCGCTACGGACAAACAATCTACTTGGGCCTATCGAGCTGCTCCTATATCCATGACAAAAAATAACTACATTTTTACTATTTGCGTTCAAATAAGTTGTGGCTAAGTTGTGGCCATTAACCTTCAGTAGTTCGTAAGTTTCCACACATTAATTATAACCCCAAATACATATACAATAAATTTGAAAATATGTAATAATAGTTATACAAATGGAGACTTTATGACCGCTGTTGAAACATATCCGTCAGAATTGCCTGGCTGTAGCATCGCTCTAAAGTGCGCAAACGATCCTTTAATAGTCAGATGTCTAGATAGTATAGATGACGATGTCAGCGTCAATGTTGTTGTGACACCAAATCCTGCTATCGAGTCAATTTTGGAAGACAGGGGATTGCCCTACACAGTAACTGAATTTGGCAATATTGCAAAAAGTACTCAACTTAGTGTCGAAGAGGCTGAACATGACAACGTTATTGTCATGGATTCCGATACTTGGTTTGAGCCAGGTTCAATCAGAAAACTTCGAGAGGCGTTATTGGATAACGTTTTAGCGAAAGGTAGAGTTGTATTTAGAGAAGACTCTTTTCTCTCAGGCGTAATAGCCCGACACAGAAATATTTTTAATAGCCAGCCACAATATGTTACTAATCCTGGTTTGGCAATAAGAAGAGAAGAAGTAACTGCTTTATGCAGAGGCTATTTATTTAATCCACTAATAAGATGGACTGAGGATGCAGATCTTAATTATCGTGCGCAACAGGCAAAAGTACCTATAGAGTTTGTGCCAGAAGCTGTGATCAACCACGATCCCGTGAGTTTGCAACACGAACTCAAGGCGGCTTTTTTGTACGGCATTGGTAAGCGATTAAGTATTGAAAACACTCCTGACAGGCTGCCTGATGAAGAAGTCCAAGATATTGTCCGCAGCATATTCGAAGGTGCTAAGCCAAGAAATATTATGCGAAAAATTGCAGAGCAAGGAATTGACGGCACTAGCTTAGATATTCTGTGGCAAACAATATATTTAACGGGATACCATGCGCAAAAAAGCACTAAACATTGGTCTGTTGGATAACATATGGCACGCATTCAGGAAGAGATTGCAGCCACAAATCTTGAAATAATATCGCCTCATTTTGATGACGCGGCGTATAGCTGTTGGCAACTTATTCAGCCTAATAGTAGAGTAACAACACTGTTCGGTGGATATCCGGCTGACGAGCAACCAAGCGAATGGGACATTTCAACTGGGTTTGGTAACTCTAGAGAGGCAATTGAAACTCGTGTACAAGAAAACCAAATTGCCTTAGACGGTACCGGCGCAAATATTTTGAATTTGGAATATCTTGACACGGTTTTTCGCGAAGGTGATGAATTGACCGATACTGAATTATTTGAAGATTTAAGACAAATACTAGACCCACGAGCAGTGATTCTCGCCCCATTAGGCTTCAGTTTCACATATGAGCACCCAGATCACATTCTGACTCGGGAAGCTATTAAGCGATTTATGAAGTTAGGCAGGAAGGTAGTGTTTTATGCAGATATACCATACGCAGTATCGGCAGATCAAACACATAACTGGCCATATAAAATCCCTAATGACACGGTTGAAGCGATATTGGGGTCCACAGCAGCAGTTGTGCCTAGGAGGTTGTCTGAGGGTGTTTCTAGATCAAAAATCGAAGCCGTGAGAAGTTACGCCAGCCAGTTTGCCAGGAACGATGATCTCGCGGGTGGTGTGCTTTCTGACCCAAGAACTTATGACTGGGAATGCATTATTGTGCCGAAGTAATCAAACCAGCCAAAATATTAGAAAAAAGTAGCGTTTAATGTCATAATACAATTAAAGGCTATTAGCTTAGTTTACGAAACAATAATGCAACAACCCCAAGACCCCAAAAAAATTCGCAACATAGCGATCATTGCCCACGTCGACCACGGTAAGACAACTCTTGTCGACGGTTTATTAAAGCAGTCAAAAACTTTTCGCGATAATCAGAGTGAGATGACTCAAGATTTGATTATGGATAGTGGGGACCAAGAGAGAGAGCGCGGTATCACGATTACCGCCAAGGTTACTGCCGTCCAGCACGGGGAGTATCGTGTAAATATTATTGATACGCCCGGACATGCTGATTTTAGCGGGGAAGTGGAGCGTACTCTGAATATGGCAGATGGATGTATTTTGATTGTTGACGCTCTAGAGGGCCCAATGCCACAGACTAAATTTGTGCTTGGCAAAGCACTTGCAGCAGAATTAAAACCGATTGTAATAATTAACAAAATCGATAAACCTGCTTCACGCATTAGTGAAGTAGAAGATGAGTTGGCGGACTTGTTCCTCGAGCTCGCGGTACATGAGGACCAACTTCACTACCCAGTCTATTATGCAATTGGCCGTGACGGTAAGTCTTGGTCTTCGCCGCCAGCCAATAGCGAAGAAGACGCCGATCTTGAACCGATTTTTAAAGCTATTGTTACGCATGTACCGGCTCCTAAAATTGAATCTGATAAGCCCTTCCAGATGCTAGTTACTGCTCTTGGATGGGATAGCTATAAAGGTAAGTATGCAATCGGCAGAATCTCTCGTGGCCAAATAAAGGCTGGCGATCAAGTTGTTTTATGCAAAAAAGACGGAACAACTTCTAAGGCAAAAGTTGATAGTGTATATATGAGCCAAGGTGTGAGCAAATTTGAAGTATCACTTGGCGTTGCGGGCGATATCGTCCAGTTAACTGGTATTTCTGAAGCTCTTATCGGTGAAACAATAGCAGACGTTGATCATCCTGACGCTCTGCCGGTAATGGAAGTTGAATCCCCCACACTCAAAATTTATCTGGGCCCAAATACAAGTCCATTTAAAGGTCTTGAAGGCGAATTTAATACAAGCCGTCAGATTAGCGAGCGACTTAAGAAAGAGCTCGAAACCAACGTCGGCCTTAGGGTAGAGGAAGAAGGCATAGGCTTTTTGGTTTCGGGTAGAGGCGAGCTTCACCTGAGCGTGCTAATTGAATCAATGAGACGAGAAGGTTACGAATTCGAAGTTGGACGGCCGCAGGTTGTTACTTTTGAAAAAGATGGGGTTACGATGGAGCCAATCGAAGAAGTTATTATAGAAGTCCCGGCAGAACACGTCGGCGCAGTGCAGATGGAGCTTGGAGCGCGCAAAGCAACCCTCAAAGAGCAATTTGCCAGTCCCAAAGGAGTTACTAAACTTGTATATACAATGCCAACGCGTGCTCTTTTGGGTATGCGAAATGTTCTTCTTACTAATACCAAGGGTACAGTCGTAATGCATTCTCTGAATATTGGCGCCGAGCCTATCGGCAAACCGCTCCAGCAGCTCAGGAACGGAGTTCTGATCGCCTACGAAACTGGCGTTACTACTCCATATTCGCTTCAAGCAGCCCAGGAGAGAGGTGAAACTTTTGTAGAGCCAGCCCAAAAAGTCTATGCCGGCCAGATAGTTGGTCTAAATAAACGGGCTGATGATTTAGAAATGAATGTTTGTAAGGCTAAGCAGCTCACAAATATGCGTAGCAGTAGTAGTGATGGAGTGGTCCAGCTGACACCAGCAACCATATTTAGTCTAGAAGAATGCCTTGATTTTATAGAAAACGACGAACTTTTGGAGGTAACCCCAAAGAGCCTAAGACTTCGAAAATCAGAACTAGATCCTGCCAGAAGGAAACGCGCCCAAAATCAAAATCGTTAGAAGATTATTGGCCTGGATCTAACTTAGCGTTTGGATCGGGGTTGTTGCTAGCTGCATCAGGATTGTTTGGATCAACGGGCACGGTTTGAAGTGATTGTTGCTCAGCTGGAGCAGGTAAACTGCTAGCGTTTGCGTCGGCGCCATCAACCTTAGTAATAACTATTTTGACTTTTGTTGGACTGCCTTTTTTAACTTTTATTGGACTTGTGACTTTTACTAGCTTGTAGCTATCACTCAGCACGGGCACTACTCGGTAAGTCCCAGCGCTACAGCTATCTAAGTGTATTTTGCCCAGATTAGACCTGTGGCTTTTATCCGCATCAGTCGGACCGCTATATATTACATATTTTTTGCTAGCGATTTGTTTTGGTACGTATCTTACGTTCAGATGACGACAACTTGCAGTGGAGCTGGCACTTATGAGTTTAACCTGTACATTGCCCTTATTTTTCAGCGTTTTTTTGCCGCTAGTCGTGGTTGTTTGTATTTGAGAGTTAATTATTACCTTGCCGTAATTTTTAGATGAGTTATTAGATTTGGATTTTAGCGGCTTGGTACCTTTACCTTTGCCGGCGCTGGTTTTGCCCAGAGTTGCCAAAAAATTAGGTGAAATTTTTGATACATCGTATTTATGTGGGACGTATTTATATTGGTGAGCATCATCGCCATCGGGTATATGTTTAAAGTTTCGGGTTCCTGCACCGGAAAGCCAAAGAACATAGGATGATCTTGCGATGCCTCTGGCGTTTAGACCATGTCTTACTGCGTTCAAATCCGACTGCGTGCCATACGCACCCTTAGCTTTGCCGTCAGCAATAGCGTTGATGGTTTGTGAAATTGTTTTTGCATTTGGCTCTATGCCCCATATATCTGCCGATTCTTCGCTACCAGGGGTTTCGTTGATTGATATTAATATTGCGTGAGGAAATTTCTCTTTGGCGATCTTATAACCGACTTGGCTCCCTACGTAAGAAGCAACGACTTTAGCATTAGGAGGGATTCGACGGGGATCGGCCGAATCAAACATTATAGTTGGCGTATCTGCATGGCTAGCAACCATAAGATATGTCCCTGCAACGCCTACAGTCACAACAGCTAGTAGTGCCACTAAAATGTGCGATGCGCCTAAGCTGTTTAATTTGTTTATTTTCATTTTTGTTATTTCAAGATTTCAACTGGAATTATTAACTAAAGCATGATAATTGTCAATCTTGGCTGAGCGTGGTAGCTCAGTGCAAAACCTTAATTATAAACTACGCTCCGGTAATGAAATAAAAAAGAGAGGCAATTCAGCCCCTCTTTTTTAACATCTACCAAAAATAGTTCTACTTGCTCTTCGAAGATATAGCTATCTTCTTCGGTTCAGGTAGTGGCGTCAAAGGTACTCTAACCTTTAAAACCCCATCATTTAACTGAGCGTCAATTTTATCTGCATCAGCTCGTTTTGGTAAGGCTATGCGCCTGTAAAAGCTACTTGAGCTTTCCCGTACCACGTATTTCTTACCTTTATCTTCCTCTTTTTCGTGTCTCTCAGCACTGACGATTAGTGCACCATCTTCAATCTGAATATTAATATCCTTCTGGTCAAAGTTGGGCAAATGCGCCTCTACAACTAATTCATTTTCTTTGGTATAGACATCAGTTGTTGGTATATTCACCCCTTTAAGCGGAGTCATCCAATCATCCCCAAAGAACTGCTTTTGAAGAGCGCTCAGTTCAGCAAATGGATCCCATCTTACAAGATTACTCATATATTTCTCCTTTCATATTTATTACTAAGAGAAGCATAAAAGCCTCTACAAACAATATAGAAAATTAGCACTCTCATGTCAAGAGTGCTAATTTCATGTATAGGTTTTAGGGTCCAACATGGCCGATTCAATAAAACAGAAAGAGAAAAATTGGCTGGGGATGAGGGATTCGAACCCCCGATCACGGGACCAGAACCCGTT
>CAZYJC010000004.1:72264-74073 GCA_964647765.1 uncultured Candidatus Saccharibacteria bacterium | reverse complement strand
ACAGCCTTTAAGCCGCCTTCTGGGCTCTCGTCGACATTGACATATTTATAATCTACCCCAAGACTCTTCAGATAATTCTTGGTCATGTGGCAGGGCGGACACCATTCTGCGCCGTAAATTGTAATCTTTGCGTTATCGTTACTCATAGCTTCAATTTTACATACTATACAAAATAAAGTAAAGGCTCCTGGGTCAGCTAAAATATACCCTTGCGTGAGAAAGATCACATCTGTTATGATATAAGGGAATGAAACAGACGACCGCGCCTATTAAGACGCCCTCGCCTACTCGGGGATCACAGCCGAAAAACTCGGCCAATAAAGCACATAATCCCACTTCAGAATTTATCGCAGCCGCACTGAGTATGAGTTGGCAGCTCGCGATTGTAGTGTTGGTGCCGATTCTACTGGGTTCGCAGCTTGATAAACGCTTGGATGTTTCACCAACATTAACTATTCTTGGCTTCATTGTTGCGATGGCCGGAACCGGATATATCATGTGGAAACAAATGGATATGTATGGACCAAATTCAACTAACAGGAAGGACACTAAATAATGTTTAGTGTCCTGCTCAGCAGATTCGCCGAATCAGGACCCAATGTCCACGTTGCGCCAGCGCACAGCATCGATATTGGCGGGCTTACTGTAACAAACTCGATCTTATATGGCTGGATTGCGGCAGTTATAATCATCATCTTAATGGTTTGGGCTGCCAAAAAAGTCGCCATTAAGCCTAAAGGTGGGCTGATACAAGTCGTCGAAGTGGGCGTGGACTTTATTACTAATCTCGTAGAGAACGCATTCGATGATAAAGCTAAGGGGCGCAAATACGTGCCCTTCTTTGTTACCTTGTTCTTCTTCATCTTATTCAATAACTGGCTCGGACTGTTGCCGATAGTAGGTGAAGGGTTCCGCGGAGCGTCTGATGCACCGCTGTTTCGACCCTATACCGGCGACCTAAACGGTACGTTTGCGATAGCACTTGTAACCATGGGTCTTGTTTATACAGCCTCTGTTCGCGAGGCTGGCGGTTTCCGTAAATATCTGCGCCATTTTTTCATCGGCAGCCCGAAGAATCCCCTGTTCTTCACGATTGGTTTACTTGAAATGTTCACTGACCTGACGAGGGTGCTAAGCTTGGCGCTTCGACTTTTCCTTAACATTACTATTGGTGAAATTGTCATCGCCGTGTTTGCATACCTAGGTTCAGTCGCTGCGCCAGTGACTGCTCTACCATTCACCTTGCTTGAATTCCTAGTTGCCGCGCTTCAGGCTTACATTTTTGTAATCCTGAGCGTTATGTATTTGGCCATTTCGGTAAATGGCACGTCAGCTCATCATGAGGAGGATGACTTGACCGATGAAACTGATCCTGGAACAATTAAATCAGGAAAAACTGAGGTCAAGGCTCATGGGTCGGCTTAGTTTGGTATTAAACAAGTAATTAATAATAAGGAGTAATTAATGATTATTGCAGAAGCAGTAAACACAGTGGTCATCGCCAAAGGTTTGATGATCGGTGGCGGTTTTATCGGACCAGCTATCGGTATCGGTATCATCGGTGGCAGTTACCTATCAGCTGTGGGTCGCAACCCAGAAGCTAGCAAGTTCTTAGGTCAGGCTCTGATCTTCGTGGCTATCGTTGAGCTTTTCGGTCTATTAGCATTCGCATCAACCTTCATTGTTAAGTAGGAAACTGGAATATAAATGCACCCACTATTAACTAATTTCGCTGAAACATCATCAGAGTCAGGTCTTGGCGCCCTAGGTGTTGACGGCAAAGCCTTCATCATCCAGCTGATTACCTTC
>CAZYJC010000004.1:0-72164 GCA_964647765.1 uncultured Candidatus Saccharibacteria bacterium | reverse complement strand
TCTTGGCGCCCTAGGTGTTGACGGCAAAGCCTTCATCATCCAGCTGATTACCTTCATTTTGGCTTTTTTGATCTTGAAGAAGTATGCCTTCAAGCCGATCATTAAAGTTCTAACAGAACGCAGGCAGATCATAGAGAGCGGCGTAAAGCTTGGCGAAGAGATGCAAAAAGAGCGCGCTAAGCTTGATGATGAAGTCGAAAAAACCCTTCAGGAAGGCCGTAAAAAAGCCGATGCCATCATTGCCAGTGCTCAAGACACGGCCAAAGAAACCATCAGAGAGGCTGAAGAAAAAGCCAAGACCAAAGCTGCCGGCATCCAAAAAGAAGCCGAATCGCGAATTGCACAGGATACTGCCCGAGCTCGCAAACAGCTTGAGTCCGAAATCGTTAACCTGATCTCTGATGCTACAGAGGCAATCATAGAAGAAAAAGTCGATGCCAAAAAAGATGCGGCATTGATTGATAAAGCCTTGAAGGATCGAGCTGCTGTATGAAAACTCCAAGGACACGCGTAGCTAAAACCATCGCCGACAAGACTCTAGCCGGTGCAGATACCGCCGAGTTAAGTCGTGAGGTTGCAGCTTACTTATTAAGTGAGCGCCGTGTCAGTGAGCTTGATTCGATCATGCGCGATGTACAAGAGAACCGTGCTGAGTCAGGAGTAGTTGAAGTAATCGCTTCGAGTGCCCACGAGCTTAGCCCTACTGTTATTGCCGAGATCGAATCACAGGTGGCCAAGGTGTATCCAAACGCCAAGCAAATCGTAGTAACGCCGATTCATGATGAAGATATCATCGGTGGAGTACGTTTGGAGTTACCAAATCAGCAACTCGACCTCTCTGTAGAGGCCAAATTGAATAAGTTTAAACAGTTAACAACCACTGGAAAGGATTAAATCGTGCCCGAACTATCGATTAAAGAACTATCCGACGATATCCGAGCCGCAATTGCCGAGCTTAAGGAACGTCCAGAGATAGAAAGTGTTGGCGTAGTCACCCGCGTTGGTGACGGTATTGCCTGGGTCTATGGACTTAGCAAAGCCGGCTATAACGAAATGCTAGAAATCGAAGGCGCAGACAGCAGCAAAGTAACTGCTTTTGCCTTCAACCTCGGCGAAGATGAAATCGGAGCCGTACTCCTCGGCGACGACAGCTCAGTCAAAGCCGGAGCCAAAGTCCGCCTGAGCGGTCAGGTCCTAGAAGTCCCCGTTGGTCCAGAGCTTGTTGGACGCGTGGTTGACCCGCTGGGCCGCGCCCTCGACGGTGGCGAGCCAATCAAAGCTAAGCTCAAATCCCGCGTTGAGCGCCCTGCTCCAGATGTATTGTCACGTAAGGGCGTGCACGAGCCATTGATGACCGGTCTTATGGCCATCGACTCAACCGTGCCTATCGGGCGCGGCCAGCGCGAGCTGATCATTGGTGACCGCCAGACTGGTAAAACAGCCATCGCCGTCGACACCATGGTTAACCAGGCCCGCCAAAAATCAGGGGTTATTAACATCTATGTTGCCGTTGGACAGAAGCTATCTAAGATCGCAGCACTTCAGGAGCGCTTGAAGCGCGAAGGCGTTATGGAGCAAACTATCATCGTTGCTACCAGCCCAGCTGATCCGGCCGCTATGCTTTACCTTGCCCCATATGTTGGTGCAGCCATGGGCGAATATTTCCGCGACAACAAGCAACATGCTTTGATTATTTACGATGATTTGACCAAGCATGCTTCAGCTTACCGCCAGATGTCGCTACTCCTTCGCCGTCCACCAGGACGCGAAGCCTACCCGGGTGATGTTTTTTACCTACACTCCCGCCTTCTAGAGCGCGCAGCAAAGCTTAACGACAAGCTCGGCGGCGGTTCATTAACTGCCTTGCCGATTATTGAGACCCAAGCTGGAGATATTAGTGCTTACATTCCAACCAACGTTATCTCAATTACTGACGGTCAGATTTTCCTTGAGACTAACTTGTTCTACCAGGGTATTCGACCTGCTATCTCGGTTGGTCTATCTGTATCGCGTGTGGGTGGTGACGCCCAGACCAAGGCGATCAAATCTGTTAGTGGTAGCTTGAAGCTTGAACTCGCTCAGTTCCGCGAACTAGCTGCTTTTAGTCAGTTCTCGACTGATCTTGACCCCGAAACCCGCAAAATTATTGAGCGTGGTCAACGCCTAACTGAGCTACTAAAACAGCCTCAGTACTCTCCATACTCAATTTGGGAAATGTACTCCAGCCTCTATGCAGCCAGCCAAGGCGCATTCGATATCGTGCCAATTGATAAGGTTAAGACAGCAGAAGCTGCACTTCACCGCGAGCTCAAGAGTAAGCACGCTAAGCTAATTGACGCATTGAACACCGGCGACAAGCCAACCGATGCGCAAAACGAGCAGCTGCTCAAAGTAGCAAAATCCGTCATGGAGTCTTACAAAGAGTCCAAGAAGGATAAGGAGAAATAGTAAGTGGCTAGCACAATAGTTCTTAAGCGCCGGATCACTTCGATCAAAGGCACCCGCCAGATCACCAAGGCGATGGAGCTGGTTTCGGCCAGTAAGCTTAGGCGTGCGCAGGAATATGCCCAGCGCAGCCGGGACTATAGTGATTTAGCCTATGATTTACTCAAGCGACTTAGCTCAATCAGCGAAGTTGAGCGTCAACCACTATTCGCGAAGCGCGACGTAAAGAATCGTTTGTATCTGATTGTGACCAGTAACACCGGTCTTGCTGGCGCCTATAACGCCAACGTGCTCAAGCAGCTAACCAATGGCCTTAAGCGCGACCAAGACGCAAAAGTTAAGAGCCACGTGATTACAATTGGTAGCAAGGGAGCGCAGTTCGTTCGTCGCTTAAGCGGGGTTGATCTAAAGGCTGTTTATCCACCTTTTGGCGATCATCCTTCTGCAAACGACGTCCGCCCAATTCTTAATACAATTATTGAGCTATACAAGGACGAAGAAGTGGATGAAGTTAATGTAATCTTCACTGACTTCAAATCAACTGTTGTCCAAGAGGCCAAGACTTTACAACTATTGCCTGCACCATTGCCATCAGAAGATAAATCAGAAGTACTACCAATCAGTAACTTCGAGCCTGATGTTGAGACCGTTATCGATCAAGTTACGACTCGCCTAATCGAAGCTCAGATTTGGCAGGCAGTACTCGAGAGTTTGGCCAGCGAGCACGCTATGCGAATGTTAGCAACCAAAAATGCTACTGACAACGCTAATGATTTGATCGATGACTACACTTTGGAATTAAACACAGCCCGACAAGCCGCAATTACGCAGGAACTTGCAGAAATTACCGGCGGCGCCGAGGCATTAAACGCATAAAGATAGGAGATAAGGAGAAACTATGGCATCAACAACTAAGGAAAAAACCAAGACCGGCAAGATCACTCAGATCGTCGGCGTGGTTGTGGACGTAGAGTTCACGACCGAAACATTACCAGCTATTTATAATGCATTGCACGTCGAGCTCGACGGTAACGTTCTAACTCTCGAAGTTGCACAGCACTTGAGCGAATCGAGTGTCCGCGCTGTATCTCTAGGATCAACCGATGGCCTAGAGCGTGGCGTCGAAGTTGTTGATACTGGCAAGGCGATTAGCGTACCTGTAGGAGATGCCACCTTGGGACGCATGTTTAACGTCACCGGCCAGCCAATCGACGGCCAAGGCGGCAACTTTAAAGACTCTGCTCCTATCCACCGCACGCCGCCGCCGCTAATCGACCAGTCAGGCAGTGTCGAAATCCTCGAAACTGGAATCAAAGTTATTGACCTAATTTGTCCTATCACCAAGGGTGGTAAAGTTGGACTGTTCGGCGGCGCCGGCGTCGGTAAAACCGTCCTTATTCAGGAGTTAATTAACAACATCGCCAAATTCCACAGCGGTTACTCTGTTTTCGCCGGTGTTGGTGAGCGTACCCGTGAAGGTAACGACCTGTACCACGAAATGCAGGAATCAGGCGTGATCAAGAACACTTCCCTTGTCTTCGGACAGATGAATGAGCCACCAGGAGCTCGTCTTCGTGTGGCGTTGTCAGGTCTTACCATTGCGGAAGGTTTCCGTGACAAAGGTAACGACGTGCTTCTGTTCATCGACAACATCTTCCGTTTCACCCAAGCTGGTGCTGAGGTTTCTGCCTTACTTGGCCGTCTTCCATCAGCTGTGGGCTATCAGCCTAACTTGGCTCAAGAAATGGGTCAGTTACAGGAGCGCATTACTTCAACCAAAGAAGGTTCAATTACTTCGGTCCAGGCCGTTTACGTCCCGGCTGACGACCTTACCGACCCTGCCCCAGCTACAACCTTCGCTCACTTGGACTCAACCATCGTGCTTAACCGTGCATTAACCGAGATCGGTATCTATCCTGCGGTTGACCCTCTAGATTCGAGTTCAACAATTCTTGACCCCGAGATTGTCGGTGAAGAACATTACACTGTCGCCCGCGAAGTACAGCGTGTCTTGCAGCGTTATAAGGACCTACAGGACATAATTGCTATCTTGGGCATGGAAGAGCTATCCGAAGAGGACAAACAGCTTGTGGCACGCGCTAGACGCATCCAGAGGTTCCTGTCTCAGCCTTTCTTCGTTGCTGAACAGTTCACCAACAACCCAGGTCAATACGTTAAGCTATCTGACACCATTCAAGGTTTCAAAGAAATCCTTGATGGTAAACACGATGATAAGCCTGAGAGCGCCTTTTATCTTAAAGGCGGTATTAGCGACGTAAAAGCTTCCGGAGCAAAATAGTGTTTCATTTCCAGTTAGTTAGTATTAGCGGCAAAAAATTCGATGAAGAGGTTCACGAAGTGATTTTGCCTACTCTTGACGGAGAAATCGGGGTTCTCAAAGACCACATGCCGTTAGTGAGCGTAGCGACAACTGGAGCCATAGCCGTGCGTAAAAACCCGAAGGATCCTGATTCCCAGCGCGAATACTTCGCCACTAACGGCGGCGTTATCGAAGTATCCAACAATAATCTGCGTGTCCTAGTCGACGAAGCCGACAACGCCGAAGAGATAAATGAAGCCGAGGCGCAAAAAGCCCTCGAGCAAGCCAAGAAGATGGTGGCCGAAGCCAAGGACGAAGTTAGTCTTGAGCGCGCTCAAGCTATTGTTGATCGACAAGGTGTACGTCTGCAAGTTGCCAATATTAAGCGTCGCCACAAGAAGCGCTAGTCTTACGCTAGCAGATAAAAAATAAACCCCTGCTGGGGTTTGGAGTATAATCTTGTGTTTTTGTTTAAGCGGCTAAAGCTTGTTCGGCGTCGCCGATGGTATGAATGCGCATCGGACTATCGTCGGGCGTTGGTAGTAGACGCGTAATAGCTGCCGTTCTAATTGCCGAAGCGATGACCAAGCCTCGCTTCGATACTGGGAAGACTGTCGCTATTCTGTCTGCTTCTATGGCTAAAGTACCTAAGTTTGCAAAATATCCGGCATTGCCCTCTTCAAAAGCTTCATGTGTGCGCCACATTAAGCCACCTTCAAAAGCAACCACAAAATCTTTTGCCTTATGCGGAAAATCAGTTAGATGTAAGTGAGGCACGGCGTCAACATCGGCTTCTTCGCTGCCCTCTAATAATTCTTGATGGACTTCTTTTGAAGGTAGCCAGAGGCCAGATTGGTCTAAGCGATAACTAGCATCAGCCGCTTTTTCCATTTCCTCATAAGTGACTGGCAAGCCCATTTCCTCGACTTGTCGGTATACCTGATCTAGGTTTTCATAAATTGAACGGTTAATTGTTTGGGCTTCGTCAAACGCTAAACAAGCGTGGTGCATCCATCCGATTGTGCCTGTCCGAAGAAGAGTTTTATGAGCTAATGAGCCCATGTTATGAACAGGAATACCCTGATTGATAAAACTGCCTGGGGCCTGCATTTCAAAATCTAAGACCATATCTCGAGCTAGACCGTCATTGCCGCCCGGCAATTGCCAGCCCACAAGTCCTGCAGTATTCCAGCGGTCGTCTACGCAAATCAAGTTTTCTGGCGGTTTAGTAGCATCAGCCTCTAACAGGTAGGGATTGATTTGAAACTCAGCCGGATTTGTCATAGGAAATTTCCAAACGATTATTGTTTTATCTGAAAATACTTAGTGATTGTAACAAATATCACAAAAAACAGCAAGCATTTGCAGAATCTTCAAAACTGATTGCAAAAAACGGCCAATTGTTTTAAAGTATTTATATATGTATTTAACTCTAGAAGTCGGAAATCAGCCTGGAGAACATCCATTATTTCCTTTGTCTATTTATGAAATATCGGAAACTGCCGAAAGATTTGAATCTATGTCACCCGAGGAGATAAATCTTCTTAATGGCAATAATCTTGGGGTCCTGCCAGACACTGATCCGAGGAAGTATTTGCTTGAGCTACGTGGAAGACCAGAGATCGTTTTTCCGGAAGATCCTGAGCAGCTAGAGCCTCGTGTTGCAGCTTATCGTGCAGGCGTGGGCCTCGGATCGTTAATGGTTAGATATAAAATTTATGAATTAAGACATGCAGGATACGCTGATTTGCCTGAACCTGAGTTTGATCCCAGTAATCCCCCAAAACTACCGCCGCTACATGTCAAAAAAAGCATTGCTGGCGAAGACTCCGATCCCGCAGATGCTCTATATACCAAATACACGCCAGCCAGGGACTTGTTTCCTTTTTTGCGGGATCCCGGTTCGATCGAAGACCTAGAACACTTGAAATATGTTTGGATGAAGCACGAGCATAGCTTTTTAGCCAACGAGGCTAGAGAGCAATCAATAGATGACTTTTTTATGACTGGAATACTAGATGCTTTTACTGTCTATGCATCAATTTACGGCTATAGCTATAAAAATTTTGAGGATAAATCAGGTGAAAAATCTAGATCTGCACGCAGCTGGGCTTTGCTAGCGGCGGCGGCTTTGTATGGTCGCGGACGTAGGGGTGCGGCCAGGGCTGCCAGCATCATGCGGGGCAGAATTCGTGAAATGGTAACCCAAGAAGAGCTAGAACCAGTTGAAGATAGCACTGGAACTCGCTAATAAAAATTGTTAGTATAGATTTTCATAAATGACTAAAAAACAACTTCTACCGAAGATAATTGATTACGGCCAACTCACATCCTTAGCCTGGCCTGGAAAAGTATCAGCTGCACAATTAATCCGCGAAGGCGTTGTAGAAGAGTCAAATATTAAGAACGCAATCAAAAATCTTAACGACTATTATGCCGAAGTTGACCAGGAAGCGGCTGTCCGTTGTATTGACGGTAGGCATGACCCCAAACTCGAAAAACTGCATATTGGTCCTCAAGTGCCAGGAGGCGCTCCCGGTGCAGCATTAGCTTACAGACTCGGCGTAGATAAATATGATCTGTCAAAAGGAACTTTTTTAGCAGATGCTGAAGTTATGATAGAAGATTATCTTAGGCTTGGATTTCCTCCCGGCGGCCACCGCGATGACCATGCTGATGGCAAGAATTCAGTTGGCTGCGGTGCCATAGATGGGATGGACAAAATAGTTGAAACAATGATTTCGCCTGCTCTAGCCGGAGACCATTTGAGGATGGTAGCAATGTTGATGGGTGATGATTTCGACATCGATGTCTATCTCCGCATAATGGGTGCAGCAGTTATCATCAACGGTCGAGCAGACGAATATTTCCGAAATCGTCAACAGATAATCGATAAGCTCGAAAAACGAGCTCCCGGAAGTATAGCCACTGTTGAGGGGAATCATCAGGAGTGCCTTGTAGTCGTTAATTTAGTCCCAAATACAACATTTAAATCAAATGATTTTAGTGATAAATATAACGGCATGCAGGCTTTTGGATATGACCTATGGCGCACTATCGAAATGGCAGAGCACCTACTGCCTCGTCCAGATCAAGAAACTAATCGCAAAGGCTTCATAACAGCCCGGATAATGACTGCGGTTGCCACAACCATGGCCTTAACCGATGGTAGCCAGAGGCTAATCCTTCGTCTCCCCTCTTAGACGGCTAGTTAAACCCTTTACAAAAGGCAAAACTAAGGTTACGATAATTGCATCAATTAAGTGGAGGTTCCAAATAATGTTTGGAAGAAAGAAAATCGCTACCCTAGTGGCGGAGTTGGTGGGAACTGGAGTACTTACCATATTAGTTTTAAGCGTTCAGAGATCGACGATAGGTGTGCCATTCTTCGTAGCTGCAACAGCAGGTTTGGCAGTTGTGCTGATGAGCTTCGCCGTTGCTGCGACTTCGGGCGGATATTTCAATCCAGCCTTAACGCTGGCTTCTTGGACAGCACGCAAGCTGTCAACAACTAATGCAGTGCTTTACATCGTTGTACAGTTCCTAGGCGCATACTTGGCCTACTTGCTTTACACCTATTTTGTAAACAACACCTTGCAACCTATTGGCGGTAAATATTCAACCAGAATTTTAACAGCGGAAATCGTTGGTACGGCTATCTTCGCCTTTGGTTGGGCATCAGCTCTTTACCAAAGACTATCACTAGCTGTTTCGGCTTCAATCGCCGGCTTAGCTTTGATGATCGGTATTATCTCGGCATCATCTGCTTCTCTCGGACTATTAAACCCTGCTGTTGCGCTAGGCGTTAAAGCGTGGGTACTAGGTACTTACGTCCTTGGTCCAGTAATTGGTGCAGTTATCGGTTTCAATCTATATGGCTTGTTGTTTGCAGACAATGAAGCTGCCGGTGGCGCTTCAGCAGTTGGCAAGCCGGTTGTTGCAGCTTCGGCTACCAAGACCAGCTCCGCTAAAACTTCTAAGCCAAGCAAGGCTAAAAAAGCTCCAGCAAAGAAGAAAACCTCTCGAGCTAAAAAATAACCTCATTAATTAAAAGAGGTAAACAAAACCCCGGCTATAAACCGGGGTTTTAAATTTTACCGTCCAACAAATCTTGCTCGAAGGCTAAAATGCCGTCAATATCTTGGCTGTAATCCTGAGTATTAGGGAAATCTAAATTCTGAACTTTGAGCCAAACTATATTAGCAAGGTCCGTTAGTCTATCCATTTCGTCTTTGCTAGGAAAATACTGCAAGAACATTTTGGTCGAACTGGGCGCTTCTAAATAGATCATCTGTGTTGCAATATCAGCGAATTTTTTGAAACGCGGACTTTGACTGACTAACAATGCATAAAAAACAAGTTGAGTTTTGTGGCGCCAAGCCTTGACCATTTTTGTTTTATCCTTGGTTTCAAAACTGCTAAGCGGTGAGCCGGTTTTATAATCACTAATGATAAGTTGATTGTTTAAGGAATCGATGCGATCGATTTTGCCGTTGATTAGCGACTTGCCAATTCTAATGTCGCTTATCTGCTGTTCGCTTAACCCGCCCTTGTTAATTAGTTTTGAATAATCTGAGAATAATGAATTTAGGAGTTCAATACCCTGCTTGTTGTATTTGATAAAGTCATTTGGGCTCAGGTGTTGTTCGACTAAAGAATGTTCAAACCGATCGAGTACAGTGCTAAGCTCAATTTTTTCGCTGGTGTTAATAAGACGCTGAGCGGTTTCCAAGGCTGCATGTATGGCCGTACCATAGCTGCCAATGGCAGAGCGAGGATGTGGCACATGTAGCAGGTGCCTTTCTATGAAGCTTCCAGGACCTGCCTCTGCGAGATTAAGAAAATCAATTAATGCAGTAGGGCTAAGCGAATATTTCTCTAGTCTCTCGCGCAAAATTGCAAGCTCGTCGGATGATTGGAGACGAGGCCAGCTTAAATTGTCTTCAACAATCTGGACTGAATCTGTTTCACTCGGAGTTATGATGTTGGTGCTCAAGTCGGCAATCATTGGGCTTGGCAGGATTTCTTTGCCATAATCGTCATAGAGATAGCTTGTCAGGGTAATATTTGTCTTTGCTCTAGTTGCAGCCACATAGAGCAAGCGAACATAATCATCATATTTCTCTCCATAGGATTTGAGTTTAAGATTTGCCGGTGAGCCGCGGCCAACAGTTCGCGGACTCCACATTCGTTCTATCAGATCTAATATGTAAACATGCTCGAATTCAAGCCCCTTGGCTTTATAAACAGTCAGTAGCTGTACAGCCTCACCGCCTCCGTTAAACCAGGATTCATCACTGATAACTCGCCCTGTAGATAAATGTAGATTTATGAATCGTACAAAATCATCTAACCTAGGACTTTGATCACTAAATTCTACTGTTAATCCTCTCAAGATATTAATTGCGGAGATAGTTTCTAGATATTCTGTGGTGACATGTTCGTTATTTAAATAGTAATGGCGTAAAGGACTAGTTAAGTATTCTCCGGTCTCCAACCCAATTAAATATTCAAATAACAGAGCAAGCGGTATATCTTTACTTGTCCTTGCTAGCCAGATTAACCAATTAGCAATTTTTGACAATTTGTCTTCGGGGCTCTCAAGCAAGTACTCTAACCAGTTAGGATAAGAGAAGTTATCAACCGAAATCTGCCAGAGTAACTTCGGCGTAATTTCCCACATCGGATGTTGTACTATCTGAGCTAAGCTAGCGTTAACATTTGATTTATCGCCAGCTTTTATTGCTACTATGCACTCTGCCATAAGACATATTTGACGTACAGCTTCGTGCTCCAGCACGTTAGTCTGTTGGTCATATCGTATAGGAATTTTTTTGTCTAGTAAAAACTTCGATAACTGTTTAAGGCTGTCATGTTTCCTAGCCAATACGGCAATATTTGTTTCGCCCGCATGCCATTGTTTGCTAATGATTTCAGCCAGTTCGCTATATTGGTGTTCACTTGTCGGGTACGATCGATGGGTAATCATGCTCTTCTTTGTTTGCTCGGATTTTGCTTGCAGATTTTTATTGAGCTTTACCTGCCGAGAAACTAGACGGTCGCTAGCTTGCTCAATAATTCTTTTGGAGAAATCTAGTACAGTTTGATTTGATCGGTAATTATCGGTAAGAACGACAAGTTTTGCTGAAGGGTAAATCGACTGAAACTCCAGCATGTTGCTGAGCTCTGCACCGTTAAATGCAAATATAGATTGATCGTCATCACCAACCGCCATCAGGTTAGGTCTGTCATTATTCGAGTAATGCTCCGAAACCTGCCTAGCCAGCCTAAGCTGAGCTGCATTAGTGTCCTGAAACTCATCTATCATTACGTATTGGTATCGTTCCTGTAGATCTGCCAGCATGTCAGGGTTTGCCGGAAGCTGATCTAGCACCTCTATCAGCATATCTGAGTAATCGTAATAACCACGCTTATGTAGGATTTCTCGATAATTCTCGTAGACATCGGCAATGTTTAGCCACCACTCGTTTCGGCTGCGTTCTTTTTGCATGCTTTTTTCGCCACTGATTGATTGGATCCAGCGACTTTTCCACTTCCCTGTGTTGGCTGTTTTGCCCGTACCTTCATCTAGTTTCACGGCTTCAACTAAGCTTGCCAAAATAATTTCGTTCAGTGGCATTAAAGTAATTTGGTTGTCTGTTGTTTGGCTTGGCAAGGCCTCGACTTCTGCAACTAGCTGATCAAGTTTTTTTGCACTTAGGGTTGGTGACAATATCTCGATCAAAGTTGGTTCGATTAATTCTAAGTATTTTAGATTAGCTAGCATGGTTTCCCTGAGTTGATTGGGGGTCAAGCCGGCTTCCTTGGCAAGTTTGAGAGACTGCATGACGTCGCTTATGGCTGTGAAGTTACCGGCAAAGTTTGCTGACAAGGGGCTGCTAAGCGGTAGCTTAGCTAATATCGATTCGATGATATCCAGCTGAACAGCATCTGGTGCCACACTTAGTTTGGCTCCCTGCCAAAAATTATCAGGGTAAGTGTTCATAATCTCGGCAGCAAAAGCGTGAAAAGTTTTCGTAGCTATGTTGCGTGATTCGTTGCCAATTAATTTTTGCAGGCGCTGGCGCATGTTCAAGGCTGCCTTATCCGTAAAAGTCAAACAAATTATGTTCTCTGGATCAGCATCACTTTGTTTTAGAATGTTGGCCGCCCTCAGACTAAGAATTTGAGTTTTGCCGGTTCCCGGACCAGCAACAACCAATAGAGGGCCGTCAATCGTATCTACCGCGATTCTTTGCGCCTCATTTAGGCGTTTATATTCTGCCTCAAAGTCAGTCTTCATGACTATAGTTTATATGGTCTTGCTCGTCTTTACGATGATGAAGCAGCGCAGACGGCACAGGCATCCTGATGCTCAAACTCTGTCATGAATTGCTTGGTAGCTATTGGCCATGGTTGCAAGTGATGGAAGCCAATAAGATCTGCCGCTTGTCTGACAGCATGTCCGAGCCAGCCATATACACGCAGATGCCCCCATATAACCATAGCCCACTTAGGTCCGGCAGGGATTACGGTTACTGGCTGTTTTGCCACATAGCTTTTATAGGATTTATTATTGGCGCGTCTAATCAGGTTTTTGGCAACAAATGTCCCGTCATGTAGGGCCGTCTGAGCCATGCCACTATACGGTGTATTTGCGTTATCGCCTATCACAAATATATTGTCTTCAGCTTGTAGATAGACATCGACGGCAACTTTTCCTCTAGGCATAATTACAAAGTTATTGTCAGCAAAAAACGGGTGGTTGGTTACTCCTGCTGTCCAAACGACCGTATGGCTGCGAATTGGCTTGCCGTTTACTACGAGTTCATCTGCTGTTTCGGCTTGTACAGTGCTTCCTGTGTATACTTTGACGCCTAGCTTGCGTAGTCTTCGCGCAACACTGCGGCTTGAATCTTTTGGCAGCCTGGGTAGAAGGCGTGGCAATGCTTCAATTAAATCTACATGGACCGCTCGGCGTGGGACGCCATGTTTCTGCATAATATGTCTTATGTATCCTGGAAGTTCACCTGCTAGCTCTATGCCTGTTGGGCCGGCGCCAACTACAACGTAGTTAAGATCAGGTTTGCGTTCGTCCAAAATTTGTTGATGCAAATGTTTCTTGAATCTTTGTACTTCGTCTTGAGTTTTAATAGTGTACGAATATTCTTGCATGCCCTTGATGCCAAAATAGTTAGTAACCACCCCTAGCGCTAGAATTAGTGTTTCATAAAAAAACTGCTTACCATCTGATGTACTTACGAATTTGCTTTTACGATCAAGCGACGTAGCTTTGCCTTTGATAATAGTTATTTCTTTACCGTCAAAAATATTCGCCAAAGGAATACTTGAAGTCTTGCGACCTCCCCCCGTTGCAGTATGATAGAGAGTCGGATAATACCTCAACTCATCGGCATCGCTTAGTAAAGTAACTGCAAATCTATCATCGTCGCATAAATCTAATGCAGCTTTAACTCCCCCAAAACCGCCGCCGACGATTAAGACTTCGTGTTTTTTTGACATATTGCTTATGATTATAACAGACGTGGAATTCTGCTAAAGTAGTGTTTGAATGACTGTGCTTTTTATAACTCGTAAATTCCCACCAAGTGTTGGTGGCATGCAACTTTTTGCCCGAGATTTGTCAGCTGCACTCGGACAAGTCATTAACTTGAAACTTGTTAAATGGGGCGGCAGTAATAGATGGCTAATCGTTGTTTTGCCATATTTATTTGTTAAGTCCTGTGTTCCACTGATGTTTAACAAAATAGACATCATACATGGACACGATGGTTTGCTCGCACCAATGATATTCGTTTTAGCAAGGATTTTTCGCAAACCATATGTAATTGTTATTCACGGTCTAGATATAACTCACAAGAATCCGATATATCAAAAACTTATTGTGCCGTTTGTCGCCAAGGCAAACCTGGTTGTAACAATTAGCCAGACCTCTAAAGACGAGTGCCTCAGAAGAGGAATTGACTCAAGAAAAATTCTAATAATCCCTTTAGCAGTTAATGATGAAATCTATGGGCGAGCATCAAGAACGGATCTTTTGAAACAGCTCAAAGTCGATAAAGATGCCAAGATTCTACTGACAGTCGGCAGACTAGTTAAACGCAAAGGAGTAGCTTGGTTTATAGATAACGTGTTGCCAGATCTGGTTGCTAAAAACCCGCAAATTCTATATTTGGTTCTAGGCGAAGGGCCTGATAGGCCCCAAATCGAGCAAGTAATTGAACGCCATAATCTTAATAATAACGTTATTCTTTTGGGTCAAGCTCCCCGGAAAACCCTTCTAGCCGCCTACAACGGCTCCGATATTTTTGTAATGCCTAATATTGCCGTACCGGGTGATATGGAAGGCTTTGGTTTGGTAAGTCTTGAGGCCTCCCTATGTCAGTTACCTGTGGTTGCCTCGAATATAGAAGGCATAACAGATGCAATTACTGATAATGCAAACGGCTTTTTGCTAACTTCGGGTGACGCAAAAGAATTTTATACCCAGATAGATAAATTACTGGGCAGTCAGGACGAAGCACTGAAATTTGGCAAAGCAAGCCGCAAATACACCTTAGAGCACCACCAGTGGCGCAAAATAGCCAAGCTTTATGTTAAAGAGTACTTGCAATTAACGAACCAAAACACTTAAGCTTATAGCATGGATGAAATCAAGGCTGGCCTCAAAAAGGCCAACTTTAGTGGTGAGGTTGATGATAGTCCCGCCACTTTAGATTTTTATAGTCACGATGCTTCAATGTTTGAAGTAAGGCCGCAGCTGGTTGTCAGTCCGGTAGCCGCTAAAGATATTGAGGAACTCGTTAAATTGGTTGCTGAGCTTAAGCCCAAACACAAAAAGCTTAGCATCACAGCACGATCAGCTGGTACTTGTATGTCAGGTGGCGCGATTAATGATTCGATAATTATCGATTTCCGGAAGCATTTCACAAAAATTGGCAATGTAACTGCAACATCTGCCGAGGTACAACCCGGTGTACTGTATAGAGATTTTGAGCCCAAAACCTTAAAGCATAAAGCATTGATGCCCACCTATCCAGCATCTAGAGATATGGCTTCGGTTGGCGGAATGGTGAGTAATAATTCGGGTGGCGAAAAATCTTTAGAATTTGGCAAAACTGCAAATTGGATCAAAGAGCTAAAAGTTGTTTTTGCTGATGGTGACGAGAGAGTAGTAAAACCTCTTAACAAAGCTGAATTAGCCAAGAAGATCAAGCAAAAGGATTTTGAAGGAAAAACCTACAAGCAAATCTATGAATTGATTGAAAAGCACTATGATTTAATTAAATCCGCTAAACCACACGTCAATAAAAATTCAACCGGTTACAATTTGTGGGATGTTTGGGATCGTAAAACAGGTATTTTTGATATGACTCAGCTGTTTGTCGGGGCTCAAGGAACAATCGGCATGGTCACAGACATAAAATTCAAACTAGTCCCTGCTCGTCCCCACTCCGGTCTCCTGGTGCTGTTTATGAAGGATATTGATGATCTGGGCGAAGTGATTCCTAAGGTTTTGGAATCAAAACCTGCGACTTTTGAATCTTTCGATGATGCGACACTATTGCTTGCGATAAGGTTTATGCCAAGTTTCTTAAAACTTCTAGGCTGGAAACGTTTCATCCATTTGCTAATAACCTTAATCCCCGACGCTTTGCAGCTGGTTAGGGGGATTCCTAAGCTAGTCCTTATGGTCGAGTTTAACGGCGAAACTGAAGACGAAGTTAGACAAAAAGTTCGTGCTCTGCACCAGGAACTCAAGAGTCACCGAGCACGCTACGAGATTAATGGCTTTGAAGAAGATCCTACCGAAGGTAAATCAGAAAAGTTCTGGATTATGCGACGATACTCGTTTCAACTATTGCGTAGTAAAGTCAAAGATAAGCATACTGCGCCTTTTATTGATGATTTCGTTGTTCCGCCAGAACACCTTTCTCAGTTTCTGCCCAGACTACGTAAGATAATTCGCAAATACAAGCTAAATGCCACAATCGCAGGCCATATGGGTGATGGAAATTTCCACGTCATTCCACTGATGAAATTAGAAGACCCCGATGATCGCAAAAAGATTTTACCGGCCATGAAGGCTGTCAACAATCTGGTACTAAAATATCATGGCTCACTCAGTGGCGAGCACAACGATGGCCTGGTTCGCGGTCCTTGGCTTGAGGCTATGTACGGACCAAAAGTCTATAAACTATTCAAGCAAACCAAAAAAATTATGGACCCTGACAATATATTTAATCCTCACAAAAAAGCCGATGCCGATTGGGAATATAGCTTCTCCCACATACGTGATCACTTCTAGATTTTAAACACTTAGGGTAACCAAGGATTCAAAACTAAAGCTAACGACAGCGATAGCAGGCCGAGTAACGACCAGCCAAACATAGTCCGCGACCACTTATCTGCATCATCATTGTATGATTTCAATCCATATATAAACCAAAGCAACCCGAAGCCAGCGGTTATAACCATAAACATTAGCCCAGCACTCCCGATAAAGAGATGTAATCCGGCGCACAATACTGTATAAACGACTATCCAGGCCAATATGTGTCTTTTTGCAGCTTGCTTGCCCTTGATGACGGTAAAGATTGGTAATCCAGCGGTTTTGTAATCACTAAGTCGGTATATGCCGATACTATAAAAATGTGCCATTTGCCAAGCCGTTAGAATAATAAACAAAAAAAGCGCAGATATGTCCATATGATTGACGGCAGACGTATAACCGGCTATCGGCGGCATCGAGCCAGAGATACTGCCTATCAATGTTCCATAGATCGTGCGACGCTTAAAATAGCCATAAATGACAACGTAGGCAATCATACCGGCGAGTCCGATTATAAAAGTTAACCAGTTCACAAAAACAATTAACATCGCAAAACCAATGAGTCCGAGAATGATGCCATATAATAAAGCGCTAGTGATCCCTACCCTGCCAGCCGCAAGTGCTCGGTTTGTGGTTCGAGCCATTTTGGCATCTATTCCTCGATCAATAATATTATTGAAGACACAAGCCGATCCAATCACTAATGACATGCCAATAATTAGTCCCAAGAACGAAGTTAACCTAATCATTCCTTGGCTAGCAAAGATATAGCTTGAACCTGCAATCATAAGATTCCCGCGAATTATGCCAGGTTTTGTTAAGTAATAGTAATCACGCAGCAAGGCTAAAGACTATCCTGAGCTTTTAGGTATTTTTGCATCTGATCAGGCGTCATCCGGTAGTTGAGATTGTTCATAATCCAGATCGAGCCAATAAATAGAATCAACACAACCATAATCATGAATAGATAACTGGAGAGACGCCAGCGAGGCTTATTCTCGTGACCTAAATGCAAAAAGAAGAAGGTTTGGGTAACGAATTGCGCAAAAGCTAGAATACTTATTATCACAAGAGCAGTTTTACGGCTCAGACTTCCAGTTATGGCCATATAAGCCCATATAGTCATAAAAATACACAGGATAAAACCTATAGAATAACTAAATACAGAAGCTTCACTATCTCTTTTGTGATTCGAAACGACTGCTTTTGATTTACTCATTAACTTAGTGCCCCCATTAGATAAACGATTGTAAATATAAAAATCCAAATAACATCTAAGAAATGCCAAAATATGGTAAGCATTGTCAGTCGTCTGATATTCAAGTAGGTCAGCCCCTGATTCAACATATTCCAGCCCAGTGCTGCCATCCAAATTAGGCCGGCTGTAATGTGAAGGCCATGCGTACCGACAAGTGTGAAGTAGGCAGATAAGAAACCGCTCCTGCGCCAGCTATTACCTTCTATAACCAGATTCCTGAATTCGTTAATCTCGAGCGACAAGAACGACACGCCTAATAAAAAGGTTATCGCTAGTAGTCCTTGCGCCATGTCTTTGCGTCCCCGTTTAGCCATCAACAGTGCGATCCCGACTGTATAACTGCTCGTTAATAGAATAAAGGTTTCTGCCAGAACATAAGGTAGGCTAAATAATTCTTTAGATGTTGGTCCACTAAAAGTAGAATTATGCAAAACTGCATAGGTTGCGAATAGGCTTGCGAAGACTACGCAATCGGTCATTATGTATACCCAAAAACCAAATAGCGTTTTTTGGGCATCTGCTTCTCGAGCAGAATTATATGCAGCTAGTTTAGCGTGATTAGTCATGCCTTACTCCTAGCTTTAGTAGCTTTGATTATCTCTGTAGTATCGACTTGATTAGACCGAGCAATTATTAGGCTTATTATCAATACCAACGCCGTAATAACAAGCCAATATAAGTGCCAGATGACCGCAAAGCCTAAAACAAAAGCTGCGCCGGCTATATAAATTCCAAAACCGGTATTTTTGGGCATAGTAAACTCGCCCTCATCTGGCTGAGCGTGTTTTGATTTATGGTTGCTTTGCTTGCTGTACCAGAACTCATCTCGGTGTGTAACCTGAGGTATAGCCGCGAAGTTATACTCGGGTGGCGGAGAGCTGGTTGACCACTCAAGCGTACGTCCATTCCAAGGGTCACCCGTCAGATCGAGGTTGTTTTTACGATCATATATACTATAGGCAAATTGAAGGACTTGTAATGCTACTCCTGCTAACACTATCAAAGCGCCTAGACCCGCTACTATGAAGAGTGGCTGCCAACCTAAGCTGGCGTCGTAATGATTTAGTCTTCTGGTTGCCCCCATAAGTCCAAGGGCATAAAGAGGTATGAATGCAGTCAAAAAGCCGATAAGCCAGCACCAAAAAGCTGCTTTGCCGAGTCTCTCGTTGAGCTTAAAACCGAAAATTTTGGGGAACCAATATGTTATTCCAGCAAAATATCCAAACACTACACCTCCGACAATCATCATATGGAAGTGGGCTACTAAAAATAAGCTGTTGTGGACTTGATAATCAATTGCCGGCACTGACATTAATACTCCGGCAACTCCGCCGATTGTGAATGTGAAGACAAAGCCAAAAAACCAATACATCGGTGAGGCAAAATGAATTTTGCCTTTGTACATGGTGAAAAGCCAGTTAAAGACTTTAACTCCTGTCGGTACGGCAATGACTGCAGTCATAATGCCGAAGAATGCATTAACGTTGGCGCTGGCCCCCATTGTAAAGAAATGGTGCAGCCAGACTGTATATGACAAAAAGGTAATCGCAATCAAAGCGTAAACCATCGAGCGATAGCCAAACAAAGCCTTGCGCGAAAAAGTCGAAACAACTTCAGAGAAAACACCAAAAGCCGGTAATACAAGTATGTAAACCTCCGGGTGGCCCCACGCCCAAATTAGATTTACATACATCATCGGATTACCGCCGCCACTAGCGGTAAAGAAATGCATGCCCATAGTTCGGTCAAGTGCGAGCAACGCTAACGAAACGGTTAAGATTGGAAAAGCAAACATTACAAGTATCATGCTGCATAAAACACTCCAACTGAACAGCGGCATTTTGAACCAAGTCATCCCTGGCGCGCGCATTTTTACGATTGTCACAGCAAAATTTATTCCAGACAGCAAGGTGCCAATTCCAGCAATTTGCAAGGCCCAAATCCAATAATCAACACCAACTCCGGGACTATAAGCCAGTTCCGAAAGAGGCGGGTATGCTAACCAGCCTGCGGCACTAAACTCTCCAAAAACCAATGATAAATTCATCAATAACATACCGGCAACAAATAGCCAGAAACTAACTGAATTTAAAAACGGAAATGCTACATCTCTAGATCCAATTTGGAGTGGCATGACTAAATTTATTAAGCCAAACATTAATCCCATGGCGACGAAGAAGATCATGATAGAACCATGAGCCGAAAAGACCTGCTGGAAATGATTTGCGTCTAAGAAACCGGTATTTGAACCCGCTGCAACGGCCTGCTGTGCTCGCATCATCAATACGTCAGCAAAACCACGCAGCAGCATCACAACCGCAACGACGATATACATCACACCAATTTTTTTGGGATCAAGTGAGGTCAGCCAATTCTTCCAGATCCAACCCCATTTCTTAAAATATGTAAGCCCGGCAATTACAGCTAATGCGCCGAATACTTCCATACTCGCGCCGCCGGCAGTAATCAAATCATGTGGAAATGCTTCGAAACTGAGTCGGCCAGTTAAATTAGCGAAGATCATCAGTTACTCCCTGATCCGGCTGCATATATTTCATTAAAATATCATGATACAGGTTATCGGGAACGTAATTGTAGTCGACTTTTCGTAAATCTCTTTTGGGCTGACTAAGCTTCTCGAATTCAGACTCATTTAGGCTGACACCATTACGCCCAACCTGCTTAACCCAGCTATTAAAGTCGCTGTCGGTAGTTGAATCAGCATCAAAGGTCATTGAGGCAAATCCCCTGCCACTTAAGTTCGCAGACGATCCTCTAAAATCATCATAGGTGTTTGCTTTGAGATTAAGTTTTGATGACATGCCTGGCATAGCATAAATTTGCCCACCAAGTGCAGGTATCCAAAAAGAGTTCATTGGTCCATCAGATGTGATATCGAACTGAATCGGTCTATTCTGCGGAAACTTAAAATAATTTAGGCTCGCGATATTGTATTCGGGATAAATAAATAACCATTTCCAGTTTAAAGCTACTACTTGAACGTTAAGAGGTTTTTGGCGATCCAGTTTTTTGTATGGATCAAGCGCATAGCTACTCTGCCAAATCGTTATGCCAATTACAAAAATAATTGCTGCTGGTATACCCCACCAAATTAGCTCAAGGATTGGGTTGCCGCTCCACTCGGGTCGATAGTCGGCTTTTTTGTTTGTTTCGCGATACTTAAACCCAATATATATCGTTAATATGAATACAGGTATAACTACAATTAGCGACAACGCTAAGCACAGCAGCATCAAATTCAGCTGGTCATTGGCAATCGTGCCCTTAGGCATTAAAACAGGCACGTTCTGATTTGCCACATAAGCAATCAACCCGCCAATAGCAAAGAGCCCAACAGCGACACCCAGAATAAGCCTTGTTTTTGCCGATTTCACCCTCTTGGCATCTCCTATGTTAATACTATAACACCGCTTATGATTTCCTGTGATAATATCAAAAGATGAAATTGGGTAAAGTATACAAAGCTGTGATATTTATGTTGCTTGTCTTTGCAACTATCGTTCTAAGTATTTTTTTATCTGACAAATTGAGCCCAAAAGCAAACCTATCCAAGGATTGTCCGCAAACTGGCGCAGAACATCAGATAGATATAAGACAAGATAGTGCCAAACCGAATGTTATCCAAGCGAGTTTGTGCGATACCCTGACGATAATAAATGAAGATCCAAAAGCCAGACTTATGGCTTTTGGCAAACATGATCATCACATAGCTGTAGATGGTATAACCCAGAGATTATTGAACCAAAATGAACAATTCAAGATTACGCTGAATAAAACCGGTACTTTTACTGTACACGATCATTACCAAGACGAAGTTCAAGCTACTTTTGTCGTATCGAAGTGACGCCAAGCTTATTAGCCGCATGGAAGCCGAATATATAAATCGCTAGAATCGCCAGTATGACAAAATATACCGCACGATCGATAGCATTGGCTGCAACTATCGCTTCAGTTGGTATGTGGTGCAGTTTTTGTGAAAATATTAAAAAAGCTTCTCTGAAACCTATTGCGCCAGGTGTTAGTGAAACAAACAGCGCAAGGTTTGCAGCGCCAGTGTAAATCAAAACTTGTTGGTAGGTTACCTCCGGCATTACTCCATGGACTTCAACATAGTAGATCAGGCTTATAACAAATACCTGGAATGCAGTCGCCACTAATAACAAAAGTAAAGGTCGCATATCAATAAGTTTCCAGTTTAATAGCTTGGTTTTGCGACTTATTAGATAAAGTGAAGCTATAAAAATTACGAGAATGGGGATAATGCCCCATTTCACCACGCCTGAGAATAGCAGCATAATTGAAAATAATCCCCACAGCAGATAGTAAACAGATGTTGAGGCTGCATATATTTTCAGAGAAAGGCCGTGTTTTTGCTTAAGGTAAAGTCCACGAAACGCCGGCCCACTTTGAAGAGGTCCGAAGAAATTGACGATTGCGGTATACATTGTTAGCAGTAAACTTTCGTTTAACTTAATTTGTAGCCGACACAGTTTAAGCGTAGCTATTGTGACAAATGCTAGCGCAAATATTGCGACAAAATATAGCCCAACCAATATCAAAAGCGTGCCGCTAGGAATTGATTTAATCGACTCCCAAACGCTTGGATTATTGGCGAAATACCAAACAAATGCCGCAATTGTGGCAACTATTACCCCAATTCCGACAATTTGTTTTAATCGGCTTTTATTCATCTACTAAGTTTACTTAGTTTTAAGCTTGAAGGCTATAATAGTCTGTAAGTTATGATGCAAAGAGTACTTGGAAGCCCAAAGTTTATCTGGTTTGTAATTGGATTACTTGTACTTCAGGCTGGCTGGATTGCCTTGAGCGGGGTTTATCCGATGGCTTTTGATGAAGATTTCCATTTTGGGATTATTGGTCTTTACACCAAACATATAAGTCCTTTTTGGTCATCTCAGCCGGTTGGTGCGGATGTTTTTGGAGTTGTATTTAGAGATCCATCATTTCTATACCACTATTTATTGAGCTTTTTGCTCAGGCTGATAAGTTTTTTTACAGACTCGCAATATCTACAGGTTATAATCCTCCGTTTTGTAAATATCGCTTTGTTTAGTAGCGGTATTTACATTTTTTGGATACTGCTCAGGCGATTTGGTGCAAGTTTACTAACAATCAACGCCGTCCTACTTTTCTTTGTTTTCGTTCCCGTTGTGTCTTTACTGGCAGCTCAGATTAACTACGATAATCTGTTGTTTCCACTTGTAGGATTAACATTTATCTTCAGTCTGGATTTACTGGAACAAATTTCCAACAAAAAAGTAAGACTCGCGAGTGTTTATTGGTTCTTGCTGATTTGTTTGTTTGCCAGCTTGGTTAAGTATGCTTTTTTGCCAATTATGCTTGCCGTGACTTTTATTCTTTTAGTGCAACTTTATCGCTACCGCAAGTATATCAATAAATTTGCCGCCGACTTAAGGAAACAATTTTTTGTAGTGAATAAGCTTATTCTAGTTGCTTCGGTCGCTTCTCTACTAGTATTGGGAGCCATATTCATTGAGCGATATGCCATTAACATAACGCGATATCATAGACCTGCTCCAGAATGTTCTAAGGCGCTTAGTATTCAAAGTTGTAGTTCTTACGGACCTTGGATCAGAGACTATAATTTTGCGAATAGTAAAGGAGATTTCAACAAAAGCCCGATCGATTATTCAAATAAGTGGCTACGGGGTATGTGGTCGCGCCTTTATTTTGCTGTAGATGGGCCAAAAACCAACTTTGATACTAAAGGGCCATTCTTCTTCCCTGCTATTTCGGCTATCATCTTATTCGGCATATCAATCATTGCAATAATATTCAAATTTCGGGTTGTCTGGCAGAAATACAATAAAACTGCAATATTAATAACCTCATCGGCATTTTTTCTCTATGTCGCTAGTCTTTGGATTGAAGAGTATAAAAGCTTTTTAAAAACCGGCCAACCCGTCGCAATTAATGGACGTTATTTGATCCCTGTAATGCTGCCATTAGTTTTGCTTGCAGTACTGAGTATTAGTGAATTACTGGGCTCTAGAAGAGCTTTGAAAAAAGCTTTCTTGCTAATCGCTCTGGTTGCTGTGATCTACGGGGGCGGCGCTCTCACTTACATTCTAAGAGGTGATAGCAGATGGTATTGGCCTAACTCACCGCTTAGTAGTGCTAATTTAACTATTAAACGTAATATCGGGCCCTATATCTATGGCTTCTATCGCAATAATCAGTTTATGCCTTAAACGTCGAACCTTAGCCTTTTGGTCTGCTCAAGATTATCTTCGTTTAGTATCCTATTAGTTCTGATTAAATCGGCAATAATGTTTAAGACTAGGCACAAAAATGCCGCTATCATTAGCAATGAACCCACTAACAGAGATTGGATATGCCCGTTGGTACTCCCGTCCTCAATGCTAAAATATGCAAATCTGGCGAATGGTACCAGCCCGAGCAAGAACAAAATACCCGCTAGGCTGCCAAAAACCATGTAAGGTTTGTACATAATATAGGCCCTTACAATAGTTACTCCTGATTTATATACATGCTCCCAAGTGGATTTAAATAGCCTGGATTCTCGAGTTTTTGGGTTAGTGTCGACTGGAATGTGGGTAATTGCGAGGCCCTTATTGCCTGCCTGGATAATTGTTTCGGTGCAGTAACTAAATCTGGTAATTGTATTGAGTCTTATGAGCGATTCTCGACTATAGGCACGGAACCCGCTCGCCGCATCTGGTAAATCTGTTCCAGCCGCGATATTCACCACCTTACTGCCAACTTTTTGAAGAAACTTCTTAAACCACGAGAAATGTTCGATTTTATGAGTTTGTCTGTCGGCGACAACAATATCCGCCTGTCCGTTGACGATTGGCTGGACTAGGTCTCCAATTCGCTCTTGCGGATATTGATTGTCGCCGTCCGTGTTCACGACAATGTCCCCCCCTAACTCGAGGGCTTTAAGCGTGCCATCATGAAAAGATCGACCTAGGCCCTGGTTACGATTGTGATGAACGAAATGTTTAACTCCGTGTTTTTTGGCGATTTCAACAGTATTATCTGACGAACCATCATCTATAACTAAAATTTCGATATCATCTATCCCCGCTATCTCCTTTGGAATCGATTTTAGGACCATAGGCAAGGTTGCCTCTTCGTTTAAGCATGGAATCTGTACAACAAGCTTCATAATGATCTGTAAGTATAGCTAATTTTATGGCTTTTGAACAGTTCTATGGACCTAAAATCTCAGTTAAAATTAAGGTAATATAACTACAATTTGGTCAAAGAAAACATTCGCTGTTAAAGGTAATTTTCGATATAATGTTATCTATATTCAATGCCAAAAACACCCAACCAACCGCAATCGCCAACCTCCAAAACCGGACTACGTCCCGGCCTGGATTCAGTTACTGTCAAACAGCAGGCTGGAAGGTTTCCGAGCATAGGAATGGCCTTGCCTAATTATCAATACGATCCCAGTGATCGCCATAAAAGAGCCGAGCAAACAGTAGTAAAAAAGCCCGGCTTATTTAAGAGAATGTTCGGTTGGTTATCTTTTAAGCGTTTCGGTTTGGCTGTAGTAGTCTTGGCATTATTAATTGGTGGTTGGTTAGGCTACAAATTCGTCTGGAACGCCCACAAAGTATTCGGCGGTAACTTACTAAGTGCAATAAAAACCACCCACCTCAAGGGTGAAAACGAAGGCAGAGTAAATATTCTGCTCGCAGGTAACTCTGCCGATGATCCGGGCCATGATGGAGCGAATTTGACCGATTCGATTATGGTAATGAGCGTTGATACTAAGAACAATACCGCTTTTCTGTTAAGCATACCTCGAGATTTATGGGTCAAAGTAGATGGCAGCCATCAAAAAATTAATCAAGCCTATGTTACAGGGATGGATAATGATTTTAACGAAGATGGTTACCCTAAAGGCGGAATGGGTCAGCTGGAGCAAGTTGTGTCCGAGAAAATGGGGATTCCGATTCACTATTACGCTCTGGTTGATTACAATGCGCTTAAACAAGGTGTTGATGCTCTTGGTGGCGTCGATTTCACCGTCAAAAGTTCAGATCCAAGAGGTCTATATGACCCAAATATCGACTGGACAACAAAAGGCCCATTGGTAAAACTTACCAACGGAACACACAAACTAACTGGTCAGCAAGCGCTTAATTTAGCTAGAGCACGAGGTGATGCCTACAATTCTTATGGTTTCCCAGCAAGCGATTTTGACCGAGCAGAACATCAACGACAAATATTAATTGCTATGAAGGTTAAAGCCGTAAATGCTGGCACCTTAGCTAATCCAAAGAAGCTCAGTGATCTAGCTGATGCTGTTGGCAATAACGTAAAAACCGACATGACGTTGAGCGAAGCTCACAGACTCTATGATTTGTTTAAGAAGATTGATACGGCAAAAATTAAATCACTTAGCCTAAATAAGGCCGATGGCAAAAATCTTTTAATAAGCTATCAGTCTCCTGCCGGTCAATCAGCTTTGATACCTGCCCTTGGTATCGATAATTTCTATGACATACAGACTTATATAAATCGACAGACTTCTAGTAATCCATTAGTCCAAGAAGGCGCAAATATCGTAATTCTTAATAGCACCGAAACCAATGGGCTAGGTGCAAAGGTAAAGAAACAATTGGTGGGAAAAAATCTTTACGTGTCGACAGTTGGAGATGCTAAAACCCCACTTGCAGTTACAAGTATTATCGATGCGTCAAAAGGTAAGAAGCCAAAAACAAGTGCTGCTCTGGTTAAACAGTTTGGAAATCACCTCACTACCACTAACCCGTACAGCACAATTTATGACGACGCTGATTTCATAATTGTTATAGGGAATGACCAAGCTACTGCAAACAATTCAACTTCGACCAGTTCGAATCCTTAACTCCGTGTTAATATACCTCTATGACAGATCAGGTTTCGATCAATTATCTGCATGCCTTCTTGGAGAGACATCCCACCCGAAGTTTTAATAAAGGTGAAATCTTAATTTTTCAAGGTGAGGTTCCGCGTTCAACTTACGTTATTAAGAACGGCATAGTAAAGGCCTATAATTTATCAGTTAATGGCGATGAGAAACCAGTTGGGTTTTATAAGCCTGATACTGCTTTCCCAACTTCTTGGACCTACCATAATGCGTCTAGTTCAATATATTTTTACGAGGCCTTTACTGAAGAAGTAGAGGTGTATGTATTAGACCGAGATGAATATACGAAGTTTATCAAGAACCGACCGGCATTACTTTATCAGGAGTTTGAGAGATTACTAAGTGATCACCTTGCCGCTTCAGTCAGATTGAATGCACTGCAACATTCTAAGGCGAGCGATAAACTGATGTATACCCTGCATTATTTAGCAATTAGTCATGGCCAAAAACAAACAAACGGCAAAATTATTATTGAGCTTGATCTGAAACATCAAGATTTTGCTAATCTGACTGGGTTAACTCGTGAAACAGCGGCGACCGAACTAAATAGGCTCAAGCGAGACGGGGTTATCGACTACACAAAGGGTTCCTTGTATACACTAGACCTTAACAAGCTACAGACAAAACTTAACGACCAATATATTGCCGATTTATCGCCTAAGCCTTAGCTTTGCTTAATTTACTTTTGCCGGTTTTATCACCACTCTTTGGGTTAAGAGTATCTTCTACAATTTGAGATAGGTTGTGAGGTGCTGTCCAAGATTTGATAATACAACGATGCGCACCTAACTCATAAGCCGCAGCTACTTCCGGCGAGTTTTCCATATTTGTGAATATCAGTACTTTTGTATCTTTGCTATTCTTGGCCAGATCGCATTGTTGTAAAAACTCAAGGCCACCCATCACCGGCATAAGCAAGTCTAGTAATATAAGATCTGGCGTAAAGGACTTCAGCTTCTTTAGAGCTTCTTTTCCGTCAAAAGCAGTCTCAACTTTGTGTCCGCTGTGTTCCAGAATAATACAATATGCATTATTAAGATCCGTATCATCTTCTACTACTAGTATTTTTGCCACTGGCTTACTTGCCCTCCTAAATCTTACGATGAACTATTTATATCACGGACAGCTTGAAGCTGAAATATGATTTCTAACATTTATTTTATTGGCAGGTAAAAGTAAAAGGTTGTTCCTTTGTGTTCCTGGCTCTTAAACCAGATTTCGCCACCTAAAGCTTCAACTAAGCCTTTAACAAGGTAAAGACCAAGGCCTGTGCCAGTCGTTTCTTGTTTAACGATATTTTGGGCCCGGAAAAATTTACCAAATATTTGCTCTTGATTGTTTTTCGGTATTCCCCAACCATTGTCTTTGACGCTAAAAAGAACATCTTTTTCGCGACGGGTAATTTTGATTGTAACCTTGCCTTTATCGGGGGTATATTTTATTGAATTGGAAACTAAATTGCTTAATATTTCTTTAAATATCAGGACGTCAGTTTTGATTTTGTTGCTTGTTGATGGGTCGCATTTAAGCTGTACTTGAATAGATTTAGTTGCTGCATTTAATGCTAGCTCTTCTACAACTTCTTCGGCTATTTTGTTGACGTCAGCAATTTTTTTGGTAATTGCTATAGTTCCACCTTCGATACGGGTAACGTTTAGCAGTGTACTTATTAGCTCATTCATTCGATCGGTTGCGCTAATTATGGTGCTAAGTGACTTTTTTTGGCTGTCACTCAAGTCGCCCATAAAGCCATCGTAGAGCATATGTGTATATGTCTTGATGGCAGATAGAGGTGTTCTGAGTTGATGTGATGCCAAACTAATAAACTCACTCTTCATGCGATCAATTTCATGCTCTCTGCTAATGTCTCTAAAAACTTCGATTGCCCCAAGTGGCTTATCATCTATAAAAACAGGTGAAACGGTCACTGCAACAGGCAGATTCTTGCCGCTTTTAGTGCGGTAGTACATTTTTTGATAAACGGGTTCGCCAGTTAAAAAAGCTCTCGTAATAGGCCGATCAATGAGATTGATGGGTTGGTCTTCAAGGTTGGTGGCTACGAGTTGTTTAACGAATACCTCGCCAATAAGATCCTTTTGTGGATAACCCAAAAGTTTGCAAGCTGTCGGATTAGCACGGGTTATGATTCCGAATTCATCAGTAGTTATAGCACCTTCGCCAATGCTATCAAAAAGAGCTTCAATCTCGACCTGCTGCTCGATCGATGAACGATCAGATTTTTCTAAACCCGTTAAAGACATACACCTATTAAACCATAATTGAACTTCTCTAAGTGTGTTACGCTTGTGCTTATCTAACCCTTTAGCCATAATCTAATATTATGGCCACTCAGCCCAACAGTATTCGCCCTCAAGCCAAGCATTTAATCGGACTTCTCTTGCTCGTCATTCTTCTTTATGTGGTTGTCCCCCAGCTGAGTATATTTAAGCAGACGCCAACAATTCTCAAGCAAGCTGACCCCGTGCCTGTAGTAATGGCAGTGATGTTTAGTGCACTAACTTACTTTGCCGCTGCCGGTAACTACTACTTTTTAGCCTTTAAGAAGCTGTCGTATTTGCTGACTGTACTAGTTCAGTACGGGGCAATGTTTATTAATAGGCTGCTGCCGGCAGGAATTGGCACTATGGGAGTAAACTTCTTGTATTTAAAAAACAAGCGCCACACCAATGCTCAGGCCACCGCAATTATTGGTACTAATAATTTTATTACTTTCATCAGTAATAGCTTAATAATATTGGCCTGCATAATCTTCTTACCTGATGCTGTTAACTTGGGTAATAAGTCAGTTAGTAGTACTAGTTTGCTTTTTGGTATTTTGCTGGTTGTGGCTGCAATTATGGCAATCAGCTTTTTGGTGGGTCGAAAAAAGTTCAAAAAGTTCTTTTCTGATGTCATGAAAAGCCTGCTCAGTTATAAATCACACCCACAAAAACTGTTTTTCGCTCTGCTGAGCTCAGCCCTAATAACCATTTTCAATTCCTTGGCATTTATGTATAGCTTGCAAGCACTTGGTTTAAGCCTATCATTTGCAGCCATCGTACTGATTTTAAGTTTTGGAGTTAGTGCTGGAGCGGCTACGCCAACCCCAGGAGGACTTGGTGGTTTTGAGGCTGGATTGGCAGCAGCCCTTATAGCCTACGGCATAGATAAGCCGTCCGCACTTGCAGCAGCATTACTTTACCGCCTCATAAGCTACTGGTTAATGTTTGTTTTTGGCGGTGTTGCCTTTTTGTACAGCCAGCAGAGTAAACTTTTACTCCAGTAATTACATCTGAATTCTATTAAATCTGTTGACGGCAAAAATTAAAGCAAAAATAAAGGTTAAAGTTATCACTCCAAGGTCTAAGGACAGAGGAAAATGACCTACATTACTTAGCATATTACGTAGGGCATCAACCATATATGTAACTGGATTTATATAAGTTATTAGCTTTAGAAACATAGGTATATTTGTCAGGGGGTAGAGTGCGCCTGATAAAAAGAACAATGGCATAATTATTAGATTATTTATACCTTGAAAACCTTGGAAATCCTCAACCATTGAAGCAATGCCTGCGCCAATAAAAGTTAGGGCTAAGGTCATAAACATCATGACAAAAAGTGCCGGAATAAACAGTGCCCAGTTGTAAGGTTGGAACCCGAATAAAAAAGAAATCAGCAGTACCATTACGCCCTGAATCATCGAAACAGTTGCTCCGCCTAAAGCCGAACCCATTAGTATCCTTAGCCTTGTAACAGGGGTGACAAGTAGTTCCGCTAAAAAGCCGAATCGCTTATCTTGAAGAATGATCATGCCCCAAAAAACAGCTGAGAGCAGAATTGTTTGGGTAACAATCCCTGGCACTAAGAATTGCATAAAATCACCCTCGCCAGCTTTTGAGTAAATTGCGCCTAGGCCATAGCCCAGAGATAATAGCAGCAATATCGGTTGACCGAACGCGCCGATCATGCGCGATCGACTACGTACGTAACGCCTCATCTGCCTTAACCAAAGCGCGTAAAGTACTTCCATGGCTACCTCAGATTCCTATTTCGCATCGACATTTTAAAGTTAAGGCCGTTATTATCAGCGCTGGCATCATCACGGATACTTTCGCCAGTCAGTTTCAAGTAAGCTTGCTCCAATGATTTTGTCTTGGTTTGTTTGAATAATTCCTGATTTGTACCAATGGCCTTGATATTACCATGGTCGATGATTGCAATGCGCTCGGCTGCTGCCTCGGCTTCATCTAGGTAGTGGGTAGTAAAGAAGATGGTCATCCCCTTTTCTTTACTAAGTTTTTTGACATACTCCCACATTAGATTACGAGTCTGTGTATCTAGTCCCAATGTTGGTTCGTCCAAAAACAGAATTTTTGGCTCATGAAGTAAACCCCTGGCTATTTCAAGTCTACGCCGCATCCCTCCAGAAAAAGTTTTAATCATAAAATCTTTACGATGCCAAAGATCTACTAACTCGAGTAAATCACGTATTTTTTGTTCTCGGCCTTTACGCGGTACACCGTAAAGAATTGCGTGTAGCTCCATGTTTTCGTAAGCAGATAGCTCCTCATCTAAGCTCGGATCTTGAAATACAATACCAAACGCTTTGCGGGCTTTGTCACGTTCATGAGCAACATCGTGTCCTGCGAGCTTCAAATGGCCAGATGTAGGTCTCAGCATTGTAGTAAGCATCTTGATAGTTGTACTTTTGCCGGCACCATTTGGGCCCAAAAAAGCAAATATTTCACCCTTTTTGACGTCAAAACTAATACCGTCGACAGCAGTTACGCCGCCCGGAAAAACTTTTTTTACGTCTATGGCTTCAATTATGTTTTGTGACATAAGTTATTGCGACTTATTATATTTGATCAACTATATTTTGTATACCGGTTATAATAATAGATATGTCTATAAAACTAAGTCAGCGTATGGGTGGCCTGCGTGAGAGTGCAACTTTGGCCTTAAACGCCAGAGCTAAGCAGATGGCGGCTGAAGGTAAAACCGTATTCAACTTGACCGCCGGAGAATTAGCCAGCGAAACCCCAAGCTTCATTGTCGACTATGTGGCTAGTCGCTTAAATAAAAATAAATATACAGCGGTTGCGGGCTTACCCGAACTCAGGGACTTAGTTGCAGATCATTATCGAAACTTAGCCGGTAAAGACTGGATCCAATCAAATAATATCGTAATTACAGCAGGTGCTAAACCGGCTCTGTATGCAACATTTTTGGCTTTCATCAACAAAGGTGATGAAGTTATTATCCCTACACCATCATGGGTAAGTTATAACCATCTTATTAAACTTGCCGGTGGCAAAGTCGTTGAAGTTCCAACTTCAGAGCTTTTTGAACTTGATATTAAAGCTATCAGCAAGGCTATCACAAAAAACACTCGGGCCATTCTGATAAATTCACCTAATAACCCAACCGGTGCAACTTATACTGCCGCAAGCCTACAACAGCTTACAAATATAGCGAATAAACATGACTTGCTAGTTATCAGTGATGAGATTTATTCCACCCTGATTTACGACGATGAATATTGCCTACCTTCAACATTTGATTTTAACAACTTGGTTATTATTAACGGTTTTTCTAAGAGCCAAGCGCTGACTGGATGGCGGATAGGTTATATTATTGCTCCCGATAACCTAGCAGCAGCCGCCACAAATATACTAAGTCACGTTAATGGTAATGCGCCCCTGCCAAGTCAGTATGCTGCAATTGCTGCAATGCAGCATGGGGATCAACCGCCCCAAAGTACTTTAGATACTCTGACTGAGCAAAGAGTACTTGTTGATAAAAAGTTAAAACTCGCTAAGGGACTAAGCTATGTTTTACCTAAAGGGGCGTTTTACTTTTTCTTAGATTTACGTAATTTGACTGACGATAGTGCAAAATGGTGCGAAGATTTACTTGTAAAAAACGGCGTTGCACTGGTTCCAGGTGAAGCATTTTCTTCTCCTGGGTTTGCCAGGCTGACATTTGTGTGTGACCGCGATACACTGGATGCGGCTTTAGACGAGATTGTTAAATTTATCAATAAACAGGAGGTATAAGTTTTGCGTAAAATCCCTGCCACCATGGCAACTCAGCACCCCGATAATGCTACAGCGCCTTATTTCGAGCCAGCTAAACCATTTATTGGCGTTCATGACGAAATGACTGAGGCAGTATTATGCTTCAAAGATCTTGGTGCTGATGAGTACATGTGGGATTGGGAGGGTAAGCACGCAGATGCAGCAGTAATAGATCGTTTATTTAGCGAATATTACGAATACTTTTCGCAGAACCAGTTAGGTCACAATCAATTTTTGACATTCCGTTTGCCAAACATTTGGGAGGAAAAAGGTTATAACTTGTTGCAGGCAATGACCGTAATCCTAAGTAGTGAAGATTTTGCTAGAGACCTGCAGTTCAAAAAACGTCCACTTTTTGAGGTTATACTTCCGATGACGGTAAAAGCCGATCAGCTTATGCATATGCAAAAGTTGTTCCAAAAAGTAGCTAAGTTCAAAAGTGAAGAGTTCACTTCTGATAATGAATCAAACACTGACTACCTTGAAATAATCCCACTGGTCGAGTCATCCGAAAGTCAAATGAGCGTTGACACTTTACTTGACGATTATGTTCAAAAACACGTTGAATTTTTTGGCAAAAAACCTGAATACATTCGCTGTTTCTTAGCTTGTTCAGATTCCTCACTAACTTCTGGTCAGCTGGCCGGAATGATTGGAAATAAACTTGGCCTTGCACGCATGTATGAATTTAGCGCTAAGCAGAAGATACCGGTATATCCCATCTTTGGGCCGGGTAGTTTACTTTTCCGCGGCGGGCTAACTCCTGATAGCGTTGAGCGTTTTGTACAAGAATACCCCGGCGTTAGAACCGTTACGATTCAGTCTGCTTTTCGTTATGATTTTCCTTTGCAGGTCGTCAAACGTTCGGTTGCTAAATTGCAAACTAGTTTGCCAAAAACTAAACCACTAAAGATAAGCGAACAAAAGCAGACCGTCCTTGAAGAAATTGCCGCAATCTCATCCAAATTTTACAAAAAAAGCCTAGATAGCATAATCGGCGATGTTAATCATGTTTTTGAAGCTTTTCCTAAGAGAAGAGATCGTCGCCAGCACATCGGACTACTAGCCTACTCGAGGACAACTGGCAAGCACCCGCTACCCCGGGCGATTACGTTTACGGGAGGTATGTATTCAATTGGGGTGCCGCCGGAATTTATTGGGCTAGGCAGAACTCTCGAGAAACTTACAGACCACCAACTGGATGTATTACTCGAAGAATATTCACACATCAAATCAGATTTTGCTAAAGTTGCTAGCTTTTTAAACATGCAAAATCTAGCATTACTTACCAAGAATAATTCAGCGTGGCAGGACGTATTACATGATATTAAGTATGCGCAAAGAATTTTAGGCTTTGAAATCGGCCCAAATACAAGTGAAGAAAAAGCTCATTATGAGTTGAGCACGGCTGTACTTGAGGCGAAGAATAAAGAAGAAATATCAAAGCTTATTAATGAAATGGCAGCCCTCCGCCACAGTCTTGGCTAGATTTTATATTTTAAGCATTATAGGTGCTAGAGCTTGTACTTCCGCCTTCGCCAGTCCAGTTTGTGTGAAAAAATTCTCCCCTTGGCTTATCAATTCTTTCGTAAGTATGTGCACCGAAGTAGTCTCTTTGAGCCTGCAATAGATTTGCCTGAGAGTTAGCAGTCCTAAAAGAATCATAAAAAGCCAGTCCACTGCTTAGTGCCGGTATCGCTACGCCAGATCTAATAGCTTCAGCGACAACTTCCCTAAATGATTGTTGGTTTTCATTCAAAGCTTCTTTGAAAAAGGGCGCTAACATTAAATTGTCTAAATCTGGAACATTATCGTAAGAGGATTGAATGTCTGATAAGAATTTCGATCTAATAATGCAGCCGCCCGTCCATAGCTGAGCTATCTTGCCGTAGTCTAAATTCCAGTTGTATTGTTTCGCTGCGGCTTGCATAAGCATATAGCCCTGGGTGTAACTAATAATTTTGGCTGCATATAGAGCTTTTCTTAGACTTTCGACAAACTCGTGAATATCCCCGTCAAATTTTTGATTTGGTCCGCTTAATGCTTCAGCCGTTTTGACTCGGGCTTCTTTAAGTGCCGAAATAAACCTTGCAAATAATGCCTCAGTGATTAGCGTTAAGGGTTGCCCCAATTCGGCGGCATCAATTGCGGTCCACTTGCCTGTGCCCTTTTGTCCCGCTGTATCGAGGATTTTATCGATCAAAAATTCTCCAGTTTCGTCTTTGTATTTCAAAATATCGGCAGTTATTTCAATAAGATAGCTTTCTAGTTCGGTTTTATTCCATTGATCGAAGATCGCACCTATTTCACCCGGAGCAAGCCGCAGATAATCTCTCATTATCAGATATGCTTCTGCAATCAATTGCATGTCGCCATACTCAATGCCGTTATGGACCATTTTTACGTAATGACCAGCTCCATCCGACCCGACCCAATCGCAGCAAGGTTGGCCGTTTGGAGATTTTGACGAGATATCTTGAAAAATGTCTTTAACGTGTCGCCAGGCCTGACTAGAGCCTCCCGGCATGATTGAGGGACCGTGTCTCGCCCCCTCCTCGCCACCCGATACACCAGTGCCGATGTATAGAAATCCTCTATCTTCTAAGTATTTTGTGCGCCGTATGGTGTCAGTGTACCTTGAATTACCGCCGTCGATTATTATATCTCCGTCTTCCAGATGTGGCAGCAGTTGTTCAATTGTCGCATCAACTGCATCGCCGGCTTTGACCATTAGCATGATTTTACGAGGACGCTTTAGTAAACTCAGCATTTCCTCTACGCTATGAGCGCCAATAACTTGTGTATCCTTGGCCTGATCATTCAAAAAATCATCAATCTTGGATAGAGTTCGATTAAAGGCAACAACTTTGTAGCCATGATCATTCATATTCAGAATCAGGTTCTGCCCCATTACGGCCAGGCCAATTACGGCGATATCCGCACTATTACTAAATTCACTTTCAGACATAGTTCCCCGCTAACTTATCGTTTGAGCTGCTAATAATTATAACCCAAGAGAGTTAAAAACTTTTTAGCCAGTCATTAAAGATTTCGGTAAGCTTTTGTCGGTCAGAATCACGATAAAAACTGTGCTCCGCACCGTCAATAATGTGCATTTTCTTCGGTTCAGGTAAGTTATCAAATAAGATTTGCTGTTGATCGGGTGGAGTTCTGTCATCCCTGGAGCCGACAACTATCAATGTAGGCATAGTCAACTGCTTAATGCTCGGCAACAAATCATATTTGAGCCTGTCCTCCATATGAGACCATTTTAGTACTTTTTCTATTTTGCCATCTCGGCTGTAAGTTTTGCGTACGCCTGTCTTGCGCCAGTGGTCTAGGTTTTCTTCACCCTCGTAACCTCTAGCTGTTTCAAAGCTTAACTTGCCTGAGACTACAGTAGCTATTGGTGCTAGGCCGCTGACTTTACTAGGTTTTTTTTCAGCATACGTGGCCACACTGATTCCTCCTAAGCTATGTCCAACTAAAACATACGGCTCTTTAAACCAGTCCTGTTGGGTGCTCCAATCAATAACATCCTCTAGGTCTGCGATATATTGTGTAACAGTCGCATTTTTGTAATCACCTTCACTCTCCCCAAAAGTGTTTGTTGTATCAAAACTCACGACAGTATAGTTGTTGTTAATCAGGGCTTTAATCATAGCTCGAATGTGTTTTTGATCTTTATATCCGCCTAAACCATGTTCAACAAAAGCCATGCGATTGCCTTTTTCGTTTTCTACAACTACGCAAATCTTTTGTTTATAACGGTTATTTATAAAAGTCTTCATAACTCTAGACTAGCATGCATTGGCTTGATGAACGTATAATGCCTAGGATGCGCAACCGTATGTTTGGCACTGATGGAATCCGGGGCAAAGCCGGTGTTTACCCACTTGATGAAGCGGGCTTAACCAAAATCGGTCGGGCTATTGGTAAATTCTTTGAGTACGGGCAAAAACCGATATTTATAGCTTGGGATCCTCGCGAGTCCTCCGAAACCATCCAAGCTTCACTAACTGATGCCATTACTAGTATGGGTATAGATGTCATGCATCTCGGAATATTGCCAACACCAGGGTTAGCTTACTTAACAAACGTAAACGATGTAGCAGCGGGTATTATGATCACCGCCAGCCATAATCCTTATCATGACAACGGTATTAAAATATTTTTACCCAGCGGCAATAAACTTACTGACTCTATTGAAGATAAAATAAACGATCTTATTGAAACGAATCTTGATCCCATAGGCACCAAAGGTTCAGTAACTTCAGATCTTAATAAGTTAGACGAATACGTCAATTATCTTAGAGAGCAAGCCAATCTACCCAAACGACTAAAAGTTGCTTTTGACTGCGCCAATGGTGCAGCTAGTACTGTAATTACAAAATTAGCGCCTGTATTAAACGTCGATGCTGTCATCATAAATTCATCGCCAGACGGCAAAAATATCAATCATGAATGCGGCGCAACAGATACAAAGTCCTTGCAAAAAACAGTTCTTGAACAAGCGTGTGATCTCGGGTTTGCCTACGATGGAGATGCAGACAGATTATTTGCTGTAGACCGACTAGGTAACGAAATAAATGGTGATGTGATTATGTACATTTTGGCCGTAACCGGAAACCACCATACGATTGCAGCAACATCAATGTCTAATCTAGGATTCGAAAACGCTCTAAAAAACCAAAATATTAAATTGCTAAGGTCGGATGTAGGTGATAGATACGTATTGGAAACAATGCATGAGCACGGTTTAATACTAGGTGGTGAGCAAAGTGGTCACATAATACTAGGTCGATTGGCAACGACTGGAGATGGTATTTTGGCCTCGTTAGTACTTTTAAGCGATTTGATAGAAAGTGGTCGCTCATTAGATGATTGGGCGCAGGAGATAGATTTCTTCCCACAAGCGATAGTAAATATCGATGTGGTGGACAAGACACAAATTGATTCACCGGAGATTTCTAAATTTATCGAAGACATAAATAAACGATTATCTGGCGAAGGCAGACTTGTCATCAGGGCTTCAGGCACAGAGCCAAAAATAAGGGTAATGGTCGAGGCAGACAAAGCTCAAGAACAAGCAAAGAAGATTGCACTAGAGTTAGAGAAGCTATTCAACAGATCGGCAATCACTGAGTACCCCGTCGATGCTGAAATGCAACAGGTAGTTCAAAAAATTAGTACGGCTATTCGCCCTGATTATATTGACCAGCTAATTAATAAATCAAGAGAATTGAATATCGTTAAATATACGCCTAAGGATTCTACAAAACGCTTCGTTGATCGTGAACATTTTGATAAGTGGTTAAACAAAGGCCGAACCGTACACTGGTTACTATCTAAGTCTGATGATTTAGCGGGAATTATTTGGTATGGCAAGGCCGATTTCCCGGATGGGGTAAATTATGATCCGAAGCCTGAATATACTTTTGCAATTCGTTTATACGACGGCTATCAAGGTCATGGCCTGGCGGTACCGTTTATGAAACAAAGTCTAAAAATCTTTGATAGTGATTCACGTGACTCTGGTGAGGTACTACAGTCAATCTGGCTTCAAACTGATGTCGATAACGGAGCTGCGATACACGTCTATAGTAAAGTTGGTTATCGTGAAATTACTAGAGACAACAAGCGAGTAACTATGGTTATTGATCGATTTGCGATTGACGAAATCTATAAATAGTTAAATAATCAGCTTTACCTGACCATATAATTGTGTAACACTAAATCATATGCAGAATAAAGGATTAGTAATAGATTTGGCTGAAACTCCTTGGGACCAGTCAAAAGGCTTCACGCTCAAAGATTTACCAATGCCCCAACTTGACGAGGCAAACAATCCTGCTGACGCAGCCAGCGTTATATTAAAAATTCGCTATGCCGGTGTATGTGGGTCAGATCTGGGAATTTGGAACAGAAATGCTTTTAAAGATATGTTTCATGACTCCCTCGCAAAAGAAAACAAAACTCAGCGCGTTTTAGGTCACGAATTCGTAGGTGAAATTGTCGAAGCTGGCTCAATGGTTAAATCTTTATACTCCGATCCGGATCCTTTGAATTTAGCAAAGGTTGAGGTTGGTAGTCTTGTTTCTGGAGATTCACATGTAACTTGTGGACGTTGCTATCAATGCCGGCTGGGCGAAGCTCATGTTTGTATCGACGACGCTATTTTAGGCATAAGCATTGATGGAATTTTTGCAAAATATGTAAAAATCCCAGCCAAGAACTTATGGTCTATCGATGAGTCTCGCGTTCGACCTGAGATAGCTTCAATTTTTGATCCATTTGGTAATGCCGTGCATGCAGCAACCAAGGCAGATTTCCGTGGACAACGTGTAGCCATCTTCGGTGCTGGCCCGATAGGTTTGTTTACGCTACTTCTAGCCCATAACTTCGGTGCGGCTAAAGTCATTATGGTAGATATCAATCCCCGTAATTTAGAGATGGCAAAAAAGCTTGGCGCTGATGAAGTTATTCAAATTCAACCTAAGGATAAAGCTAATGACTGGGAGCACGATCCTGAAGTTATTGATCGAATTATGGACCTTACATATGGTAAGGGAGTTGATGTTTCAATCGAAATGGCCGGGCCGCCTTCTTCAATCAACAACGCTATTGATAGTACTCGGCGTGGTGGAACCGTAATCCTATTTGGTATCAAGGATGGGAATCTGACAATACCAAATTTCTCAAGAGTTATTGTCAGGGGCCTAACTATCCACAATGTTATTGGTAGACGCATTTTTGGCACCTGGCAGATTACTCAGCGGGTAATGTCCAAGAAAAGCAATGGAATTCAAGATGCAATCTGGAAAACAATGCTTAATGAAGGCCGAGATACCATCATAAGGCTTGATGATTTCACAAAAGAATCATTTGAGGCGGCCATTTCGGCCCACCCCAAAACTATTTTTAAAGTAAACGGATAGGAGCTTTAATGTACAGCAAACTACAACCTTTATTAATCGAAGAACTAGACAACATTCGTGAAGGAGGCTTGTATAAGCCCGAGCGAGTCATACAAAGTCGACAGGGTCGTAAAATCAAAGTCGATGACAAAGAATTATTAAATTTTTGTTCAAATAACTACCTTGGTTTATCAGGACAAGACATCTTAGCTGAGGCATCAGATGAAGCACTCCAGAAATGGGGCTTCGGAGTTGCCTCCGTCAGATTCATTTGTGGTACTCAGCAAATCCACACTGAACTCGAACGTAAACTAGCCGATTGGTTGGGTTTTGAAGCCGCGATCACCTACTCTTCTTGTTACATGGCGAATGTCGGGTTGTTTACTACTTTTTTTGGACCCGAAGATGCGCTAATTAGTGACGAACTTAATCACGCTTCAATTATAGATGCGGTCAGACTGACTAAAGCCGAGAGACATGTTTTTAAACATATGGATATGGCAGATCTTAGGGAAAAACTCGAGGCGGTAAAAGATAAGCGTCTTATTTGTATTGTTACCGATGGAGTTTTTTCAATGGATGGCGATATCGCTCCACTAAGTGAAATTTGTGACCTGGCTGATGAGTTTGGCGCTTTAGTAATGGTTGATGATGCCCACGGCGTGGGGGTATTGGGCGAAAAAGGCCGCGGCACACCAGAATATACTAAAACCACTGATCGAATCGACTTCCTGACTGGGACTTTTGGTAAGGCCTTAGGTGGCGCCGGCGGAGCCTACACGGCGTCCAAAAAAGAAGCCGTTGAATACCTAAAACAACGTTCAAGAACTTATTTGTTTTCGAATTCTCTAGATAGCGGTATTGCCGGAGCAGCAATTTTTGCTTTGAACTATGTCGACGAACATCCCGAGCTGCGTCAACAGCTATGGGATAACACTCAATATTTCCGTGAACAGATGAAAAGTAATGGGTTCAAAATAACTGACGCCAAACACTCCATAACTCCGATAATGCTGGCTGAAGAGAAATTAGCCGTAGAAATGGCTAAGCAACTGTTCGATAACGGCATTTACGCTGTCGGCTTCTCTTATCCTGTAGTGCCCAAAGGTAAAGCGCGGATTCGAGTGCAAATATCAGCAGCACATACCCGTGAAGATCTAGATTTTGCAGTACGCAAATTCACCGAAATAGCTAAGAGCTTGAATGCAATATAACAGCTAAAAACTAGTGACAATAAAGACCAAAAGTGTTATAGTATATCTTTATGACGCCCCGAAAACAGCATAGTCCCATCCAACTTAGTGTTATCGTTCCTCTATATAACGAAGAAGAGGTTATCGATAGTTTCCATGCAGATGTATTGAAGAATATTGACAAGGTTACTCCCAACTTTGAATTGATTTATGTATCCGACGGGTCAACCGATAATACAAAAGATAAAATCCGCAGAATGGCGGCAACAGATAAAAAAGTTAAATTGATTGTCTTCTCTAGAAACTTCGGTAAAGAAAGCGCTTTGACAGCTGGTTTACATGTAGCAAGTGGTCGAGCTATTATCATGATGGATGGAGACGGCCAGCATCCTTCTAAATATATCAAAAAATTCTACGAAAAATGGGAAGATGGCGACAGAGTTGTAGTTGGGGTAAGGAATAACAACGGCGAACTAGGTTTCATAAAAAGCAAAACTTCTGCAATGTTTCATAAAATAATTAATTTACTAACCGACAAAGAATTAGTTTATGGCACCACAGATTATCGTCTGATAGATTCAACTGTCAAGGAGGAGCTACTTCAGTTGCCCGAAACCAACCGCGTTATGCGCGCTATGATTGACTGGCTTGGATTTCAGCCGACTTATGTAGAGTTTAAAGTCGCAAAGCGATATCAGGGAAAATCCTCATTTACTACTAAAAGCTTATTTCAGCACGCTGCTAATAGCTTTGCTTCCATTACGCCCAGGCCCCTGTACATTATTGGCTACCTTGGGCTAGCCATAACTGCGTTTTCACTTGTATTTGGACTAGTAGTTTTTATTGAGCAGTTGGTTATTGGAGACCCGCTTAATTGGAATTTTACCGGCACCGCAATGTTAGCGATTTTGATTATATTTTTAGTTGGCCTGCTCTTAACTGCTCAAGGTATACTGTCTCTATACATTTCGCATATGCATAATCAGACTTTACGACGTCCACTATATATAATCGATCGCCAAAAAAGTTTTGGAATTGATAAATAATTAAATGTTGAGCCAAGAAATCAAAAAGTATTTAGTTATAGGCGTATCTGTATATATATTTGAACTATTAGTGATCTATATCTCATTAAAACTTGGATCGACTTCAGTTTTGGCAGTAGGCTTAAGTTTCTGGCTTGGGCTAATTCTATCTTTTGGTTTACAAAAGGTTATTACTTTTGGCGACAAACGCGTACATCATAAAGTTCTAGTACCGCAGATTATTGCCTACTGTTTATTAGTTTTGTTCAATTTTAGTTTTACTGTGGGCATCACAGCTCTTCTTGATAATTTTTTGCCTGCTGCCTTTTTAAGAACTATAGCCCTTGCTATAACCACAATATGGAACTTTTATTTGTACAAAACACGAATATTTAAGTCAGATAGCATACTAATAGATTGATGAAAAAAAGTAAATCTGACAATAAATTAACCCTACAATCTTCTTTTGAGAAAACGGTTTTATTTACGAAGTTAACCAAATTAGCTAAGAATGAATCTTATAAAAAGCATTATGGTACTTTTGCTGGTCTTATATTGTTAATATCTACATCAGTTTGGACGATTTTAGGAGCTAAATATAACCTAAATAACGCCGATCACCTAGTAAATGCCCAGTTGTTTGAGAATTTTAGCGTTTTTAATCAATCAATTCTGCCCGGAGCACATACTTTTTTGCTTAAGTGGCCTGTTTTTTTGGCAATCAGATTGCTAGGCGCTAATCCGTTTGCTTATTTCATTCTTACATATTTTATCGTCTTGCTTACAGTTGGAAGCTTGGCATATATAATTTATCGGATTGACCGCAGACCTTATGTCTTTCCAACTATTTGGTTAGCCCTTGCATCAGTGCTTATGATGATCCCGATTGCTCCTTATGCCGGAGCTCTTTTGCCTGTAGGAATGGCGATGATCGCCACTAGAAACATTGAATACATCTTATTTATAGTCAGTATCTTATTATTGTTAAAAGATAGATCTCTCAAATCTAAATGGTTTTGGCTAGGAACTTTATTACTGAGTATATTAATCGTGTCAGACAAGCTGTTTATGATATTGGCTATTGGGAGCGCTGTGCTCGGACTGCTTATTTATGCCAAGGCCGGGAACTGGAAACTTACTTCGTTTAATATTGATTGGTTAAGCTCTGCTCTTTTTGCAGTAATTTTTGGCTTTGGCTGGATATTTATAATTTCTCTAGGATTAGTTCATATTTCCAACGAATCAAGTTCAAGCCCTTATAACATAATTACTTCAGTAAAAGATTTGTTCCTTGGTAGTTTTTATGCGCTGAGCGGTCTGTTTACAAATTTTGGCTCTAATCCAGGTACTGGAACAATATTTCTTAGTAAATATCCAAAAGTTTTTATTGATAATTTCTTTAGCATTGGACTACTAGCCTATCTTACCAATGCGTTAATTGCCATAGCGGGGCTGGCTTTATCATACAAATTACTATTATTGAGTTTTAATAAAAAAGTTGCTTCAAGATTAACTAAAAACATTTTTAGCGTTCTATCGATAGCGCTTCTTTTAGCATCGCTTACTGCATTGCTGAGCTTCATGTTTACTAAACATTATTATGTTGTTGATGCCCGCTACTTGGGAATTGCTTTATTTGCAGTATTTATCGCTTCTACAACTTATATTGCGCGGATGAAACAACTGAACAATTCATATCTCACTTTAATTGGCTTTATATTTATTTTGTCTACCCTTTTCGGTGCACTTTACCAGCTTCAAGGTTTTAGCAACTATTATGACCAAGTTAGTGTGATTAATAATCGCAGTCGAGCAATTGCCCAGATATTAGCCAACCATAGAGTTAATTATTTGGTAGGGGATTATTGGCGTGTTGTGCCTGCTAAATTAGCTTCAGCAAATCAAGTAAATATATCGCCATTGCAAACTTGCACCCAGTCCAGGGATGTTTTGACAAGTAAAAAATGGCAACCAGATCTTCGCAATCGAAGCTTTGCTTATCTCTTGAGCGTAGATGGTGGTAATTTAACAGATTTCCCAAATTGTACGCTCAAACAGATTATCAACATATATGGCAAACCAAACTCGTCTGTTTTAGTTGACGGCACTATTAGTAAGCCAAAAGAGTACCTGCTATTTTATGACCGTGGCATTAATAAGTCCTCAAAAATTTTAGATTCGCAGGATGTCCGTGAAAATATCATAAAACCTCTTACAGTAAAAGATTTAGGCAATACGACATGCTCATATCCAAGCACGCTCAATATTGTTGCACATCAGGATGACGATCTACTTTTTATGAACCCAGATATCTTGAATTCTATTAAACAAGGAAATTGCGTTAGGACGATATATGTAACTGCAGGAGATAGTGGAAGTGGTAAATACTATTATCTGAGTCGCCAAAAAGGAGCCCAAGCTGCTTATTCAGAAATGCTTGGCATCAAGGATGATTGGACCCAAAATGTCGTTAAACTAGATAACAATCAATACGTAACTATTTCTCAACCAAAAGTTAATAAAAAAGTTAGTTTGGTCTTTTTGAATTTACCTGATGGTAATTTAAGAGGCGAGGGATTCCCTGCTTCAGATCACCAAAGTTTAGCAAAGTTATCTAATGGTCGCGCTAAGCTGCTGGTTTCTTTAGACGGACAGTCAAGCTATACAAGAGATCAACTAATTGATACTCTTGAGCAGTTGATGAGTTTGTATCAGCCTACCTCAATACGCACACAAGCAATAGACGTAGGCTCCAATTATCATGATCATTCTGACCACGTTAGTGTAGGTAACTTTGCTAAGCAGGCGTATAAGAACTATGAGCTTAAACAATTTGGTGACCAAGTAAAAATCCCAATTGTGTTCTATGTGGGTTATCCGACCCATGAGCTAGAAGCAAATGTTTCGGGCGATGAACTCGCGCAAAAGCAAGCAGCATTTTTGGCCTATGCCAAATATGATGGCAGTGTATGCTCGAGCCTAGAGGAATGTTTGCAGACACCAACCTACGGCTCGTATTTGTCCAGACAGTATCAAAATCAACAATAAATAGTAATAGCTATCTTCGCTTAAATCTTTTCGCCGTAAAGGCGATCACCAGCATCACCGAGGCCAGGATTGATATAAAAATCAGGTGTTAATTCTGGATCTATAACACATGCATAAATAGCTGTATCTGGAATTTTTTCAGCTATATAATCTATACCAGGCTTGGAAGAAATCACTGTTGCAATTATTGTTTTGCTCGGTCTACCAAGTTTTGCTGTCAAAGCTTCATAGCTCGCTAATAGCGAATGACCAGTTGCAAGCATTGTGTCGGCGATAATTAATGTTTTATTTTGGAGCGGCGGTCCGGCAATATAGTTGAGGTCAACTCCGATCTCTGTATTAGATTCAACTCTTCTAGCTCCAATAAACGCCTGATCAGAATCAGAAAAAACTCGTCCTATTCCATTTTGAAAAGGTAAACCAGCTCTCAGAATACCAGCTATCACAACAGTTTCATCAAGCTCCTTAGTCTGTGCTTGCCCAATAGGGGTATTAACAGATTTGTTGATAAATGTGAGACTTTTGGCAATTTCGTAACCGACAACAAGGCCAAGTTCGTTAATTATAAAACTAAACTCATCTCTTTTTAGTAAATTACTGTTATCACGCAGCCGAGCAACTTTTTGGTCAATAATTTCGTTCTTGTCACTTAGCTCTACTATCATTCTTGTAGATTACCAATAAACATAGACTCAAGTAAACTTTTAGCATTTGACGAATGTGGAGTACCACTACCGATAGACTCACCGGAATCAGTCATCCTCTGATTAAAAAGTTTTGTGGCGTCAATGCCACATGCGCGAATGATCTCTTGACCACCAGGGTGCTGATTTATTTCATCAGTTATATCATAAACTTTTTTATTTATTATGGTCCAGCAATCATTTGCTTTGTTATGTTTGGCAACCTCGGTTAACTGATAAGTTTTTCTTACTTTTACGTTTGAATTGCTAACTACTTTTGACATAGATTTAGTATTATCTGGCTGAGAAATCACCACAAATATAGTTATAAGCACTGCAAAAATCAGTATTCCCAATCCTATTAGATACATCTTTTTCATAAATTATCCTATATTACTATACAATTAATAGTATATATGAAACTTAAAGATTCTTGGTTTGTAAGAAATTTATCTTGGATATTGGTAATTAGCGTCATTCTGATTGTTTGGATGGCTTGGGTATCTATATTTAGCGGGACAGCTAATATTAAGGTAGTTACAATTTTCCCATTACTAGGCCTACTAGCGTGGGCGATAATGTGGACCCATTATGTTATGACTGGTTTAGATGTAGTAGCCAAAGCTAGCATTAGTAGTAACTATTATTGGCTTAGTACAAGAATAGCTGTACTATTACTAATCTTACTGCATCCCTTTTTATTGGCCTGGAAGCAGTGGCAATTAATTGGCGCCCTGCCCCCAGGTAGTTTTTATAGCTATGTCGCATCTGGCTTGAAGGCCTATGTTATGCTTGGCAGTTTATCTTTGCTGATATTTTTAAGTTTTGAATTATTCAATCATTTCAAAAATAAAAAATGGGTAAAAAAGCACTATTGGTTAATTGAGCTGAGTCAAATAGCTGCCATGATCTTGATTTGGTTTCATGCATTAAAACTAGGCAATACGATGTCTATAGGCTGGTTTAAGATCATTTGGATTTTTATGGGAATCCTATTACTGCCTTGCTTCTATTTAGTAATGATTCGAGCGCGATCTCAAAATGATTCTCTAGTTGATCTGAACTAGCTTTTAAGCCGCCTGTTGTTGAGATTCAATGAATCCAACTCTTGGCACCAGCTGTCTTGCCCCAAGTTCATAGGATATATATGGTATGCCATCGTTGGAGCCGAGTACTGCGCCGATACTTGGGTTGATTTCGATTTCGTAGGGTAGTGTTATGTCATCCTCAAAAAAATCTAAAACCATACCATTCCTATCTGCAAGAGAATAACTTATACCGGCACGAACAATCTTGCCTGCGGGGATATTAAGACGCCCGGTCTGTAACTCTACAAATACATCTTGAGTTAAATCAACACTCTTTTGCATTTGTTTACCAGCAATATTTAATTTAACTGAAGCGAAAGATGGAGTTATCATTTCAACGCCCGATTCAGCGAGCATTCTGACGATTTTAGGCCCAGGTTCCATTACTAAACCACCGTGAAAAGTTTCAGTAACTGCTGCACTTGTATTTGGATCAATTGCAAAATTTGCTACATCTTCATTAATTACTGTTATACGATCTTGAAGTCCAAACAAACTCACAATATCACTTGCAACTTCAGCAGCTACGCCGTCAATTTCTACAGCAGTCACTTCGGCTTTAGGATGGAACTGTGCTGCTGCCAAGGCCATTATCGGGAATGCCCCAGTACCAACATCAAGTATTCCCTCTTCACTTTTATCCCAGCGTCTGATGGCATTGACGAAGCCTCTAATTCTAGGAACTTGCTGAGTTAGGCTAAGACTTGTTCCAGCTGAGAATTTACCGTGAGATAAATCTGTTATGCTCGGGCTTACAGGATATTGATAGTTGCTGCCACTGCCCTCGTTCATTAAAACCCGCCCTATTCTGTCAGCAGTGTCACCAGCCCTGGAATCAAGAGCCAGGTATCCATCTAACAAACCAGCAAGAAAATCCTGGCGTTGATTTTGCCCGGAAGCTCTAAGATCTTCAACATTAAAAAAAACTTCCGTAGAAGTAGGTTTTAGCATAAACTTATTATAACACACTTAACACTTATGTCAATAGTCTGGCTGGGACGGAGGGATTCGAACCCCCGAATGCCGGGACCAAAACCCGGTGCCTTACCACTTGGCAACGTCCCATTGCTATATTGGCCTATTGTTTAAGAGTAACAGATTAGATTCTATCGAATATATACAATAAAAACAACCTCACGATAATTGACCTATTGCTAAAATTCCGCTAAAGTTACATTAAATTCTGTGTCAAAACTATGGCTAAAACTATAAACCGAAGTGCAACCGATTATATTGCGCGCCTAAATATCAATGGCCTTGAGGGCAGACAGCTTCATCTCCCTGCGCCAAAGAATCCAAAAAGACAACGCAATATTTTATTAATTTACGGTCATCATGCAATGCTTGAGCGCTGGTGGGGACTGGTTGAAAATTTAAACGACTATGGTAGCGTTACGATGCCTGATATGCCTGGGTTTGGTGGCATGGATAGTTTTTACAAAATTAAGCGCAAGCCTACTATCGATCAGTATGCTGATTATCTGGCTGCTTATGTAAAATTAAGATTTAAGCGAAAGAGAATTACCATCGTAGCAATTTCATTTGGTTTTGTTGTTGTTACTAGAATGCTGCAAAAATATCCTGAATTAGCTCAAAAAGTTGATTTAATTGTTAGCGAAGTTGGTTTTATGCATCATGACGATTTTGTATACTCGGCGCGTAGTAAAAGACTTTTTAGATTTTTGACAAGATTGTTCGGGACAAGGATCGTCAGCTGGATAATACGCTACACCTGCTTGAATAAACCTGTTCTAAAATATTTGTACACTAGAATGCCTAATTCTAAAAAAAGAATGATCGAAATAACCCCAGAACAGTTTGAAGAATCAATAGATTTAGAAGTTAAAATGTGGCAAGCAAATGATGTTCGTACTCATTGGATTACAAATAACGAATTTTTGAGCTTAGATAACTGTCAGTATAAGATCGATCTACCGATACATCATGTCGTATCGGCGAATGACCATTATTTTGATAACGAGACTGTTAAGCAGCATATGTTGGTCGTATTCAACGGCTATCGACAATACACAATGAACTCTAAAGCACATACCCCAAGCGTAATAGCCGATAAAAAAGGTACCGCAGTTATGCTGCCAACGGGTCTAAGACGCGTACTTGCCAGACCATAATGGTATAATTCACCTAAGATGAAAATAGGATTGGTCTGTCCATATAGTATTTCTAAGCATGGCGGCGTGCTTGAGGTAGTTTTAGCACTAAAATCCGGTTTAGAGCAGCGAGGGCATCAAGTAAAAATTATTACCCCTCAGCCGAGGGGCCATGAACCAGTTAATGACCCTGATTTGATATTTTTTGGCACATCAACAAATTTTAGATCTTTTAGCGCTACTACCGCACAAGTTTCTAGCACGGTTGATGATGACAAAATAGACGAAATTCTAGCCAAAGAAAAATTTGATATTCTCCATTTTCATGAACCTTGGATACCGCTGCTCAGTCGTCAATTGTTGCAACGTTCGACTAGCATTAATATTGCAACATTTCATTCTAAAGTTCCTGAACAAATTATGACTAGGACAATTATCAAGGTAGTTAACCCCTATATGAAATCTGTCATGAAATACTTGCATGAGCTAACGGCAGTTTCCGATTCAGGAGCTGAATATGCCGCCAGCATGACCGATCAGCCCATAACCATAATTCCGAATGGCATTGATCTCACAAAATATACAAAACCGCACAAAAACAAAGATGATAAAGTCGACACCATCTTATTCATTGGTAGGCTAGAACGACGTAAGGGCGTCAAGCATTTATTACAAGCATATAGTTTACTCGCTCAGGATAATCAGCATCTTAAGCTCATTATTGCCGGAGATGGCCCTGAGAGAGAGCGACTGGAAATGCTAACTGAGGACTTGAAGTTACCAAACGTTAGTTTCTTAGGTTTTATCAGCGAAGAGCTCAAACTCCAGCTCTTATCAGAGGCAGACATATTTTGTTCGCCAGCACTATTCGGAGAAAGTTTTGGTATTGTTTTACTTGAAGCGATGGCTACTTCTGCAGTTTGTGTTGCCGGCAATAATTCAGGATATTCTGATTTAATGCATGGAGTTGGGGCCTTATCAATCGTAAACCCTGAAGATCACATAGAGTTTGCCAGGAGGCTTGATTTACTACTGCATGAACCAAAAGTTCGTAAGCTTTGGCAATCCTGGGCCAGCGACTATGTAGAACAGTTTAATTATCCTAAAATAGTCGAACAGTACGAGAACCTATACATTGAAGCCCTTTCGAAACATGGTCACGCCAGCTAAATTAAAAATCGGTTTTGTTCTGGATGATGGTTTAGAAAAACCCGACGGAGTTCAGCAATATATCTTGGCACTTGGCGAGTGGTTAAATACACAAGGTCATCATGTAGATTATTTAGTCGGTGAAACTAAAAACACTCCATATAAAAATGTATATAGCCTATCGAAGAATATAAAAGTAAATTCTAATGGCAATAGTATGACAATTCCGCTACCTACGCCTAAAAAAATTCTAAAAACTCGTTTGGACGAAGGTCGGTATGACATCTTGCATATACAAACTCCTTTTAGTCCATTTATGGGTGGTCGTTTAGTTAAACTTGCTTCTAGTGAATCGTCTATTATTGGGACATTCCACATTTTGCCTAATAGTAAATTCATATTTTTAGGAAATTGGCTACTCGGGCTGTACTACAAAAGAACTTTGAAAAAGTTTGACCGCATGCTTGCTGTATCTAACGTGGCGAGAGATTTTGCACAAAAGACTAATTATGGTTATTCCGAAGTGCTTCCTAACGTGGTTGACTATGAGCGTTTTGCTGGAGCCAAACCAATTCCAAAGTATCAAGACGAATTTACAATACTGTTTTTAGGCCGACTTGTTAAACGCAAGGGCTGCATAACTCTGCTGCAAGCCTTCAACAAAATTGTTACCGAATCAAGATCAAATAAAAAAGTTAAACTAGTTATTTGTGGTGTGGGTCCAGAATTAAAACATTTGCAGTCTTATGTAAATATTAATGGTCTTGAAAAGTCCGTTGAATTTGTTGGTTTTGTAAGCGAGGAGAATAAGCCTAGATACTATGCATCAGCCGATTTAGCAGTTTTCCCTAGTAGCGGAGGAGAAAGTTTCGGGATTGTTCTGATTGAGGCTATGGCAAATCCGAAAACTGCAGTATTGGCGGGCGATAATCCCGGTTATCGTTCTGTTCTAGAATCCGAGCCAGAAGCATTATTCAAAGCCAAAGATTATATAGCCCTAGCAGACAAAATAAGTGAATATGTGAATAATAATTCGAAACGACATAAACTAGCTGACTGGCAAAGTGAGCATACAAAGCAATATGATATATCTGTTGTTGGAGCCAGGCTCGTAAATATATATTATGATGCGTTGCGAAATAAACCAAGAAGATAGATAATTAGAAGCATGAAATTTAAGCAATCGAAGTCTGATGTAATCTTCGAATTAAAAATATCAACTTCAACTTACGTCAGGATAGCCTTGATGATCATTGCTACTATAGGGGCTTTGTGGGCGATTCAGCAGGCTGCACATGCCTTATTGCTGATATTTTCAGCCTTTTTCTTTGCTCTGGCGCTTAACGCTCCTGTACAATGGATAGCTGACAGATTGCCTTCCAGATATTCTGGTAGTCGCTCAATTGCCACCTCATTAGCGCTTCTCTTAGTCATTCTATTTATAGTCGGCTTCGTGGCCAGTATTGGTCCTTCATTGGCTAGGCAAACTAACAGTTTTATTGACTCTGCACCAAAACTTCTTCGTGACTTTAGATCACAAGATAGTCAAACCGGCCGGCTTATTAGAAGATATAAATTGGAGAAACAGGTCAATACCATATCGGACCAACTAAAGTCTCGTTTAGGACAAATTGGTGGCTCTTCGTTTTCTTACGCTCGCAAAATAGGAGGCAGTTTTTTCTCTACATTATCCATTTTTGTACTAACATTTATGATGTTAGTGGAAGGTCCGAACTGGCTAAAGTTTTGGCGTGATCTGATTCCTGATAAACATCATAGAAAAGCTGATTTATTAGCAAAGGACATGTACAACGTCATAAAAGGCTTTGTAAACGGCCAGGTTGTTCTAGCCGCTATCGCATCCTTGTTCATACTTCCTGCCCTGTTAATACTAGGCATAAGTTATCCGATTGCTTTAATGGTTGTAGTGTTTATCTGCGGGCTTATCCCAATGGTTGGTCATACGATCGGAGCTATTATTGTGACTACAGTGGCTTTGTTCCATTCAACCAGCGCCGCATTGATTATTTTAGGATACTATATCTTGTATCAACAGATCGAAAACTATTTAATTCAACCAAGAATACAAGCTAATAGCACTAACATGTCGCCGCTATTAGTCTTCGCCTCTGTGATTATTGGTGTGAGTTTTGGCGGATTATTCGGTGGTCTGGTCGCTATACCAATAGCTGGATGCATACGAATTATTTTGCTTGATGTTCTTAAAGAACAAAACATCATAGAAGAAAAAGAATTCAAAGAACTTACAGAGGGTGCCAAATAGAACCAAAACTGGTGTCTCGGACTCCGATTCCTTGTTCAGCTAATAAATCGCGTAATTTATCAGATTCACCCCAATTGCGTGTTTCCCGCGCTTTATTTCGCTGAGAAATTAATGTCTTTTGCTCAGCATTAATATCTTTAATAGCAAGCAGATTCAGGCCCAATAGATCATCAATTCCCTGAAGCATAAGTTCAAAATGATCCACCATATTGCGTTGAATATTTACGGCTAAGAGCTGCGTAGTAACATCACTTAAATAAGCCAATGCTTCAGGTGTATTCAGATCATCTTGCAGGCACTCTGCTATGTGCTTAGGTACATCTTCAAGGCCGAAAGTAGTTGCATCGTGAACTGCTTCAGTTGCCTGCCATCTTAGAGCAGCCATGGCTCTGAGATCTTGATAACGGTTTTTGGCGGCATCTAATGAGTCCCAGCTGAACTTTGAGTGACTGCGATAATGGGATTCTAGGATATGCAATCTAACTACTTCAGGCGAAAAACCCCTATCGATAATTGTTTGCAAGCGAATACCATTACCTAAGCTTTTTGAAATTTTTTCCCCGTTTACAGTGACATGATTGCTGTGCATCCAGTAATTTGAGAAACGTTTACCCGTAGCGGCTTCGCTTTGCGCTATCTCATTGGTGTGGTGTACAGGTACATGATCTATCCCGCCAGTATGGAAATCTAAAGTTTCACCTAAATACATCATGCTCATTGCCGAGCATTCAATATGCCATCCGGGGAAACCTTTACCCCACGGGCTTTCCCATTCCATATCTCTTTTATGATCTTTAGGGCTAAATTTCCATAATGCAAAATCGGACTGCTGCCGTTTCTGGTCGTTAAAACCTACTCGCTCAGTTGATTGCTGCTCATCTAAATCTAATTGAGCAAAGTCTGCATAAGTTTTAAATTTGCTTGTATCATAGTAGACTCCGTCATCAATAATATAGGTGAATCCAGCCTTTTCTAGTTTTTTTATCAGTTCAATCTGCTCAGGAATATGCTCCGTTGCTTTTACTAAATAGTTCGGTTCAGTTATATCAAGTAACTCCATACACTCAATAAAATCTTTTGTATAAAACTCGGCCACTTCCCAGGCGGATTTACCTTCACGTTTTGCGCCTTTTTCGAGTTTGTCTTCGCCTTCATCGGCATCACTAACAAGATGCCCTACATCAGTTATGTTCATAACCCATTTAGGCTGATAGCTGGCCGATTTTAAGGCCCGGATCAAGGTGTCCATACGAACGTAATTGAACCAGTGGCCGATATGGGCATAGTCATATACTGTTGGTCCACAGGTATATACTGTTATCTCAGGGCTTTTCTGAGGTATAACTTCTTCTATTTTGCGACTCAGTGTGTTGAATATTCTCATTGCTTTAACAATTCTTCAGTTTTTTCTATTATGAGTTGTTTTATAGCATCAAAGCTAGTTCCGTCTGTAATCTTAAAGCCACTTGCAAAGTTATGGCCACCACCACCTAAAGTTTCTGCAAGCAATCCTGCGATTGGTGATCTATTGTTGCTTCGTATAGCGCCTGTTATCTTGCCATCACCGTAATGCTTTAAGACAATCGCTACCTCAACCCCCTCTATTTGCAACATATCCGTTTGTATAAGAGGTGCCGGGTTATACAATGGGCTGTACTGGTTGATTTCGGTTTGACTAACTCTTACGATTGCCAACTTGTCAGAGCAGTAAAATTCTGTGCGCTGTATTAGCTCAGCTTTGAACTTATATATAATTTGTGGCATTCGACTGTAATCTCGACGTATTTCTTCTAAAGATGGTCTGTTGACGCCTGAATCGATTAATTCTGCAAATAACCTGTATGTATTAGCTGTGGCTAAATTGTTTGTTAGGCCTTGGGTGTCGCCCAAAATAGAAGTTGCAATTGCTTCATTAGCATCTAAAGGTAATTGCCAACCATTATCTTTAGCAACTAAGTATATTACCTCTCCGGCTGATGACTTAGAATCATCATTGATGATAACTTCCGCGAAATCAATTTGATTCTCTACTAGTGCGTGGTGGTCTAAAACTATTACGGGCTTCGACTTAATAGAGCCCAAAGAACCAGAAATAGATAATTTTTCTAGCAAAGTCATGGTCGATGCATCGACAACTATACTTAGATCAAATTTATTTGGCAAAGTATTAACAACTCGATCCCAGCCCTTTAAATATCGTAAATATTGGGGCATTTCTACAGAACAATACATAGAAGCCTTCTTGCCTTCTTCAGTGAGAATTGCTTCAAGCGCTAGTGCGGAGCCTAGGCTATCCGCATCTGGGTTATCAGCTTGTATTATTAGAATATTCTCAGCTGCCGCAACTAGCTTGCCAATTTTTTCTGACTCAACATATGTCATAATGTCTGCCTATTTGTAAGAGCCCGCCCAAGAGTAACCTGGTCGGCGTATTCTAGGTCAACCCCCACACTTAATCCTCGAGCCAATCTACTAACATCAACATCGCTTCCCTCAAGCTGCTTTTGTATATATAAAGCGGTTGATTCACCCTCAACACTGGCATTAGTTGCTAGTATAATCTCAGAAACATTGTCTTGCCTAATTCTCTTAACGAGCTCCTTAATATGTAATTGTTCGGGTGTTACGCCATCAATTGGTGAAATAAGTCCACCCAGTACATGGTAGGTTCCGTTAAATTCTCCGGTTTTTTCGATGGCGATGATATCAAAAGGTTCTGCAACAACAGCAATAACTGTTTTGTCACGTTTTGGATCGCTGTATAGACTTGAGATCTTTTGGCCGGCAGGTATTAATGCATATGTTATTTCGCAGTAGTCAACGCCCTCAGACAGTTTATCCAAAGCATTTGCTAATCTAGTTTGATCATTGCCATCATGTCTAAGCAGATAGTATGCATATCGTTCGGCAGTGCGCGGGCCTACCCCAGGTAAACGACCAAAAGCCTCTATAAGCTCTGTTAAAGCCGGCGGCAACAGATCTGCCATTTTTCGTTATAGTCCTAGGCTGCCTAAAGCGCCCATCATTGGCTGCATTTTTTCTGCAGCCACTTTTTGGCTCTGGCTTATGGCCTCTTTTACAGCATCTTCGATCCAACGCTCCAATTCGCCAATATCATCCAGGTCAACATACTCTGGGTCGATATGGATTTTTTTAATTTTTTGTTCGCCAGTTATCTCAACTTTTACAGCTCCATCACCTTTTTCTACTTCGATAATTAGATTTTGTAGTTCCTTTTGGATCTTTTTAACTTTCATTAACATTTTAGCTTGATCAAATCGACTCATAATACCTCCCGTATCTGTTTATATTATAACTTGTTAGACTTTAATTTTAAAAATCGCTTTAGTAGTTGGATTGTGTGGCCAAGCAATAAAATAAGATCGTAAACCATAGATACAGCTAATAGCTACTGCGGCAATAATCAAAATGTTCCCGGTTGTTCTCGCAAGCGGATTAATAGGAAAAGTTTTAAACCAAATTTTGCTTATATAAGCGATGCCGGCGGCAATAATTATATATAAAAGTGGCAGTAAAATAGCTAAGCCAACGTTGCCATCAACTGCTATCAAGAATACGGCCAATAAAAGAAAGGCTGTCAGTTGACGTGACCGTCCGGCAGACCAACGTTTTAAATAATAATAAGTGCCGAACAAAAACATGGTCAGGTTAAATACGCTCAATAAAGGAGCGCGTTCAAGCCAGATTTCAGGTGCTTTAACCGGTTGTACAAAAATATAGTAAGGCGTTAATGCAAACGTTTTTATGCTCTCTGAGAGATTATCAAAGTTTGTTGGTAATCCAAGCCAAGCAATAACACTAGATTTGCCAAATATAAACCATGCAAGCGGAGACAACATAACTAATAATACGAGCAGTAGAATTGTTCGATCCGCTATATTTGTTAAATCTTTTATAGATTCTACGACATCATCACGTTTTAGCCAGATATTTAGTAGCACGAACCAGATGCCCCCAGGAATGGTTATAATAAATGCCCAGCTTATTACTACTAGATAAAAAATTACTTTGCTCTCGGGGAATTTTCTGAGTAGAACATTTCCAGTTAATATAAGCGGTATTACCAATAGCTGCATCACATCATTCCCAACCAACCGACTTACATGGAGGAGTAATGGGCTGCAAACAAATAATAATGTCGTTAGAATTGTTGTACGGAGGTCATGCCAAGATCGGACTATATAGGCAAATAGAACGATCCCAATTAGTCCAAAAATTACATTTACTGTTCGATCGATAAAGACGTGATCCGTACCAGCAAGCAGTACCACTAGTGTTCGAAGCAATCTAATCGGGAAATATAGGACATCATTAATCAGTCCATGGGCGCCCAGACCACGCGTCATTAAGTCGTATTCGTTGTGACTTAGGCCTGCAGTCAAAGTGTTAAGTTTAAAAAATAGCAAAAACCCGGCTAATACAGCAATTAACAGCCAAATCCCGTTTTTACGCCCCCATTTCATACTTATAAATATTATAACTGCTCTACTGATAATGCCCTAGCTTGTAAATGGATCTTTGTGACGCGTTTCTACCGATCTGAAACGTTGTCGTTCGTTTTCAAAATATAATTCGACATTGCCTACGGGACCATTACGATGTTTTTTGATTAAAACATCAGCAATCTTTTTCCTGTCTGTTTCTGGGTTGTAATAATCCTCTCGGTAAATAAAAGCAACTACATCGGCGTCCTGTTCAATTGAGCCCGATTCACGTAAATCAGCTAATTGTGGTATTTGCGGGCTGCGGCTTTCTACGGAACGACTAAGCTGACTAAGCGCTAGGACTGGAACATTAAGCTCTCTGGCGACGCCTTTTAGGCCTCGCGAAATTTCAGATATTTCTTGCACTCTGTTGCCAAAATCCGAGCCAAACCGGCTACTGCCGCTCATCAGCTGCAAATAATCGACAATTATAAGCCCTAACGGATGTTGATGAGCTTCGCGACGAGCTTTTGTGCGCAAATCGCTTAAAGTAATGCCCGGGCTATCATCAATGAATATTTGGGCTTCGCTGAGTGTACCCATTGCCTGACCAATTTTTTCGAAATCACTATCTGTTAGATTGCCTGTTCTAAGCGCCCATGCATCAACACCAGATTCCATCGAAAGTAACCTATCAACAAGCTGCTCCTTGCTCATTTCTAAACTAAATATTAAAACAGGCTGGTTGGCTTTAACGGCCACGTTATGAGCAAAATTTAAAGCTAAGGCTGTTTTGCCCATGGACGGCCTTGCTGCAAGAACAATAAGGTCAGAGCGCTGAAAACCTGCCAGAGTATTATCTATATCCTTAAAACCTGTTGGTACTCCGCGTATCTTCTTTTTGTCTTTATGTAAATCATCTAATCTGTCAAAACTTTCAGCCAAGATGGTTTCTAGACTTATGATATCTTGCTTGACATGTTGCTGACTAACTTCAAAAAGTCGAGTTTCGGCCTCTTCAATTAGCTCTCGCAGCTGTTTTGATTCATCATAACCTAAGTCTACTATTTCTTTTGATGCGGTTATCAAACGACGTCTAAGGGCTTTTTGAGCTACAATATCTGCATACTGTTCCACATGCGCAGCCGTCGGAACAAAATTTGTTAACTCTGTCAGATATGCTGGGCCGCCTATACCTTCCAAATATCCATTGTTCTTCAACTTATTAGATAAAGTCAGTACGTCAATCGCCTCGTGCTGTTCGTATAACTGGATTATCGCTTCATAGATTCGCTGATTTTTTGAATCGTAAAAATCTCGAGGGGTTAAGGTGTCAGCTATTTTGACAATTGCATCGCTATCAATGAGTAATGCGCCTAGTAAACTAGCTTCGGCTTCCGAATTTTGGGGGGGCGATGATGTAAAATCAGTAGGCTCCATAATTACGATTCTAACAGCTCGGCACCTTCAAAAATATTGTTTATGGTTGAAAGCTTATCATTTGATGATTTTTCTGGTTTCGGTGCAATAGAAATTTTTGGTGGTGAAGATGTTTTATCAAGAACACACTCGATCTCATAAACTTTGCCTGTAATTTGTTTAATGATTTCGCTGATGGCTGTTTTATTATTAGCTTGATTGATCTTCTTTTCGTGAAAAGCGAACTCAAAAGCTAAAACGACTTTGTCATCTTCAAACTTGGGTTCTGCCATACGAATTACGCCATATAATGTGTTATGGTGCTTTTTTACTTCAGCTAAGATTTTTTCCCACACATGATTATCTAGGCCTGTAACATTGACCGTCTGGGGCTTAGTCTTGGGATTCGTCAGTTTAGCTGGCTCGTTTGGCTTAGTGGTCAATTGCAAATCGGTTTGTTCTTCTTGTGGTGGTGTCGATGCTACCACATGCGTTTTATTTGATCCTAAAGATTGAAGCAGCGAAATTTCTAAATATTGCTCGGGTTTAGAAGAGCTTGGAACCTCAATTAGATCTTTTATTATCATTAAATCTTGATCATTTAAACCATTACTGATCATCTGATGACGTAAAACTTTAGATATCTCTTGAGAAATAACAGCCGGTTGAAAGCCTTGTTCATACAAAGATTTCAATGACGTCATTAATGATGAAGCACTGCCACTATGGATTTCAGCAACTAATGTTTCGATGCTACTTAATGGTGGTATTCCTAAAAGATCTTGAATGTTTTGCTCGTCTATTTTAGACGCAATAGAACTAGCTTGATCCAGTATGCTTATACTATCCCTGAAACTACCCTCTGCATGCTCAGAAATCAAGGCCAACGCATCATCAGATATATTGATTTTTTCTTGGTTAGCTATATAGCGCAGATGTTTAATAGCATCGAATTTATCAATTGGCTTAAAATTAAACCTCTGGGTTCGACTGATAATCGTTTCTGGAAGTTTGTGTGAATCAGTTGTGGCTAAAATAAAGATAACGTGCTCAGGCGGCTCTTCTAGAGTTTTTAGTAAAGCATTAAAAGCTGGCGTAGTTAGCATATGTACTTCGTCAATTATGTATATCTTGAATTTGCACTCAGATGGTGCAATATAAACTTTGTCGCGTAGTTCCCGAATTTCGTCTATTCGACGGTTGCTTGCTGCATCAATCTCAATAATGTCGATATTTTGAGAATCATCAGTATATGGCAGTTTATTTATCTCGTGAGCTAAGATTCGAGCAACCGATGTCTTGCCCACACCTCTAGGACCTGTAAAAAGATAAGCGTGGCTGATTCTTCCTTGCTTAAGGGCTTTGGTTAAAGTGTCGGTGATATGCTTTTGACCGACAACTTCCGATAGTTTTTTTGATCGATACTTTCGATATAATGCCTGCCCCATAGTCTAATAATTATACAGCCCTATAGGGAGTTATGTCGTTGTTAAATTATATTAAATCTATTAGAGTGCAGCTTCGAGAGCAGCCCATTCAGTCTGAGAGTCGTCTTCCGGTACATTTACGCTAACCTGGTCTCCAGGCTTTGCCTTAAAGTACGTCACACTGGCTAACAATACACGGAGTTTTTTATTATTAACATCAACATAATAATGTCCGTTTTCAAGTAGTAGAGTTCCTACAACTTGTTTACGAGGTATTGGGCCGATCTGTTTGTATAAGAAGGCACCGTCTTCGGCAATTGTTAGCTTGAGAATATCTCCCTGAACTAGCTTTGATTTACTAGCATAGTTCGCTGGCACAGGGTATGTTTTGCCGTCCGAACCAACCATATTTTGACCGTCAAAAACACCCTCAATAATCTTTCCGAGCGTTTCTTCACGGGCTATAGGGACGACTTTGTCATCGTCTCCAACTAAACTAATAAGTAATTCAGTTGCTGCGGCAAGATTAGTCTCGGCCTCCTGTATTAGAGCTCTGAGCCTTTTTACTTGCTTATCTGGTACATCTGCCATATTTCTGTCTCTCTTTGATAAGTGTTTTTATAGGTACACTTTCCCCTTAAAAATACCATGATTAAAAAAGCGTGTCAAAATATATTGTTGGGCTGTGGATAAAAATATAGCCGTCACTATTGAAGTGACGGCTATAAATAAGATAGAACCTCTTAGGCCAGTTCTACTGTAGCCCCGGCTTCTTCAAGTGCTTTTTTAGCACTCTCAGCGTCTTCTTTTTTAGCCTTTTCAAGGACAGGCTTTGGAGCACCATCAACTACTGCCTTTGCTTCACCAAGGCCTAGACCAGTTAGATCCTTAACCGCCTTAATTACGGCCACTTTTTGAGCACCGGCATCTTTAAGAATGACATCATATTCACTCTTCTCGTCAGCTGCTGGGGCGGCATCACCACCCGCTGCTGCTGGACCTGCGGCAACTGCTACAGCTGCGGCTGCGGGTTCAATGCCATATTCTTCTTTTAATATTGTTGCGAGTTCATTTACTTCTAGAACAGTAAGTCCAACAAGCTGTTCGGCAACTTTCTTTAGATCAGCCATATTATCTCCTTATTAACTACTTGCTTTGGCTTCCAAGCCTTGCAAAATGGCAGAAAGGTTTCCGCCAAGTGCACCAACAACATTCCTTGTTGGGGAATTTAATAGATTGATCAGTCCAGCAATAAGTTCATTCTTTGAAGGTAGAACTGCTAGTGCTTTGACTTGATCTGCGTCGACAAACTCACCAGTGGTATTTATGCCACCAATAAACTGCAGAGACGGATTTTGCTTAGCAAAGTCATTTAAACTTTTTGCCGCTGCAACTTCGTCTTCGGCGTTAAATGCATATAGCAACATGCCATTTAGAGAGCTTGTATCAGTATCTTTGAGAGTCGTAGAACTTTTTAGAGCTTGAATAACCAAACGGTTTTTTATCACCTTAACCTTGGTACCATTCGCTTTGGCGTCCTTACGAAGCTTCTGCAAAGACTTCACAGTAGTGCCTTCATATTTTGCAACTACTGTCATTTTTGATGCTTCAAGAAGATCACTTACTTCTTTTATGACATCTTTTTTCGCTTCTTTAGTTAAAGCCATGGAAATCTCCATTTATTTAATTAACAGATAATCGACCAAATATCTGTTATTGTTGCCAAACAAAAACGCCTTTTGGATTATCCAAAGACGTAAAAGCTCGTTTGAGAGTTGTTTTACCTAGGCGACATTATCAAGTTCTTCATTGAACCGTCGCTGTCTTTGGCAACAAGTATGTCTATTATAACCTTTTATTAGTCTAGTATCAAGCTGCTATATTGAGCTCTGTTCTAGGTTCAAATTCAAATATTGTTGCTTGGTCTGAATAATCTTCGTAATCAACCAAGGGCATTACCAGTGCTGCGGCTTTTCTGTAAATGTCAGCGCGTATTTCTTCACCTATTATCCCCCACTGGATATCTGGTCTACCCATGTAGTCAGTAACCGGATCACCTGCAACCATAGTCGTAATTCTGTGCTGACTTTGCTGCCATGCCTCTTCAAAACCAATGCTATCAGGATTATGAAGGTATCCTAGTAGCGTGAAAGCCAGTGAACGTTCTTGAATGCCTCGGATTGTTTCAGCCATGATAAAAATCTTCCGGTGCGCCCGGACCTTCTCCCATGTGACCCATTTCACCGTAGGCTGCTTCAACTATTGCCTGACCCTCTGCTAATAATTCTGGGCTAGCACTTGGCCGGGAAACTGGATCTTTGTCGCTAAAAAAAGAATATGTCGCTATCGCACCGCTATTTACGGCATGCAAATGCCGTGTTCTAGGCATTGCAGGATCACTTGTTTGATCGCCATTATGGCTTGCTTCTTGTGCATTCATTGTTTTTCTCCTTTATATTAAAAACTCCCGCTTTTATTGCGGGAGCTGTTTTATGCAAAAAATAAAAGCATCCCGCGTTAAGGGCTGAGAATCACCACCAATGCGTTAAGCTTTTGTTTCATAACTTAAGTAGTTTCTCATTATATATTTACCTAGTCAACCATTGACAGCATTAGCGCTATGGGGTATAATATATTTCTAATGTCAGACCCCGAGAAGAAGTCAAGCCAAGAACGACGTCAAGAGTACGTTGCACAGCTTGGCCACACCATAATGGATGCTGCAGAGCATTCAAGCAGTATTGGACTCATCTATCCTTATGGTGCTCCAAAAAACGACATCCTTTATAGCTTAATGTTCAGTCAAAAAAAAGGAAATCATCTATGGCTACCAGCAAATGGTTTAGTCCAAGGGCCAGAAGCTGAAGAACACAAAGTTACAGAAATTATTCAAGAAGTCCAAAAATTGCGCGCACAGCGTGGTTTATCAGTACTCGGCTTTACAGACGTTGACTATAGTGCCGACCCTGGTTTTGGCTCACCTCGTTTTCTCGGTTTAGTCGGTGCAATTATCGAAAACCAAAAACGATCACCGAGGAAAACAGACGGGGAGATAGCAAGTGACGATTTAACAAGCGGAATCACCGTTATCGGCTTAGGCGCTTCTTCTTTAGAAGCTATCAGCAGGTTTAGGGATGGCGAACGATTGACAGAAGACCCGAGTTTTGTAGATTTACTACACACTCGATTTTACTTTGAAGACGGCTTAATTAGGCCGGCTGAATCGTGTGGTCCAGGCATAGATTTTGATCGCCCAAAGTCAGCAAAACCCATCGATCCCTCTAAAACAATCGAAATAAAGCACGGCGGTGAAGGCGTACCAGGTGCTATTGTGCCCGATTGGTCAGCTGAAAACCCCTAAATTTCTTTACACTAGTTTAATTGTTGCAGCTTGAATTGTGTGTATCGCTCGGCTGCTAATCTAGTTAGTTCAGGATCTTCATCTTGGTTAACAAATTGCATAGATTCTGCCAGCAGCGGATGAACTTCCGCAAGTTTTTCGTGCATTTTTAGCACCAACTTGCGATAGCCGGGGTGGCCTTGCGAAGTTGTGCGCAATTCATGTAGGTGAAAAGCTTGTCGAGCGTTGTAGGTGATCTTCCATCGCATTTTGTGTCCGAGCAAAGTAGCATATTGAGCCTCGAGCACATATCCTGCCTTTTGCAGCAAACTATATAACTTAAGAGAAATATCGAAGCAAGCTTCAAACTGTTCGCTAAGACCAGCTTCCTCAACAAGTTTAGGTATTTCATAGCCGTACCTTGGGGTCAGTAACTGCCAATTCAAATCATCAACCATTCGATGGCGCTGAAGGTCCCTGAATATGCCATAATCGCAAACTAGATCCCAGCTATAATGGGCTTTTTCTAGAGCCCGGCCTGGATGATGTCGCCGATTCAGCCTCTCCCCCATATAGGCTTTAAAAATCTCAATTTTACGATCATAAGGCCAGTCATTAACTTCTGATTGTATTTGCTCTAGCGGCTGGTTGCTATGTTCATAAAGCATATCAGGAACTAGTAAAAGCTCGTTTTTGGGCCAGTAATCAACTAGCGTTACATCATCACTAGGAGCCATAGCATAGTTATCTGGTAGGTATTTTTTAGTAAGCTCCTTAACTTGCCTATGTGTATTGCTGCGATAGGCGATCATAGCACCCCCTCGATCTGGTTTATCGGCCCTTTCCAGAAACATAGGGATTACTTTGCGTCCTTCAATCAACAATTTATCGCCGACTATTTGAGCTTCAAGCAGTTCATCGCTTTGTAAATGCATGATCAAGCTCTCCAAAGCTTGGCCGGATGCGAATATTCCAACTGTAGATTTTGTAGCAACCGGCAGTACTGGTCTTATGGCGTCACAAGCCTGAGCCCTTGTTGCCCCCTTCCATGCTACATCGCGTTCTGTTTCTGGTACTGTTGATGTCGAACGGATGTAATCCGTTAACTTACGTACCATAACTGAATAGAGATCAAATATAGTATCCATGGCTTCAATATATTGTTCTTTGACCGAACCTTTGAAGTTCTGGGGCACAAAATATTTATATTTACCTTCTGAATCTTTTTGATCAAAGTATATATATCTTGTCGATTGCTCCAAGTAAGCCGCCAGACGACCCCATTCTAGTTTTTTTGTAAGGAGATTGGAGGCGTTTTCAACTACCATATGAACGCCACTGAGCTGCTGGACAGAATCATCGCCGTAGGCGGTGATAACCCTTTTCAATAATTGAGAGTCTTTATCAACTTTGTTAGCAAATTCATCCAAAATCGTGATACGCATATCATCACCACGCCTACTCAAACGAGCCATTGCAGCAGAGATGGTGACTGGACTCAAATTATCCGTAAAGCTATAAACATCACCTGTCGGGTCAGTTACAGTGGATTCAAGGTACTGTTGACCAGCTTCAGTAACTGTATAGGAACCATTTTCGAGCTTCTTCACAAGCGGCTGGGCAGACTTTTGAGGCAAATCATCACTACTCAATGTTTTTTGCTCAATTATTTGTTTAATTGATGCTGGTTCAGATGGCGTATTTACGTTCGCATTACGTGTTGATAAATTTTTAGAGACAAAATCCCAGATTTTATCAGCTACTTTGTCAACATCTTCATTGGCATAAACAACGGGCAAATCGCGCTGCTTTGCCTCCCATAAATATCCAGCTCTTACTCTCTCCAAAAATGCCGCATCCAAATCGTCAAAACGCTCCCCTGCGTTTCGTCCTTCAAGCCGCTTTTTAAGCTCGTCTACAGGAGCATCCAAAACAACACATAAATCGGGCTCTATACCATCAACAGCAAAATTAATAATGCCATTAATGGTGTCATAATCTGGCACATCACCCCGTCCATAATATTGGACAGCTAATGTGGTCAGATAGTTTCTATCAACTAAACAATACACACCATGATCTATGCTTTGTTGAATCACTTGTAGACTTTGGGATCGGGCAGCGTTGTAAAGTAATACTTCGGTTCTGGTATTCATTGGGTAACGAGGATCCTGAGTCAGCTGCCGAATAGCCCTTGCAGTAAGATCTGTTTGACTGTCAGGCTCCCTGAGGGTTCTTACCGGCAAACCGGCGGCTTGCAATCGCCTAGCCAATTCTAGAAGTTGGGTAGTCTTACCTACCCCTTCTGGGCCTTCGAGAACGATATATTTACCTTTATTCATAGGACAACCCTTCAATCTTCTGCGGCAGAAAACGGCTGTCTTTATAAGCTTTTGGAAGCATCATATCAGGCGACCAAGTCTTAATAATCGTTTCTAAATCAGTACCTTGCTGGTATTTCCCACTAAACCCGTCGTCTCTTCCTTGACCATAATTTCCTTCTACTTCGCCGGTCTCTAAGAAAACGGCCTGGGCAATTCGTTCACCGACCGGAAGTAGTACGGTTTCGCGTTGATTCAGATTGTAAATTTCTAAAGTTAGTCGATTAATATACCCGGGATCAACCCAGCCAGCGTCAAAACATACTGCAACACCATTACGACCCCAACTCGAGCGAGATTTTACTTCGTATGCACCTGGTGGTTTGATCCCAAAAAATTCGTGAGTATGGGCAAGTATGCGCTCTTGGGGTTTTAAACTTATCACAGGATGATCTAGAGGTATGTTGTTTAGAGGTTTAAATCCGTTTAATGCACACCACTCCTTATGAGTTAAGGCCTTATATGGACCATCAAAATATCGCTCGACGTCCTCCTTATCGAAGGGGTTATAGATTGTCCGATCATTCATTTTTTCGATACGGTAATAGTAAAACCCCAGGGTTACATCCATGCTAGCGTGAGCGATGTGTTTTGGATTAAACGGATGGCAGACGATGTGCCCTTCATCTAGAGCCTTCCGGATTTGAATATTACTATAAACCCCCACGCGTACTCCCTATTAATTTAAGTATATTGTAAGTGAGTAGCTCAATTAATGGCAAGCATAATAATAATGTGATTTTTACGCAATATTGTTGTAATAATGCTTAAGTTAATTGCAAAATCATTTTGCAGGCCTATCTTGTAAAATAGATTCAATGGTTCCAGCCCAAAAAAGTATCCGTAGAGTACGTTTGCTAAGTATTTTAGTTGGCTTAAACGGCATTTTGATACTTGGCGGAAGCCTTGTCGATCAATTTAGCCTTAGGCACGGACTTAAACTAGAACCTTTAGTGATTGATATACCTGTTATTCTTGGTATTACGCTGATCTATTTGGCAAGCCTTCTAAACCGACAGAAACAAACTGCCTGGGTAGTCACGACAGTAGTATATGCTTTTTATTTGGGCATCAGTCTGAGTGCAGTCATAGCAAGCTATCAAGACCATATACTGACTGGAGCCGAAATTTTACGACGAGTTGCCTTGCCAGCCCTTGTTTTATTTCTTTTACAAAGCTCGCGTGATTTTTTCATTGTAAGGAGTGAGCCTGGTAGCTATCGCGCTGCCATGCGAATATCATCGATAGTACTAGCAATTGCATTTTTGTATGGCACCACTGGCTTTATTTTGATGGATAAGAGCGATTTTAGACAAGAAATAACTCTAAAAGAATCTATTCACTATACTATCGATCAATTTGACCTAACTACTAATAAACCACTCCGACCATATACTAATAGGGCAAGGGTCTTTGAAGATTCACTTTCATTAGTTAGTACCCTTGCTGTCGCTTTTGTTATCGTGTCTTTATTTCAACCTATCAAAACATCATTAGGCGGTGATGAGGTGGACAGAAAAAAAGCTAAACTGATTTTAGATAAATACAAAGCTCCTAGTGAAGAGTTTTTCAAAATTTGGCCGAAGGATAAACACTACTTCTTTGATCATGATAGTACAAGCTTTTTAGCTTATCATGTCTACCGCGGAGTAGCATTATGTTTGAGCGACCCGGTCGGTAAAACAAGTACTTATAAAACCCTTATTACTGAGTTTAAAACTGTATGTTTTAACAATGATTGGCAGCCGGCTTTTGTGCACGTAAACTCTAAAACCAAATCTTTACTTGAATCCCAAAATTTTAACACTCAAAAACTTGGTGAAGAAGCAGTAATGGATTTAGCTAAATTCGTGACTACGACTTCACGAAATAAATATTTTCGTCATATAAACAATAAATTCACTAAGCAAGGTTACGTTTTTGAAATTGTTAAACCCCCACATGACCAACAGCTAGTAAATGATTTGGGCATCATTTCTAGTCAATGGTTGTCCCGAGGTTCTAGGGCCGAACGCGGTTTTGCCATGGGTTATTTTAAAGAGGAGTATCTGCAAATGTGTGAAATTGCAGTTATCAGAGATGGAAATAACAAAATTCAGGCATTTGCTAATCTGGTACCCGCAAATTTTGATAATGTTGAGGCAACTTATGACATGTTACGCTATTCAGACGATGCTCTCGGTAATATCAACGATTTTTTACTTATCAAGCTGGCGCATTACCTAGAAACCAAGAACTTCAAAAGATTGAATTTGGGTTTTTGTCCGTTAGTAGGTTTAGATGAGGTCGAAAAGGACAAACGTACGCTGATCGACAGAGTGCTAAAATTTGCCTACGCAAATGGAGATCGGTTTTACTCTTTTAACGGTTTATATCGTTTTAAAGACAAGTATGAGCCAGACTGGCAAAGTCGATATTTAGCTTACACAAAGGGACTACCTGGTTTCTCCAAAGCCATTTCAGCAGTAATTATGGCTATGAAAGTAGATCTTTAATCAAAATTCTAACTTGCTCCCAGGTAGAGTCAATCCCGCTATCAACATCTACTAGCTTGCTCTCAAATATTTGACTCAGTTTTAAATATCCAGCTTCAACTCGATTAAAATACTCTATCGGTTTTGACTCAAAATAATCTTCACTGTTTGAGCTTTTCCTAGCGCGCTTAACAGCAGCTGCTGTGTCACCGGTTAGTATTATTGTCAAATCGGGTTTGAGTCGGTCCATTCCGTCTCGCACAAAAGGCATGACTTTGTCACTGCTTAAATTACCGCCATACATTGCGTAGGCCGCCAACGACAAAGGACTTCTATCCATTAGTATTACAGAGTTTTGTTGTCTTAACTCAGTTACTTTTTGGATTAGGGCCTCTTGTATAGCAACTGATATGTACAAATCTGTTGATTCGGGCCTTGATGTTGGACTCAGCATAACTTCTCTTAGAAGTTCACCTATAGGCGTTCCACCAAGATTTCGGAGTACCTCAATCTTATGGCCACTACGTTCTAAGAAGTTTTTTGTTAGCTCGAGTTGAGTTGTTTTACCAACCCCATCAATGCCTTCGAAGACAATAGTTTTGGTTCGATCTGGTATCTTCACCAGTGTATTTTAACAGAGATTAACTAGCTAGCGACAGGTCTACAGAAATTGAGGGCCCCATCGAAGTAGAAAGGTAAATAGCCTTGACGTAGTTACCCTTTAAGCTTTGAGGCTTATTCGATTTAACGCTAGCCATAACGGCTTGTATATTGCTCAGTAATTTAGCGTCGTCAAAACTTACCTTGCCTACTCCGAGATGGATAATACCGGTCGAATCTACACGATATTCAACTCTTCCGGCTTTCGCTTCAGCAACAGCTTTATTTATATCATTTGTCACAGTCCCACTCTTAGGATTAGGCATAAGGCCTCTCGGACCTAGCAATCGAGCATATTTGCCTAGTTTAGGCATCAAAGCAGGTGTTGAAACTAGAACGTCAAAGTCGATTATGCCTTTTTCTAGGGCCGCCAATAGATCATCTGTGCCTGCAATTTCTGCACCGGCCGCCTTTGCAACTGAAGGATCATCAGTCAGTGCAGCAACTCTTACTTTTTTACCAGAGCCGGCTGGCAATACTACGTTATCACGAATATTCTGGTCAGCGTGTCGTGGATCAACGCCGAGATTAATATGCAGCTCAACAGTTGCATCAAACTTCACATGACTTGTAGTTTTGGCTAGCTTTACTGCATCTTCAATTGAGTATAGTTTACCCTTTTCAATTTTTTCGGCACTTTTTCGGAAATGCTTGCCGCGTCGCTCTAGTCGTGATCTGGTAGGAGTTACAGGTGGTTTTGGTGTGGCTGCTGGTTGTTCAGGTTGAGATTTCCGCTCTTCCTTTGCAGCTAATTCTTCGGCTTCTTTAATAGCCTTAGCGCTACGCTTACCGGCTTTAGCAACTGGGGTTTTGTTTTCCTCTTTTGGTTCGACATCGTTGATCTGACTTTTTTGCTCTAGAAGTTGTTTGATCTCAGCTACTTTAAGCTTGGGGTCAACTTCGATATTTAGTTCTTTAGCTTGATCTAATAATTCTTGTTTAGTTTGTGCCATTGTTATTCCTTTCGTGGTATTAGCGACGTTTTATGTCTCCCACAATTACTTAAAGTCTATTCGATTTCTACGCCCATACTTCTGGCTGTGCCAGCTACCATTTTTTTAACAGCATCAATATCATCAGTGTTCATGTCCTCAGCTTTTTCGGTTGCTATCTTTGTGAGCTGAGCATCAGTTAGTTTTTTGGCAATTTTTTCACTATTAGGTCGACCCGATCCTTTTTGGATACCTAGTTCAGCGCGGATACGATCATCAGTAGGCAAACCAACGACACGGAAATCCATAGACCTGTCGTCATATATGGTTATATGAGCAGTTACCATTTGGCCTTTCATGCTCGATGTAGCGTCATTAAATGGCTGTATGAAATCCATCATATTGACCCCATATTGACCTAATGTACTACCAACCGGCGGTGCGGCACTGGCTTGCCCGCCCATAATTTTCATTTTTAGATTTGCTTTTACAGCTTTAGCCATAGTTTTAAACGAACGGAGCAAACGCTCAACGTTCTCCTTCCCTGTTTTAATTAAATAAAATAGAAGTGCGTAACTGACAAATTATAACCGTTTTAACAGAATTTGTCTACTAAACGCGCTTAACTTGTAGGCCGTCCAGTTCAACCGGTGTCTCACGACCAAACATGTTAACCAGAACTTTTAGCTTGCCTTTGGCTGCATCTATCTCACTAATGCTGCCGTCAAAGCCCTTAAATGGCCCATCAACAATATTTACGACTTCACCAATTGCAAAATCAATTTTGTGCTTAGGCTGTTCTAAGCCCATTCGTTTCTGAATCTTTTCGATTTCTTCAGGTTCGATAGGCGTTGGGTCGGTTCCGCTACCAACAAATCCGGTAACTGAGGGGGTATTTCGCACTATATACCAAGCGTCTTCACTAAGTTTCATCTGTACAAGTACATAACCCTGGAAAATTCTTTTCTCCACAACCCGGCGCTTACCATTTTTTATTTCAATCATTTTTTCTTTAGGCACAAGCACTTCAAAGATTTTATCCTTCATGTCCAAGCTATCGGCACGTTGCCTGATTGATTCGGCAACTTTTTCTTCATAACCGCTGTAGGTATGGATTGCATACCATTGTTTACTTGTATCGTAACGCTTAGTTGTACTCATTTACTTTCCTTTACTTTAATAAGATTGCTCTAAATAATTTGTCCAGGCCATAATCTACGATGGCTATTGCTACTCCAAACACAAACGCAAAAACAATAACAGCAAAAGTTAAATCACGGCTTTGTTTCCAGTTCGGCCAAGTCACTTTTTTAAGTTCTCTGAAACTCTCTCTAAAGTATTTTGGCCAAATGATTTTGCCAATAAGTACAAAGATTTTTTTAATTGGACGCATGGCCTTCAGGTTGAAGAATCTATCAATTGCCCTAAAGATCGGACCAAATATTGCCGCAATAACACGACCGATTAACTTAAAAAATCTTACAAATATACCTGGCTTGTCGCTACCTTCATTGGCTTTTATGGCGCGTTCACGAAAAGTTTCCGGATTCTTAACGCGACGCTTTTTTTTAGCTGGCTGCTGTTCGGCCATGCTTTACTCCCGTAAAATTAAAAAACCTACATTATTTGTAGGTCGTTGATGTCAAGTTTATCACTTTAACCAACAGCGGTCAACATGGTTTTGCTATAGTTAGTTCAGTGGATTACGCTATATATTTTTTGCTAATAGGCTTTGTGGTCGAAATAGGCTTATACGTAAAAAAAGATTTTCTTATGAATAAGTTATTCATTACTGTAGTTGCAGTATTTGTTAGTTTATCCTTTATATCACTTTTGTTTAGCAATTTGGGTCTTTGGTTATTTCTCGCCATCTTCTTCAATACATACAGACTAGTTAACATTGGACGAATCTATATCCAAAGGTCGCATATATATCATCTATATAATGCTGGGCGACAAACAAGTTTAGCCTTAATAGCATGTATTTTGATTGTCGTAGCTACTAACTCAATCAGCAATCGACTTGTTATTGATGCCCATTCCTGGCTATATGTAATTTGTTCTGCGCAGTTATTTGCGGCCATTGTTATCTACTCTATCGCTCGACGAAATTTAGATGGCGTCAGAAAACCTAATGAGTGCCCTGACGTAGCGACCAGGAATTTGCCCTCAATAACTGTTGCGATCCCGGCAAGAAACGAAACTGAAGACTTACAAAAATGTTTAGATAGTTTATTGCTCTCAGATTATCCAAAATTGGAGATCTTAGTGCTAGACGACTCATCTCAAACTAAGAGGACTCCAGAGATAATTCGTGGTTATGCTCATAACGGTGTAAGGTTTTTAGCTGGCAAAGAGCCACCTCATAACTGGCTACCTAAAAATTATGCCTACAAACAGCTGGCCGATGCTTCGAGTGGGCAATTTTTACTCTTCTGCGGCGTTGATGTTAGATTTGACCGTTTTACAATCAGTAATATTGTTAGAATGATGATTCATAAAAACGTTGATATGTTGGGTTTAATCCCTGAAAACATAAGTCCTATAGGATCAAAGTTGCTTTCATATATCTATCAGCCGAGTCGCTATGCCTGGGAATTAGCACTGCCTAGAAACGTTACTTTTAGACCGCCCGCACTAAGCACCTGCTGGATAATTAACAAAGATGCACTGAATGCCGCTGGTGGCTTTGAATCTTTTGCTCAATCGGTTTTGCCAGAGAGAGTTCTAGCTCGCTTCTGCGTTAATAATTTTAATGGTTACGCTTTTGAGGCAACAGATCAAAAGACCTCACTAAAAAGCAATAAAACGCTGGCTGAACAGTACTCGACAGCTCTCCGTACGCGCTATCCAAGTCTGCATCGGCGACCAGAACTAGTCAGCCTAATAACCTTGGCGGAGTTTACAGTCTTAACAGCGCCTTACCTAATGCTCATATACGCATCCATTTCCACTAGCTGGATTTTAATCCTTATGACTTCGCTGTCGGTAGTTCTTCAATCAATAACATTTGCTTCAATGATTAACCTTACCTACCGTAAAAATATGATTTCCGGCATATTTGTACTTCCTTTAGCATCGATCTGGGATATTTACATCCTCAATAAGTCTATGGTTCAGTATGAATTCGGGTCAGTTTATTGGAAAAATCGCAACATTGCAATTCCAGTTATGCA
>CAZYJC010000003.1:7011-81014 GCA_964647765.1 uncultured Candidatus Saccharibacteria bacterium | reverse complement strand
TTCCTTCGGGTTAAGCCCATGTGCATTAGAGCCATGAGCTGAAGTTGATATTACCACTTGATTATAACTGATTTACCCCTGTTGGTCAACTAGGCCGCGGCCTCGTCCCATTCAGTTAGAGCATCTAGATGTCCGGCATTAGCTAGACCTCTGAGGAAATCGAGGTCATGAGCGACCTCATGCCTCTCGCCTCGGCTTGCTCTTCTTCTCGCGGACCTTCTGGCCTTTTCCTGGGCACGTTGCGATAAAGCTTTTTCTTCGGCTGCTTCCTGCTCAAGATAGGCATCTAAATCAAATTTACGCACAGAAGCTTCGCGCTGTTTGGCAGTCATACCAATACCATCTAAGTGATAATATGTCTCGAGTCCACTGCCCGGCACAATTCCATACTCTTCTGCAGTTGCTGTCTGTTTTTGAGTAAGCGGGCCTTCAACAATGCCATGATCCTCAACTTCAAATCGGATCTCTTCCATTTTTTGCTCCCCTGTATTTTGCAATAACACCTACAGGATAGACCCTATTAGAATATTATGCAATATTCTAATTTTTAGACGCCGGCTAATTTTTTAACTACGCGTCTAGCGATACGACTGCGCTTTGGCAACGTTGGCATCTCTAATTCAAAAATTTCATCCCTACTCAAGCCAAATTCACTCTGATGTTCACGAACAAACTCAAACTGGCCACTGTCAACTAATCTTTCTGCAAGGTCATAATTAAGCGCGAAGTGAAATTTTTTAAGTAGCTGGGGATTGTTTTTTACAATATAACTTATGCGAACTAGTTGATTAGCTGCATCTCCAGATCCGTTCTTGAGCATATGATCAATTAAAATGGCAGGGTCTAAATCTGCAAAGACTTCCCCTTCGTCTATTATTGTCTGGTATTCGCCAAGTTCCATCAGTTTCTCGGCAACTCGCAAAACACCAAGTTCAGGGAGTTCTTTTAAGAGAGACACAAACATGAATGGTGAATAGTCATCAATTTTGATTTTAATAATACTATCAGCTACTTCCTGCCTATCGACATCCGGGAATTTTTTTAGGTTGAAGCCTATATAATAAGCTTTCCCGGAGTCAATTAGATGCCTAGCAAGCTCTTGACGATCCACTTCTGGGAAAAGCTCTAGGAATTTAACCAAGTCTCTCTCATCACCCGTTTCAACCATAGTCTTGGCTAAATCGCGTCTGTCTTCGGGAGACATATTCTCGATAAATCCCGTGCTCTTGCCAAAGCTGTCCTCTGTTAATCGATATATCAATCCCTCTCTGGCAATCATTAGAATCAAACTTCGCCTGTCTAGAGTTGGGTCGTTATCGAATTCAGCTATAACCTGATCAATTCGGCCGTGATTTTCTATTATCTTAGTTGCTACAGTCAATGAATCCAGCCCAAACTTTTCGACAAAAAACGCGAAGTTAAATGTAAAGAAGTCACCTCCTTTAATAACTTCATCTAAGATATCCATTTTGTCGACTGTTTGAGTAATATCAATTTTCGCCAGCAGAGACTCAAAGGGCTCTCTGCTTCGAGCTATGGCTTGCAGTATCTCTTGAGTCTGTTCATCAACGGCTTCAAGTGCTGTCCATATTTTGTATCCAAGACGCCTAGTAGCAAGCTTTTTGGCTAACCTTTCACCCATAATTGGCATTTCGAGACGCAGTAGGTCAGACTTGATTTCACGGTTCATTAACAGTTGCCTTACTCTTGGGTCAGGCCCATAACCAAATCCCATAATGTCTCGATCTAGTTCGTAAAGGAAGCTTAGATCTTCCAAACTTAACTCTTCGTCCGGTTTTTTGTGCAGACGGTTATCGAGCTCGGTCAATCGACGCATATCCTCAGCCTTGAGCTCATATTCATCACCGCCTGGCAATTCCTTTACACGCTCAAGTGCCGTGTCTATTAGTTCTGGCTCTAGAGCCTGCCCGGGAAGTACGCCCCTGACTTCAGCAATCTTGCCATTTGCCATTCTCACTGCTATCCGAGGGATCGTTTCTTCACCCTTGCTGTCTTTTGTATAAAATACGTGGAAATCACCTCCTCTGAGTTGACTGGCAGCAACTGCTTTGCCCGCGGTGCACCAACCCGTACCGTGACCGACAAGAGAGCCTGATAATCTTTCTGCTTCATCTGGACCTTCCGACTTTTTATAGGTTACCCATGAACCTTCAGTGGACATTCCCTCCATCGATCTAGGTGATACTTCTTTTAAGGCATGGGCATACAGTTTGGCAAAATTACCACCCTCGGCAAGTTTTAGGAGCTCTTTGTCTTCTACTTCCTTGCCATCAAAATGTGCAGCCAGAAGACCATCTAGAACGATAGCTAACGCTTCAGGATTGAGCTCAGGAAATGTAGCCATGGTTCCCTTACTACGACGGCCAATTTTTCCAGTTTCAAGATCGTATGGTTTTAACTTAATTAGCGAGCCCCAAACATAAAGCTTGAACCAGTCGGGGTATTCAGCATCTTCGCTGGTAAGATACGAAGACCATTCTCCCAAACGAGCTTTTTGATCTTGTTTGGCTAGGTTGGCCATTTCCTGCTTAACTTCATCAGTTAATTCAACATCTCCATATCCTTGCTCCCTAAAGATTCGCCTCTGGAATTCATAGTAAGATTCCGGGACATCCGCTACGTCTACAGTCTCTGCGTCGATTTGGCGGTCAATACTCTCTTGATCGCCAGTAAGAATTCCATCGCCAACTTCTTCTTTAAGAAATGTTGTGTAGGCTTCGATGCGTTCGGCGGGGCTGTTAGGAATTTTTGCACCGTTTTGATTAAGGTAATCGACAACTGCTGTTACACCTAAAGATTTCTGTAAATTCGGGTCGCGGTCGTGGAGAAATTCAGCCGGTCGGAGATCTTGCTCTGTTTCTGACATATTTTTGTTTTTGAATTAACAGATATAATAATAGCAAAATTTGGCTATTTTGTCAAGGTTTGGTGGCTATTTATCTTCGGGGAAATTTTCGTCGAGGACATCGTCGTCCGAATCGGTGGCCGGGCCGCCCCCACCACCAAATACTTCATCAATCGAGTTTACTAATACCTCGCGTGGCCTTGAGCCGTCCTGCTGACCAATAATGCCCTGCTCTTCCATAGTCTCAATTAGGCGGGCGGCCCGGCCGTAGCCGATCCTCAATCTTCTTTGCAGCAAGCTTGTACTGGCCTTGCGATTTTCGATAACTACTCCGACTGCATCACGGAACATATCATCATCTGCATCGTTGGCACCGTAGTCCGCAACTATGCCACCCTTGCCATTAAGCTGTACCGGCTGAGAAACAACCTCATCGTCGTATTGCGCTTCGCGCTGCATCTTCAAGAAGTCTATAACTTTGTTGGTTTCATCATCAGCAATTAGAGCCGCCTGGACACGCTTCGGCTTAGGCATGTCTGCGGTGAGCAATAACATGTCACCTTGACCTAGTAGTTTTTCTGCTCCTATCTGGTCAATAATAGTGCGACTATCGACCTGTGAAGCAGTAGTGAATGCGATTCGTGCAGGTACGTTAGCCTTAATAAGACCAGTAATGACATCTACAGAAGGCCTCTGCGTAGCCAAGACAAGGTGAATACCAACGGCGCGAGCCTTCTGGGCAATGCGCACAATCAAGGCTTCAACTTCGCGCGCAGCCATCATCATAAGATCAGCCAACTCGTCGATTACGATCACTATGTAGGGCATCCCCTCCTCGGGCTTAAGCTTGTTGTACTGTTCGATATCACGCTTATGTACTTCACTAAGAGCGTTGTACCGGCGCTCCATTTCGGCCACCGCCCACTTAAGCGCGCTAATACATTTCTCCGGCTCAGTAATTACCGGCGTGAGTAGATGCGGAATATTGTCATAGGGCTTTAGCTCAACCTGCTTTGGGTCGACCATAATTAACTTCAGATCCGAGGGAGAGTTTCTGTACAAAAGGCTGGTCAGAATTGTGTTGATCATAACTGATTTACCCGAGCCAGTTTGACCGGCAACAAGCACGTGGGGCATTTTGCCGAGATCAGCGATAATCGGTGTACCGGCAATATCCTTACCGATCGCGATGGCAAGCGGGCTAGATTGCTCCTGCCACTCGCGGGACAGTATCATCGAACTCAAACGTACTGTTGCCGACTTAACATTTGGCACCTCAACTCCAACCGCACGTTTACCAGGAATTGGTGCTTCCATTCTTATAGAATGGGCGGCAAGATCGAGCGATAAGTTGTTCTCCAGCGCTGTAATTTTGGTCAGTTTCACTCCTGTTGGAGGCTTCAAAGTATATTGAGTAACACGCGGTCCAATGTTGGCACCTTCCATTTCCACTTCTATATTAAAGTTCTTGAAGGTGTCGTGAATAATTTGAGCGTTGGCGTTGACATCGCCAGCGTCAGCTTTGTCTTGTTTTGGGTTTAATAGATTGACGCTCGGGAATTGCCAATCCGGATCGCTTGCTGTCGTGAGCGCTTCGTGGTTTTCGTTGGCTGTTAGCTTCTGCGCAGTATTCTTCAGAGTTACAGCCGCACCGGCTTTGGCAGCTGGGCTGGCGCTGTGATGTTCAACTGGCACACCCTCATTAAGCTTGAAGGCTGGGGCTTCATTCTTGGCTTTCAGTGCAGCCAGATCCTCATCGCTCTGTTCGCGCGGTTTACGTTTGAACACTTTGCCTACGCGTAAAATTTCTTTGGGTGAAATTCCAAACGCGAAGAAAAACGCCAAAATAGTAAAGATAAGAAACATGATTGAGGCCGGCGTTTGGTCAATCGCTGTAAGCACGACATTGCCTATAAACTCACCGACTGCCCCACCATTTCCGCCGGTATATTGTCCAGAGGTGCTTTTATCAGCTAAGGCCGTGTAACAAAGGGCGCTGGCAAAAAACAGCGCTGCCCACATTGAAACAAATTTCCCTAATGGGATTTTATTGTCTTCACTTATAAATTTGTTGTAGCCCCAATATGCCAAGACTACTGGCACAAGATATGCTGCCCATCCGAAGGCTTCATAGGCATATTTAAAAGAATTTATTGGTAGCGGGCCACCAGTACCAAATCCGCCGAGCAACATAAAAAAGGCGGCTATCATCAGGAAGATTGCCCCAACAATTGGCCAAAAGCTGGACTTAGGCGTCTCTGGGGCGACCTTGGTTACCTTTTTCTTTTTGGATGTCTTTTTCTTCTTTGCCATAACTTAGTTCTGCTTATTATACCGTTATAGTCTTGCGTATAACAGTATAAGCTATATTATAGCAATTTTTACAACTTCTGTCAATCACGCTTATGTCTTGCCTTGCTATCTATAAGCAGTTCATGATAAATTACTTCTTATGTCACAGATTAATCAACAATCAATGATGCGTTGTCGCCCCCTCAAGGGCTGATTAATCTATTATTTTGATTTAGCCCTTGGTAATGCGCCAGGGGTTTTTAATTTTTAAAAGGAAACAAATGAATATAAATGTTAACGAAATTGCGGTTCAACAGTTTGATGCGCTGGAGGCAACTGATAGACAGGGTTTCGCCAATTTGATTGCTGTACTTAGTCAAAGTGCTGCAGACAGCGAGCAAAGAATTATAGCCTTATCGCCCGAAGATGTTGTCCAGAAACATATGGGACTTGTAGCGCTCCATGAAGGAGAGTTTGTTGGCTACGTTGCGGGTAACTTCCCCGATATTAGAGGGCAAGTTTTGCTATCAAAAGTTGGGAGTTTGATTGTTTCGCCTCTGTATCAAGGACAAGGAGTCGGCACACACCTTGTCGGCCAGATAACAGATGAAGTCCTGGCCAGAGATATGGTGCCTTATGCATTTTGCAATCCGAATAGCGTCATTGCGTTTGGCGAAAACGGCTATCAAGAAGCGCAGGCATCCCAATTGCCCGAAGGAGCTGTTAGCCCCTTGGGCAACAAAGCCATGATATATATGGGCGATATCGCTGGCTGAACTAGTCGGTGCGCGCATCTTGCATCAGCAAGCGGGCGCGCATTTCTTGGAAACGCTTTTGCTGCTCGGCAGCTATCTCTTCAGGTGTCTTCTCTTTTGCAGGCTCCGGCTGGCTGTTTTTGGTCTTGCCCGCTGCAATATTTTTGTCGTTTTGAGTGGCTTTGGCGCCGGCTGAGATCACATTTACTACTGGTATGACTATTGGGCTTCGCTGAGTATGCTCAAACAGATAGTGCGTGATGTGGTCTTTGAGCTCTGCCTTAAATCGATCGAGGTCAACCCGCTTAAATCTTTGGCCGACTGCACGCTTAAGTTCTGTACGAAGACCGTTCATGATCTCTTCATTGTCGCGCATATATATGAAGCCTCGGCTGATGATATCAGGGCTGGTCATTAGTGCGCCGGTCTTTTTATCGATAGTTAGGATGACGGCTACAAGACCCTCTTCGCTTAACAGAACACGGTCCTTAACAACTACGTTGCTGACAATCGCACCTGTTTGATCGACCAGGATGGTGCCGTGAGGGACTTCACCGACATGTTCCATTTTGTCTTTGGTAAATGAGATGATCTGGCCGTTGCCTACGTTGAGGGTATTAGCTCGAGGAATGCCCTGATTGATAGCGATATCAACGTGATAGCGTTTGGCAGTGAAATCTCCGTAGATCGGTACAAAGAATTTTGGCCGAAGCATATTAATCATGTCGGCGTATTCATCGCGAGATGCGTGTCCAGAAACGTGCAAAGGACCAATGCCATCGACTTCACGGGTTTCATGACGGTACACATGAACACCTTTTTTAAATAGATCGTCCACCATAGTGCGGATTGCCGAGTCGTTTCCGGAATATGGAATCGGAGTACTAGACAAGATAACTGTGTCTTGCTCCTTAAGTTTGACGTGGCGGTGTTCACCATTACTCATACGCTGCAGCGCTGAGCTAGGCTCCCCTTGGGAACCGGTACAAACCACAATTAAATCCGTATCACGCATAGTCGCTGCCTGCGCAATCGGTACAAAAGTTCCCTTCGGTATGCGCATGAAACCATGCCGTACTGCCATCTCGAGTGTGCTGACCATACTGCGCCCATCCATTGCCACTTTGCGGCCGCTATGAACAGCTGCATTGATGATCATCTGGATACGGTTCATGTTGGTACTAAACACTCCAACAAAGATTCTGCCGGGCGCATTATTAATGACGTCTTTAAAAGTTTGTTCAATCGTAGATTCACTTGGCGTCCGGCCCATTCGCTCAGTCGTAGTACTCTCACTAAGCAGAACCAAAACGCCTTCGTCTCCAAGCTCTTTGAGTCTCTCAACGTCAGTTCGCTCATGGTCCAACGGATTAGGGTCTAGGCGAAAATCTCCAGTATTAATGATCCTTCCAATTGGGGTATCAAGGACGATCACGGTGCTGCCCGGAATCGAGTGCGTAACTCTGACGAGTTCGACAAAAAATTCGCCAATTTTAAGCCGCTCATGGGTGTTTTCGTTCATTGTTACCGTCTTTAGCTCAAACCCGTCTGGCATCGGTAAGCCGAAGTTCTCGAAGATTTCTTCGACGCGGCCGATACTGAATCGAGAACCGTAAATTGGTGCTGGGAATTTAGGCACGATGTGCGGTAAACCGCCAATGTGGTCCAAGTGTCCATGAGTTATGATGTAGGCTCTCAATTTGGGACGGATTTCTTCTAGATACGCCGTGTCGGCGATACCGTAGTTGATTCCAGGCAAATCTACGCCAAGATCATTACCACAGTCCATAATTACTGCGTCGTTTTGGTATTCCACTAGGATCATATTCTTAGAACCACCACCATCCATTCCACCTAAACCAATGACTTTTAATCTAGGACTATCATCAATGACGTTAGCTCTGGTTGGCTTGTTTGCTGTGTCGGCTGCAACATACTGGTTGGCAATGCGCTGGGCATCAGCCTGTGAGCGTCGCTGTGCCCTTACAGCCTGTCCACGTGATGTGGTTAGGTTGGTATTAATGGCCTCGGCACCCTGCTTATTGCGGTTGCCACCGTTGTTACGGCCGTTTTGCTGGTTGCCAGGCTTCTTGCGGTTGTTGCCGCCCGCTTTGGATGCACCATTTTTATTGTTTGGTTGCATATATTTCCTTCCTTTATTTATTAGAGGATTTAATTTTTTTCAAAATAACTGGGATCAGCGCAAAATCGTCAATCAATGTCTGACGCATGCCGCCGTTATACAAGGCTGCAGCTGGATGAAACAGGGGTAAAAACACCCTCCCCTGGTAGCGCTTAGGCTGTCCGTGCACACGGCCGATTTGCAGATCCGGCAAGAAACAATTGAGGCTATGACGACCAAGTGTGACCGTCAGAACCGGCTGAATTGTATCTAGCTGGTCCTGTAAATAAGGTAGAAAAGCCGACTTCTCCTCAGGTAGGGGATCTCTGTTGTTTGGTGGTCGATATTTCACGATGTTAGTTATATAGATATCCGAACGTTTCATGCCGATCATTTCGAGCATTTCGTTTAGAAACTTGCCAGCTGCCCCGACAAAAGGCTTGCCCTGTAAGTCTTCATTCTTACCGGGGGCTTCGCCGATGAATACTATTTCGCTGTCAGGATTTCCCTCACCAAAAACCATTTGGGTTGCACTAGCTGCTAATTCAGGCGTGATCTTATCATCCATAATCTGCTGTTTTATCTTATCGAGCTTTGCTTGGGTACCGCTTACCATTAATTAGCGCTCCGATTAGCTTAACGAAATTTTGTAGACTGCCGACCAAAAAAATCAGCGTTAGTATATACCACCAGAAGTTGCCTCGATCGATGGCAAGGCTAGCAAATCCATAGGCAACTGCTAGCTCCAGCAAACCAAAAACAAACAGTCCTGGCTTGGTTTTGTGCCATCGATCAAAGGCGTTTAACATCTGTTATTTGGTTTCCTTGTCAGCTTGGTCTTTTTGCTGTCTTTTGGCAGCTTTAATGCTTAGCTGCAGGCGACCCCGGTCATCAATCGCAACTAACTTAACTGTAACTTTGTCACCTTCTTTGACGACATCGCTAACTTTGTTAACACGTTCTTCGGATAGTTCACTAATGTGCACCAAGCCGTCTTTACCGGGCATGATTTGGACAAATGCTCCAAAATCCATCACGCTCACAACCGGCGCATCAACATATATTTTGCCAACCTCGGGCTCTTCGGTTATTGTTTCGATCCAGTGCTTGGCTGCAGCAATGCTGGCACCGTCTGGGCTAGCGATCATTACTGTACCGTCGTCCTTTATGTCGATTGTGGTGTTGGTTTCGGCAGTGATCTTTTGGATTGTTTCACCGCCCTTACCGATAACTTCACGGATCTTGTCAGGATTTATGCTAATTGACTCAACGCGTGGAGCGTATGGACTCATCTCATCGCGAGGTGTCTGAATTGTTTGTAGCATGTGCTCCAGGATATGTGCCCGACCCTCTTTACCCTGAGCCAAGGCCTGGTTAAGAACTTCGACTGGAAGTCCATGAACCTTCATGTCCATCTGTAGCGCTGTGACGCCCTTAGTTGTACCAGTCACCTTGAAGTCCATATCACCAGCAAAGTCTTCGGCGTCGGCAATATCACTCAAAATAATGGCCTTGTCGCCGTCGAGCATCAGACCCATTGCAATACCGCTAACTGGAGCTTTGAGTGGCACACCGGCGTCCATAAGTGCCAAAACACTACTACAAGTTGCAGCCATCGATGTCGAGCCGTTTTGGGACATGATTTCGGTTACAGAGCGAATTGTGTATGGGAATTCTGCCTCACTAGGTAGTACAGCTGTCAAAGCACGTTCTGCGAGGTAGCCGTGGCCTATTTCTCGTCGGCCTGGGCTGCCGAGGCGCTTCACCTCTCCAACTGTATAGCCTGGCGCATTGTAGTGGTGCAAATATCGGCGCTCTTCGTCTTTTTCCATAGTGTCTACTAGCTGGACAAAGCTAAGTGGCGCTAAAGTAACAATGTTCAAGGCCTGGGTTAGTCCTCGAGTAAACAGGCTTGAGCCGTGAGCACGTGGTAGTAGCCCAACCTGGCTCTCAAGCTTCCGGATCTCTGTAAATTTTCGCCCATCAGGTCTTACGCCATCTTGGACAATGCCCTTGCGCACATCTTTGTGTACGGCAGATTGAAATGCATCATTATATTCATTTCGTAGCGCTCCATATTCGTCGCCATGTTTCTCTTCGTAATATTCATGGAATTGGTCGCGGAGATTCTGGATGAGAACGTTTCGCTCAGGATAAGGCAGGCGTAGATCTTCGCCCAATTTGCCCTCTAGCCACTGATCTACTTCTGTTTGGATGTCTTCATTAGGTAATACGAGCTCGTACTCCTGCTCTTTTACTCCAACTTGCTTAGCAAGCTCTTCTTGAAGTGCAATCGCTGGCTGGATAGCTTCCTGAGCGAAGGCAATCGCTTCGACAATCTTATCTTCGCTGACTTCGCTTGCACCTGCTTCAACCATCATCACACCGGCCTTGGTGCCAGCAACAACTAGGTCTAGATCACCATTGTTCAATTCTTCTGGTGTGGCGAAAGCCTTGAATTTGCCGTCAACCATACCAATTCGCAGACCAGCAACTGGACCATCAAACGGTTCTCCAGTCAGGGTAAATGCGGCGCTAAGTGCAATCATAGCCACCATATCTGGGCGGAAATCAGGATCCATGCTGAGAACTGAAGCCACACCCTGAACTTCTTTGCGGTAGCCTTTTGGCCATAGAGGCCTGATTGGACGGTCGATCAACCTGCCGATCAAAATCGCATCATCAGATGGGCGACCTTCCCTCTTAATGAAACGACTGCCGCTGATCTTACCAGCAGCATACATTTTCTCTTCATATTCGATACTCAAGGGGAAATAATCCATCCCTGAAATACTGTTTTGGCTGACCATAGCTGTTCCAAGAACAACAGTATCGCCATAACGCGCTAAAACAGAAGCTGTCGAACGAAATCCGACCCGACCTACTTCCAGGCTTAGTGTCTTACCGCAAAACTCGGTTTCGACTTTTATTAGTGGTTTGCCCATTTGATTGACTGTATCTGCCATCAATGTTGCCTTTCTATCCGGAGGTTACTCAGTAGAGTTCAAATATATGGCGCTCCCTTGTGCATGAATGGGTGCTATATATCTGCAGCTCTACTGAGCAAAAAATGTCCCGGGTTTGTTTAATGTGCACAAGCTTGTTGTCTCGAAAGATTCGAGACAAATAGTCTACGCACTATCGGCGGATGCCGAGCTTCTTGATCAAAGCTAGATATGCCTGGCTGTCACGCTGGGCGATATATCGTAGTAAACGGCGTCTTTTACCTACCATTTGGAGTAGTCCGCGGCGAGCAGCGTAGTCATGCTTATTGACCTTAAGATGCTCGGTTAACTCCTTAATTCGCTCAGTAAGAATCGCGACTTGAGCACTAGCTCCGCCGGTATCTTTGTCGTGTGTCTGCGCGCTTTTGATTGCTGCAGTCTTCTTCTCAGTTGTAATCATGTACCAAGTAGTTTAACAGATTAGCCTCTCTTATGCAATATTATTGTTCAGATGCTGTGTGCTGCTGAATTGCTGTTTTAATGGCAAAATTTATACCCCCGCCAACACCAGGTATATTTGTAAAATCTTGACCATCGATTGCCAATAATCCCGGAATCGTATATATGCCGTTTTGTCTTAGTGCTGTGGCTGCTCTTGGCTCCAGCTCCTCCATAGTCTCCAGCCTATCTGGCATCCTACGGCGTTCGTTCAGAGCTGAAATTCCTGCTACAAATTCATCTCCTACTACAGCTATTTGTTCTAAATCTTCCTCTGGAGATAACACAGTCCATTCACCGTCTTGTTTAACTAGTGTTTTTGAAGGATTCTCAGAGTCATCTTTTAGGTATAAAAACTGCAGCCCTGGACCTCCTTGGATAAAGTCATGCGGAATTCCCTCTCGGGACATTATTAAGCCTGCAAGCGAAACTTCAATCCTTCTATAACTATTTAGAGTTATCAATCTAGTTACTAGGGTTGCACCGGCAGCTGAATCTGGCTGAAATGGATGAAAAGGTTCTGAAATATTGTAAAGGCCTTTTGCTTCAGCAAAACCCCTGTGATTTTCGTCTGGATCAACTGTCGTCAAACCTGTTGCTTGGCGTATGTCTTCTTGGAGAGTATTTGAAGGGTGAAATTTCCAGGACATGTGCTTAATTAGAGCTTCATTCGCATGTAGCAGATTTCCAACTCTTTCTTGCACACTCTTAGCAGTCCCTTGATTCGCAACTGCCGCCACGTCAAATGATCCAAATAGAGGAGAATCCGGATTGATCATTTTTATATTATAACAGTTAATATAATATTTAGTAAATTATGTTGTCTAATAGTTCTTTTGCTTTTGGCTCATAACTTTCTTCTATATTAAATTGGTCAATTCTAGTCCGTCTCAGTTGATCAGTATAAGCACCGCTATTGAGATCACGGCCAATGTCTTCGACGAGACTTCTAATATATGTGCCCGATGATACCTCAGCTAACAGAGATAGTGTCGGGTATTCATAAGAGAGAAGCTCAAGTTTTTTTATAGTTACTGGGCGGGGTTCGATTTCGACGATTTTGCCTTGGCGAGCAAGCTTATAGGCCCGCTGTCCGTCGACCTTAATGGCTGAGTATATTGGTGGGGTTTGCATGATTTCACCCCTGTATTTGTCTAAAACTAGGTTAACTTCTGACAGCGTCGGTTTATCGTCAGAAACGTCGCTAATTTCCCCTTCTGGATCTCCGGTAGTGCTGGTTTTGCCAAGTTTTGCCGTCAACTCATAGGTCTTATCTTTTTTGGTAAATTCGGCTGCTCGACGGGTATATTCCTTCCCGACTAGAATGATCAGAAGTCCGGTTGCAAATGGATCAAGCGTGCCGGCATGGCCAACCTTTACATTCTTTGGCTTTTTGCCTTCTACTTCGGCAACTTGGCGGCGAATATAATTAACTACGTCAAAACTAGTCCAGTCCGCGGGCTTATCGATTAGCAAAATACCTTGCATTAAGCGGTAGTATACCTAAGTTTAGGAGTTGAACTGAAACGGAATCGGTGGCGGAACTGGTGGTGGCGCGTTTGGATCTTGGGAATCATCATCTTTTTTGTCGCTCTCTTGAGGAGTTGGCGGTGTTGGCTGAGTCGACAAAGTAGTATTGCCGAGATGCAGCTCATCTCCAAGATCTTGAGCTCCAAGCGATTGCTTTGGCTCCGGCATATCAGGTACTGGCCCCTCACTGCCTGCCACTGCCGCCTGCACATCATCACGAGCCTGATTAACTTCTGTAGCGTTGACGTGTGGACTTCCAACGGAGGATTCGAGGTCCGTTAGAGTCTGGCTAGATGGGTCTTTTGGTTTTGCGGGTTCTTTAGCGGGCTTTGGCAGCTCAGGAGTCCATGATGGTGGTGGTGGGGTGAACTGTAAAACCTCGGGCTTTGGCGGTTCTGGAACTGGTGTAGATGAAGCCGGTTGAGTTCGATCCAAGATTTGCGGTGGAGCTGCAGGTGCCTGACTCAAGGGGTCTGAGGTTGGCTCTAAGGCTTCAACCTGACTATTTGCAGTTAATTGGCCTCCAAGGGTCGGTGGCGTCGTAATTAACTTAGATCCTGGGCTCAATGAAGTCAAATTACCCCCGGCATCCCGCGGATTTTGATCTGGTACGGCGTCTTCAATTGAAGGTTTTGGTGGTACTGGCATTTCTGTGAGTGGCTCAGGTACTGGAGGTTGATCAACCGGAGCAGGTGGTTCGTTTTGTGCAGCTTCTACAGCGGCTTCAGCTTCGGCTACCTGCGAACCCTCAACCTTGTCTTCGGACTTAACTCCGTAACCACTATGGTCAATGTCAATTTCGCCATCATCACCAACCTGATCAGAGCCAGACTTACCCCCTTGCAACATCAGCGGTATATCCGCGCTTTCTTCAAGTTTCGTCGCAACAAGTTGCTGATCTGCACCGGCCGCCATTAAGGCTGCGCTGATACTCATGGTTTGTGAACTTGTTTTATCGTTACTAAATCGCTCAGTTTCGGCAACAATACCAGTTAACAACGCGGTAGCAATCTGTTGATCAACGAGATTTCCATTTAATGCCTGAGCAAGTTCAGTGACTAATTCACTGAGGCTACTGGCCTGCGGATCAGTCCAGTTAATAGTTCCAAGTTCGGCCTGACCATCAATGTTAATCGTTGCCACAGCTGCATCATGCAAAATTCTGCCATGAGCCGTAATAGCTTGATCTATATCTTGCTGCTTGGTAACCCCAATTGCAACTACGACATCGACATTGAAATCACCTTGGCTAAACTGAAGGTCATCTTCACTGATTGATGTTTTGTAAGGAGTAATAAATATTCTAACTATGTCATCCTCGACCTTGTATCTAAGCTTATCGGCCTTGGATTTATCAATTGCGATAATAAAATCTCTTAAAGAGTCGGTATTAGACTCAAGTGTTTCTTCAGGTTTCAGAAACTCTAACGCCGAAGGCACTGCCCCACTAAAGACTGCAGCCGTGTGCTTACCCATCTTATTTAGCAACAAAGTTAAGGCGATACAGCTAGCCACCTGGTCTATAGAGGGATCGCGGCTAATAGTTACCAAAATATTGGCTGAGCTGGTTAGCTGATCGGCAAGCTGTTTTTTTGCGTCGTCCATGCCTAAATTTTCTTTTTTGTTTTATCGATAATTACTTCTATTAACCTATCATAAAAGCTCATGCTTGTCCATGGTTATTTGCCCTTAGTCTTTACAAAAGTGCCTCTAATCTGTTATAGTCATCATCTAAGCAATATATCAACCTATAAAGAAAAGGAATCCATGCCAATCATCCAATCAGCTAAGAAACGAGTGCGCACCGCAAGAAAGGCTACCTCACGTAACCGCAAGACTAAGCGCAGTCTCAAAGCTTCAGCTAAGGCAATGACCGCAAAAACAACCCAAGCAAGCCACAGCGAATACCAGAGCAACGTTGATAAGGCTGCCAAAAAAGGTGTTATTCACAAGAATAAAGCCGCACGACTGAAGCGCCAGGCTGCTGCTAAAGCCAAAGCTGCCGGCGTAAAGCCAACTAAAGCTACCAAAACTTCTAAACCAGCCGCTGCCAAAAAGCCTGCAACTAAGAAGGCCTCCGCTAAAAAGCCTGTTGCCAAGAAGCCAGCAGCCAAAAAGTAACTCAAACTGACATTTCTAACAGGTAGAGGCGCATCATTTCGTCACTGTTTCGGTTGCTTGTTTTTGACTTGATATCAATGTCTAGAAGCTCAGACACCAAAGTGCGTAGTTTCTGAGGTGCTATTTTGCGAGCAATCGAGATGCTTTTATTGACTACGTATGGATTGAGCTTAGCATCGGAGGCTATTTCAGCAGTACTTCTCTCCCCGGCCGATTGAACTACACTCAAAACATACAGCTGCCAGCTCAAGAGACCGATTATCTGCGGAGGTTCGGTTTTTTGCTCGCGTAATTCATCATATAGTCGTAGTGCTACATCTGTTTTGCCCGAAAAAGCCGCCTCTAATAGATCGAAGATTGATGCATTCAAAGTTTTTGGAGTCAGCAGATCGATGGTTTTGCGACTGATTTGTTTGTCATAAATAATTAGCTTACTTAATTCATTAGACAAGAGCATCTGGTTACTGCCAATTCGGTCGACTAAATACTGTGCGTCTCCAATGCTAATTCCGCCTCCCTGATCTTTAGCATAGTCAACGACCCACTTAGGCAAACTACGGCTTTCAGCATCGTTGAACTCCAAAAACTCGGTTTGTTTTTTGAGCGTTTTATAAAAATTCAGGCGCTTATCGAGTTTATCTTCAACAAAAACCACCTCTGTTATATCAGGAATTGATGAAATTATTTGTTCAATATTATCAACCGCTTGCTTATTCTTACTGAGCGAGCGAACGATGACCATTTTGTTACTGTCAAACAAGGAAATATTAGTCAGAGCCGAGTATATTTGCTGGTATTCTATCTCCTCGGCATCTATACGCTGAACGGCCAGCTCTGTATGCTTTTTAGCAAAATCCTGAGCAAGCTGATGGGCTTTTTGTTGTACCAAGAAGCCATTACCGCCACAAACTGTCCAAATCATGAAACCATTTTATCGTAGATATTTGGTAGATAATAAATAACAGATGTGATAAAACTGTTGTACCCCTTATGTCACAGGTTATTCTTATTTCGAATCGTTTACCGGTCAGCGTGAAGAAAGTTAAGGGCGAGTTGGTTTATTCGGCCAGCGTTGGCGGTTTAGCTACGGGACTTTCTTCTTACGTAAAAGACAGCAACAACCTCTGGATTGGTTGGCCGGGTATTGCAAGCGAGGAGTTAACCGAAAAAGAGCGCCAATCAGTAGTCTTTGAGCTAGCCAAACGAAATTGCCGGCCGGTGTTTCTGACGCGCAAACAGATTGATGAATTCTATAATGGCTATAGCAATTCAATTCTCTGGCCGAAATTTCATGACTTACCGGCTGGCTCAAAAATTAACCCCGAGAAGCGAGAAAGATGGTGGCGAGCCTATCGCAGCGCCAACCAAAAGTATAGCGAGGCGGCACTTAATGTGGCTGAAACTGGTAGTCGTATATGGGTACACGATTATCAGCTGATGTTAGTTCCGGAAATGCTACGCGAACAAAGAGCCGACCTAATTACTGGCTTTTTCCTCCATATACCCTTCCCTAGTCAAAAAACCTTTGAAAAAATACATGAATATAAAAAATTGCTTCAGGGCATTCTTGGTGCAGAAGTCATAGGCTTCCACACCCAAGACTACGTCAGCAACTTCTTATCTATTTGCCGTAGCCGAAATCTACCTATGATTAGCGACAGCGAGCTGATAATGCCCGGTCACACTGTCAGAATTAATCGTTTCCCAATGGGTATCGACTACCAAAAGTATGCCCAAGCTGGTAAGAGCAAGGCTGTCAAGGAAGCCTATAAACGATTTCATAAGCGTTACTTGGGGCTCAAGGTCATTGTCGCAATCGATCGACTTGACCCAACAAAAGGCCTGTTGGAGAGGCTTGAGGCGTATCGATCATATCTGATGTTAAACCCAAAAAGTCGGGGCAAAATTGTTTTTGCGCTAGTTGCAGCGCCATCACGCACTGACATTGAGGTATATCAAAAACTTACTGCTAAAATTCAAGCCATAGTAACCGACATAAACGCGGAGTTTGGCGGCCCCCGTTGGCAACCGGTTGATTACATGAACGTAACCTTATCCTTTGAAGAAGTAACCGCTTTATTCCAAATTGCCGATGTCGCCTTCATAGCACCAATCCGTGATGGCATGAATCTTGCCGCCAAAGAATATATTGCCAGCCGCCGTAAAAACGGAGTTTTGATTCTGAGTGAAACTGCGGGAGCGGCTCAAGAACTGCAGGACGCTATATTGGTAAACCCCAAGAAACCAGACGAATTAGTTGATGCCATCGATGAAGCCTTAAAGATGCATAAACGCGAACTACGAGGACGTCTGCGAAGGATGCAGCAACAGCTGTCTTCTAATACAGTACAAAATTGGGCCGATAATTTTGTAGGCACACTTCAGCGACCAATACCGGGCACGCCAACTATTACTCGAGCTCTAAAAGGCAAACTCGAAACAAATCTCATTCTCGATTACATGCAATCGAACCGTCGTTTAATATTTATTGATTACGATGGTACGATCGTACCTTTTAGCAAGGATTATCGAGATGTTTCACCTCCAAAAATTGTCACTGATCTACTCGCGAAACTGGGACGCGACGAACATAACGCAGTGGTATTGATTAGCGGTCGTAGTCCTGAAGATTTGGAGAAATGGTTTGGCGGTTTGCCTATAAGTTTAGTTGCTGAGCATGGAGCTGCCATCAGACGGGCTGGTAATATTCGCTGGAAAACCATTGAAAAGGTAGATACTGAGTGGAAACGAATAGTCCGTCCTGCACTTGAGCGTTATGCCAAATTAACCCCTGGCGCTACCATTGAAACCAAGCCTCACTCGCTAGTCTGGCATTACCGCGCCGCGCCGCCTTATTATGCCCAGAAGTATGCCATAACGATTAAGCGCGCATTTAAACCCATCGTTAAGCAATATGGCCTCCAAATCCTTCAAGGCAACAAAGTTATTGAAATCAAGAATCCCAGAATTAGCAAGGGCAAAGCCGCCGAAAACTGGCTCAACCGTGGCTATGATTTCATGCTGTCAATCGGCGACGATGCGACCGATGAAGAGCTATTCGCGGCTTTGCCTGAGTTTGCCCATAGCATTAAGGTTGGGCGCGGCCTCACTGCAGCCCGATACCGTGTACCTAGCTATAACGAAGTAATTGAAATCCTCAAGCTGCTTGCTAAATAGTTTTTGGCGGTTTTTGACAGTGCGGGCAGAAGTGAGTGCCGCGCCCCGCCAACCGCGTTTTTACAATCGCCCGACCACAACGCGAACATGGCTGGTCTTCACGCCGGAAAACACGGGCAAACAACATATAGCTTCCCTTCCGGCCTTCGGCATCAACGTAATTCTTATCAGTTGAGCCGCCTTTTTGAATTGAGAGTCTAAGCACATATTGGATTTCTTCGACTAGTTTCTTAATCTTGGCATCTGACAATAAGCCGGTCATAGTTGCCGGATGGATTTTTGCTCCCCAAAGACTTTCATCGGCATAAATATTACCTATTCCTGCAACAACTGTTTGATCTAATAACCCTGCTTTAATCGGTGAACGCGAACGCCGCATGAGCGCCACCTTCAGCATTCGCCAATTATAATCTGGCTCGAGCGGCTCAGGGCCAAGTTTCTTAATAAAATCCATTTGTTCAACTTCAGCTGTCGGAATCAGGCGCATCCAACCAAATTTCCGCTGATCGTTAAAATATAGATGGCTATCGTCAGTAAAACTTATTATCACCCTAGTAGATCTATCTGGTAGTTCGCCGATTAACGAGTCGTTTGGGTGTCCAGCCCCAAAAGATTGCTTTTTGCCGTTTCTAAATACCAGCTGCCCAGTCATTTTGAGATGTGTAACTAACGAGTAGTCACTGGATAAATCTATTATTAAAACTTTTGCTCGACGACGAACGTTTGTAATTTCTGAATCAATCAAATGGGCATCTACATCATTTTTGGAGTTAGGAAATGATTTTGGCCAATCATACTCAATTGCTTTGATCGACTTCCCTGGCAAGAGCCTAGCAAGGCCCAGCTTTACTGTTTCTACTTCCGGTAACTCTGGCATTGATTTAATTGTAGCAAGTATAATAGGGGTGATGGACCATATTTTTGATATCCTCAGCCAAAAAGACTTTGATGAACCTCCTGAAATCCAAGCGGTAAAAAAATTTGTCCACGATGAGTATGGGCTCAAAGTAAATGTTATGTCTCGCGACAAAGATATTGTCGTCATTACCAATAACTCATCGCTTGCTGGCAGTTTAAGACAGCGTGGGCCAGAGATTAAACGTCGTTGTCAAATTACCAAAAAGTTAGTTTTTAGAATCAGCTAAGAATTGCTCGATCTCTGCCTTGGCCTGTTTATAATCCTCGTAGCAAACGGCTTTTAGACCGACAGACTCAGCTGCATGACAATAAAACTCGACATCATCGACTAGCAAGCATTCATCTAGCTCCACTCCTAATCTATCTGCGGCAATCTGAAACATTTCAGGATTAGGTTTTGTAACTCTGACCTCGTAGGATAAAGTAAAATCGTCAAAAAGTTTCTGCTCATCAGGGGTTAGGAAGACATCTCTAATCCAGTTTGAGCCAACGTTACTAATTAAGCCTATTTTGTAGCTCTGCCTAAGCTCAGCTATATAAGACAACAAAGCCGTATTCTTGGTAGATTCATTATCTATAAGTCGATCAATGTGATCTGGGCGATGCCCAGTCAGGCGCTCAATCTGTTCAAGAAATTCATCTTTGGATATATAAGCCGCACCATATTGGCGATTTAACTCACTAGCTTCTGCCCTCTGTTCATCGGGTAAAGTTGCAGTAAATTCTCGCCAGGTATCTGCCGTAAGCACCCCAAAACAGTCAAATAAAATTGCTTTGATCACTGAGCTATATTTTACAGCTAATTGATGCTAACGTCGTTAACAATTGTTTGATAACCAGGTACTTGCATTTGAAAAAGTTCAAATACGCGGTTTGAATCCCCAAGAAAAGTCATAAAGCCGCCACAGGAAGTAGACCAGTACCTTTGAATTTGTTTGCCGCCTTCCCAGATTTCATAGGTGTATCTTGATCCAAGCGAACAACGTCCGATTTCTGAGGCCTTGTCATTGGTGCCGTGGTTAAACCCAGCATATTGCAGAGCCTGCAAAAAACCACCAAAAGCCTCGCGATTATTGTCAAAAGATCTATCATATACAACATCGCCGGTATAGCCTCTGATGAATACTACTTTTACCCTTTCGCCGCTGACATGAATTTGTGACTGTTCATGTAACGAAGCTGCGTTTATTGGTCCGGAGGTTGTTACGACCATATCGGCATCAGTGTCGACATAATCGATCATAGTTTTTTGGGCTGCTGGCTGTTTTTTGGTAGTCTTGGTGTTACTTCCACCACTAATAATCAGCAAGATCACGACAATGATCAGCCCGATGGTAGCCAAAAAAGCCAAAAAATAGCGCATTTCCTTTAAACTCCTTTGCGAGTACTATTATTTTATCACTTTTTGTCTGTTTTTGCAATACCTTACAGGGTTTATAATGCTTATGTGACAATTCGCTATCAAACCGGCATTGCAACTATGGTCCAGTTCGTAATTATGGCCCTGCTCTCACTTGCAAACGGAATAAATTCCATGATTACAACGTGTCGCATCGATAGTTCTAGCTGCACCATAAATATAATGTTATCGCTTCTAGTATTTTTGCTGACTGCTGGCTGGTTTGGGGCCGTATGGGTCATTGGAACAATGGCTCAGGAATCACGCGACAAGCGTTTGGCCATATTATTGATGTTTATTGAGCTATTTATCATCGGAGTTGCCTTGCTTAATGCCAGGCATCATACAGACGCTCTGAGCCTTATAACTAGCATAATCGACATTTGTTTGGCACTTTGGGTTATTGTCCTGGCCTTCAGGTTATCACGCTCAGGTGGCAAAAGAATCCGCAGTCGTCGAACTAAAGCTCGCCCCAGTTCTCTCCAATAGCAACGTCGACATCTAGTCTAACGTCCAGTTTGTAAGCATTTTGCATGGTTTCTTGGATCATTTGGCCAACGTGTTCGGCGACCTCACTAGGACACTCAACTACGATTGAGTCATGAATCTGAAGTAATATCTTGCAGTCGTTATGCTGTTCTTGCAGGAGTTTTTGGACTTTGATCATGGCGAGTTTCATAATATCGGCAGCAGTGCCCTGGATGGGCATATTAACAGCCGCGCGTTCAGCCGCCTGTCTAACAACAAAGTTAGATGAATGTATATCCGGAGTTGGCCTGCGGCGACCAAACAAAGTTTCAACATAACCATCGTGCTTTGCCTGTTCGCGAACACGATCCATGTAGTCAAACATCGGTTTGCGAATTGCTTTATAACGATCAATAAAAGTTGTTGCCTGATCCCTAGTCATACCTGTTGCCACACTCAAACCATGTGGGCTCATACCATAGATTATGCCAAAATTAATAACCTTGGCGGCACGGCGCATCTGTTTTGAAACGTCTTCGACTTGGCGATCATAAACTTGTGCGGCTGTTGCTGCATGGATGTCAGCCCCTCGGTTGTACATTTCGATAAGATCTTGGTCTTTGGCAAGTACGGCAGCGATCCGCAGTTCAAACTGCGAATAATCAGCACTAACGAATTTCATTCCCTTGTCAGCGATGAATGCAGTGCGAATACGTCTACCTAGATCAGTTCTGGTTGGAATGTTCTGTAAGTTGGGGTCAAAGCTGCTCAATCGGCCCGTTTGAGCTACGGTTATGTTATAGGTTGTATGTATGCGTGAGTTAGCATCAACTTGTCTTGGCAGAGTGTCGACGTAAGTGTTTTTAAGCTTGGCAACTTCTCTAAATTGCGTGATTAAATCTATAATCGGATGGGTGCCACGTAGTTTATCGAGTTCTGTTGCAGCTGTGCTGTAGCCGGTCTTGCCTTTCTTAATACCGTTAGTTGGTAGCTTTAGTTTCTCAAAAAGTATTTCAGCCAGCTGACTTGGTGAAGCAATATTAAACTCTTGGTCTGCGTAGCCGTATATCTGCTGTTCGTAGTCTGAAATAAGATCATCAATTTCTTCTGCAAATTTTGCCAAATATGATGTATCTAGCCGTATGCCGGTGTGCTCCATGCGCGCTAAAACAGGTATAAGTGGCCATTCTAGGTCTTTGGCCATTTGATTCATTTTGGGAAATTCGGCCAGTTGCTCTAACTGCTTTTTGTACAATGCCTGAAGCATAGCGATAATTTCCGGTTCCGAACCGATCATTTGCTCAGGGTCTAGATTCTCAAAACCCGACCCTTCATAGTCCAAATATTCATTAGCAAGTTCAGTAATGTTTTGGACACGAGTTAAGGGATCGACTAGGAACGCAGCTATTTGAATATCGTGTTCGACTATTGGCAGATTTACACCTAATTCAATTAGAACTTTAAGCGTCGACTTTAGATCGTAGCCGACTAATCTAGTAGAGCTTGTTAATATTTGGCTCAATGACTTAGCAGCAGCATTTCTGAATTGTTCATTGCCAAGATCAATTGTATAGGTCGGACCTGTGCTATTAGCCAATACTAAACAAATTGGGTCTTTGCCGTGCTTGCCTGCACTAAAGCTGTGAATATAAACAGTCTCGTCGCTATTCAAATCTATCCGTCTCAGTTTTTCGTCACTATTAATGTAGATATCTTCGCCAACTTTATAGCTTATCTGGCCGCTATTTTTGTGATGATTGTCGATTGCAACCTGCATTATGTCAGGTAACTGCTTAGCTAAAGTTCTAAACTCGAGTTGTTGCAAAAGTTGCAGAATTTTATCTGGTCGCATGTTGTGACCGTCGACTTCATTAAGATCTAGTTTGATAGGCGCATCGGTCCAGATTCGAGCTAGCTGCTTGCTGAGATAAGCCAAGTCCTTGCCCGCCTCGAGTTTTTTACGGGTTGTTTCTTTGATTAGGCTGAGATTTTCGTAAACCCCGTCTAATGAACCGTAAGTTTGGATGAGTTCAGTGGCACCCTTTTCTCCAATTCCGGGCACACCAGGTATGTTGTCTGAAGAGTCGCCTTTTATCGACTTAAGATCTAAGAACTGTTCGACTTTGATGCCGTGCTTAGCCTCGAAGCTAGCCGGCGAATACAGCTCAATATTACTGAGACCTTTTTTAAGAGCAAAAACGTGAGTATGATGATTTACCAGCTGGAGCATATCCATATCAGAGGTAACAAGCAAGGTTTCAACATCTTTTTGCTTGGCTTGGACGGCTAAAGTACCCATTATGTCATCAGCTTCGTAGTCATCTAGTTCATATAGTGGCCAGCCAAAGGCATCAAGCAGCTCATGCAGAATCGGTATTTGTAGCTTGAAATCTTCGGGAGCAGGCTTGCGCCCAGCCTTGTACTCCGGATAGAGCTCTAGCCGTTTGCGAATGTTTGTCTTAGGTTTATCCCAGGCGACAGCAACATAGTCAGGCTTTAGCCGTTTTACAACCTCTAGGGCCATTGTAGCGAATCCAAAAACACCACCTGTTGGGGTGCCGTCTTTGGTGCTGAGGTTGGGCATTGCGTAATAACCGCGATAAAAAACGCTCTTGCCGTCGATGATGACGAATTTTTTGCGGTCCTGATGCACCTCTTCGGTCATTAATTACAGTATACGCCAAGGTGTCGACTAGAGGGCGTAAATTGTTGACTCGGTAATTATTTTGTCCATAGCTATATCGTTTGTTTCAATCGGAAGCTGATCGACTTGAAGTTGCTCAAAACACACCCCGATTTTTGCAGCTTGCAGTTGCGTTGCCAGAAACCGGTCATAGTACCCACCGCCATAGCCAATTCTATGAAGTTTTTTATCAAATCCCAGCATCGGCACAATAATAACGTCGAAATCAGGTAGTTGCTCGAGACTCTCGCCGCCAATAGAAGTGATACGCCATTTTTCAGCTATTTTGCGTGAAGTATAGATGTTGATTTCTGGATGTTGTTTCTCGATTTGTTCAACAAAGGACGAAATATCAACCTCGCCCAACTTATTTATTGGTTCGTATACATGAAGATTTCTAACTTTAGACCATTCCGTGATTTGAAGAAGTTGTTGATTAATTAAAGCGCTCTTCTCCGACCTGGCGCTGCTGCCAAGCTTTTGTCTAGCTTGTTTGAATTTTGCTCGATAAGCCTGCTTTTCCATATCTATATATTAAGGCATGATCTAATCTGCCGGCTACCGTATAATGCTTATATATGGGTGGCGAACAAAAACAGCTTCACTATTACCGTTTGAGTGCGCAAGACGTACTAGAACAACTACATACATCTGAAGAAGGTCTTAGCATTCAAGAGGCCAATAGTCGTCTCAAGGCTAGTGGCGGGAATTTATTGGCTCGTAGGCGTCATGAGTCTGCACCCATCACTTTTTTGCGGCAATTTAAGAATCTACTAGTGATAATGCTGCTAATTAGTGCGGCACTATCGATTTACCTTAAAGACGGCAAAACAGCCACCATTCTGATTGCGATTGCTTTGATGAACGCCTTCGTAGGCTTTTTTCAGGAGCATAAAGCTGAAACTCTTCTAAAAAGTCTCGAAAACCTTGTTGTCCCGCAAGCCAAGGTGTACCGAAACGGAACTCTCGAAGAAATAGACTCAACCGAACTAGTAGCCGGTGATATCTTATATATAGAAGAGGGTGATAGCGTACCAGCAGACGCCAGAGTTATATCTGAAGACGAGCTCAGTACCAACGACTTCGCGCTAACTGGTGAGAGTAATCCTAGCCGTAAATTCGTCCACGCCATTAGCGCTGATGTTATTCTTGGCCGTCGGCACAATTTGATTTTTATGGGCACGACCGTGGCAACCGGTAGCGGTAAGGCTGTAGTGATCGGAACAGGCATGGAAACCGAGCTTGGACGAATTGCAAATCTCAGCCAAACCACGCGCTCTGAGGCTTCCCCGCTACAAAAAGAGATGAACAACCTGGCGGTCCGTTTGGCGCAAGCAACGGTTGTTTTGGCAATCGCCCTGACCTTAATTGCAGTCAAGGCAAGCCTAGGTCTGCATAATGCCATTCTCTTCGGTATTGGCATAGGCGCCGCAATGATACCAAACGGATTAGTGGCAGAAGTTAATATTACCCTAGCTCAGGCAGCAGGACGATTGGCAAAAGCCAAAGCACTGGTTAAAAAATTGTCGGCGGTTGAAACTCTTGGCGCAACCAACTTTATACTGACCGACAAAACCGGCACTTTGACTAAAAACGAAATGACCGTAGAAAAACTCTTAATTGGTCGGAATTTATATAAAGTCAGCGGCAAAGGCTATGAAGCCGAAGGCAAAGTTATTGACAAAGATGGCCGCAGACTAACGGCCGGTGAATTATCAAATTTGGAACTGTTTTTTAATACCGCCGTGCTTGCCAGCAATGCTAAGGTCGATCCACCCGACAACGAACACGCCGAATGGTACGTTGTTGGGGATCCGACCGAGGGCGCCCTAATTACACTTGCTCGCAAGGCTGGTGTTGATACCGAAAAAATTAATCAGGATATTCCAGAGATCAAGGAGTTCCAGTTTGATTCTGCTCGTAAACTACTAAGTTCTGTTCGAAAACGCGGGGACCAAACCGTAGTTTTTGTTAAAGGCGCACCCGAGAATTTGCTCAAGTTGAGTACTGAGATATGGGATCATGGACACGTCAGAAAACTGACTGCAAAAGACCGTGAGTTTTACACTGACTATGATAATCAGAACGCGCGCTCAGCGATGAGAAATCTAGCATTTGGCTATCGCATACTAGACAAAAAAGAGGCTTCAAAAAAACCAGTGATGGATGAAATAGAAAAAAACTTCACCTTCCTTGGCATTGTAAGCATGATTGACCCGCTTAGAGAGGCCGTTCCAGGGGCCATGAAAGCTGCCCGCGCCGCCCACGTTAAAGTTTCAGTAATAACCGGCGATTCAGCCATTACAGCACGAGCAATTGCAGTTAAGGCAAGCCTTGCCAAAGAAGTTACAATTGTTAAAGGAGATGAGTTGGCCGGATTGGCCGATTCCCAGATCCTTCATCTGGTTGAACAAGGCGGCGCGGTTTTTTCTCGTGTGGCTCCAGAAGACAAATTACGGATCGTTGAGCTGGTAAAAAGAGCCGGACATGTAGTAGCCGTAACCGGCGATGGCATTAATGACGCACCTGCGTTAAAGCGAGCCGACATAGGTGTTGCTATGGGGCGAACCGGGACTGACGTTGCCAAAGACGCTGCCGAAATAGTATTACTGGATGACAGTTTCGATACGTTGGTTGGCGCCATCGAGGAAGGTCGTCTAACCTTCCAAAATATAAAGAAGGCCGCGCGCTGCGCGCTGACCGACAACGCTGGAGAATTAATCGTGGTCTTGCTCGGTCTAGGCGCTGCTGCGCTTTTTCATATTGCTCCTGCGATTAGTGCGATCCAGATTTTGGCTATTGATGTGGTCGCCCAAATCCTACCAATAACTGCGCTAGGCTGGGATACAGCGCAGCATAACCTAATGAAGGAGAAGCCACGTAATCTAAGTGACCATATTATAAATGCTCCAGCTATTGCAGGCTTTATAGGCTTTGGATTCTTAGCGGCCATTTTGGCATATGGCAACTATCTATTCTTCTTCGTACGACATAACCTAAGCCCTCAATATATCCCCGACACTTTGCCACTTTATCATCAAGCAACGACACTGACTTATTTGACGCTAGTGCTATGTCTGTACGTTTATCTGATGTTCGAGCGCGCCAACGCGCATGAGAGCTTCTTTACTAAATATCTGTGGAGTAACAAAAAGCTTTTAATCGCGTTTGGCCTATCATTCTTCTTGATCGGTAACGTTATCTACAACCCTATCGTCCAGCCGTATTTTAATGCCGCTGCCCTGACATTCACCGACTGGGTGACAGCTCTATCCTGCGCTGGACTTTATATGGCCTTCAGGTTAGCCCAGCGCCACACCCGTAAACATTCGCGCAAAAATGTAATCAAGCTCCATCAACAGACTGCAACATAGACCATGTTTGGCCTAGCTCAATAGACCGTCTGCAGCACCTGCTTCATAAATCTTGCGGGCAGATACAGCTATGGACCTTAACGCAGTATGCGCCTTTTGCCATCTTGTTGGGACCTCTTCTTGCTTAGTAGTCTTTGCGACCGGCTTGCCGTTTTGCTGGTAGAAGACTTGTGGTGCATTGGGATTTCTATCGTAACTATCGCTCATTGCTCTTCCAACTTCCCTTAGCTCAGCCGCCAATTGTATGCCTGCAGGCGCTGCTTTAACCGCCAGTACGGCCATATTCAATAGCTCTGGGTATTCTTCGTAAAGCTCCCTCGCGAGTTGAGCTGCAGAACTCCCCTTTGTATCCAGCAAATGAACTTCGTGAAAATCTGTATCCTTGCGCCCCTGATTTATGGCATTAGGTCCAAATTCTTCAAGATACTGCTTCTCAGTCGGAAAATCGCCAAAATGGGATTTGAATGCTCGAACTTTTGGATTAGTGATTTCTGTTGGAGTTTTCATTTGTCGATCGTTACCTGCAAGTATAGCTACTCTTTTAGGGCCTTGATTTACCATAACCAGACTTTGGTCAATCCAGTTTGCCATTCCTCCAAAAACAACCGAGTAAGGTGGCTTATTATGATAACTGGGATCAGTGTAATCCGGCGACCTGAGACTTCGCGTGGTTGCTAGCAATATGCCCGATTCTGTTACATATTCAACTGCATATTCTCGACCTATTTCTGGACGGTCGGGGTTCAGCCTATGCTCTCGGTTTGGGCCAAGCTCGGCAACTAGCTGCCCTAATTCTTGACTATTCGGTTCCTCGCTTAAATTAAGTCCAACGTCTGCTGCAAGTTCTCTAATCAAACCATTGGCAAGACGATATGGGTCATCACCTATTTGAAAGTTATTAAAATCCCGATATGCTACACTACTCTCTGACATAAGTTGATTATTTTAACATTTTATACGTATTTTGTAAATGATGGCTTATTAGAAGCCCATTGCGGCGATGAACTGTTTTTTGAATTCGTCTAGCGCAACACTGTCATTTTTGACGATTATATCGGCTTTTTGCTTTACCTTGGCCATGTCGAGCGTGGTGTCGTCGCCAGAGGATTTCATTTCAGCTTCTTCTTCAGCCTTAAACTGTTCAAATGTCTTTGTATCTTCGGATAGGCGGTCTCTTAGCAGTAAGTTCTTCTGAACTCTTTGGTAACGAAGTTTGATATCGGCATCAAGCCATATAACCGTGCCGCCCATTTCGTGTACACGATCGGCTTCCCCGTGATTTCTTAAAGAAGCTATTGCGACACCTTTGTAATTAGCCTTGCTGGCTTCATATTGGGCAACTGCTTTATCTACCAGTACACCGAGTCCGTGATCTCGGCGCCATTCAGCACTTATTTTACGCAAGTTTTCCCTTTGTACGGGTAGACCACGCCGCTCGCATTCCCTGCGTAGAATTTCAGTCACAGAGATAAACAAATATCCGTAATCAACAGCCAAAATGTGTCCAGCCGTATCCTTACCAGAACCATTAGTTCCTGCTATGCCAATTAGCTCAAATTTATTCATATTACCGTAATTATTATAGCCTGCTTATTTTATGTAGTCGTGCAACTTCTTGGCGTCACGGTGTTTGCGTAATTTGGCCAGGGCCTTGGCCTCGATTTGTCTTATTCGTTCCCGGGTCACACTAAATTCTTGACCAACTTCCTCGAGCGTATGACTCTTACCGTCCTCAAGACCGAAGCGAAGCTTGAGTATTTTTTGTTCTCGCTCAGTTAGTGCACCTAGCATGTCCTTTACCTGCTCTTTTAGCAGCTGCCCGGTAGCTGATTCCTCAGGAGAAACCGTATCTTCGTCTTCAATGAAGTCAGCAAGCACGGAGTCTTCTTCGTCATCGCGAATGGAGGCATCCAATGAACTAATATCCTGCTTAATCTTCATTATGTGTTCAACTTTTTCAACGTCGATTTCCATTTCTTTGGCGATTTCTTCATTGGTTGGTTCGCGGTTTAATTCCTGAGTCAAACGACGCTGAGTACGAAGAAGTTTATTGATTGTTTCGACCATGTGAACTGGTATACGAATGGTTCGGGCTTGGTCAGCAATCGCACGCGTGATCGCCTGGCGAATCCACCACGTTGCATAGGTACTGAATTTGAAACCTTTGTCCGGATCAAACTTTTCGACTGCGCGCAGTAACCCCGTATTCCCTTCTTGTATAAGGTCAAGCAGGTCTAATCCACGACCAACATAACGTTTTGCAATCGAAACCACTAGACGCATGTTGGCTTCAGCCATTTGGTCTTTGGCGTCTTTGTCCCCTGCAACAACACGCTTCGCTAGTGCGAGCTCTTCATCAGCACTTAGTAATGGGATCTTACCGATCTCGCGCAGATATAGACGAACTGAGTCGTCAGCCACGTCATCATCCAAGTAGACTGCAGCAGTACTATCCTCTTCCTCATCGTCCTCAGACTCCCATTCGTCGGTAAAAGCCGCCGCATTTGGCTCGGTGGTAGTTATTTCGATATTGGAATCGGCAAGCTCAGTATAGAGTGCATCGAGAGCTTCGGCGTTTTCTGGAGTTTCCGGAAGCAAGGCAAAGATTTCTTTCTGATCAATATGCTTCTCTTTTTTGGCTTTTTCTATAAGAAGCTCGCGCTGCTTATCAAAACTGATTGGCTCCTCCGTTTTTTTTGACTTCTTGGCCTTTGGCGCCTTTGGGGCCTTCTCAGGCTTCGGGACTTTGGCATCTTTAGGGGTTCTTGGCATTAACTGACTCCTTGTACTCGCTTTAATAATTCATCATATTTTTTTGATTCAACTAGAAGTTGTTCGATTTGCTTACTATCAGCCGCTTCGAGTTTATCGGCTAATTTTGTCTTTTGGCTTTTTACAAATTTTTCGATTATTCGAGCCTGCAATCGAGCCGCTTCATAATGAAGTTCATTAAGCTCGAGACCCTGATAAAGTTCCTCGTAGAGTAAGGACTCTATTTTAACATAATCCACTAGGTTTTGCACCTTCAGCTGCTTGACATCATAGTCTTTGCCATCAAATTCAGGGTGTAATTCTAAAAATTCGAACAGAGTCTGGCCGTCTTTGTCAAAAAACATCTCTGAACTAACCAATTCAAGAAACTCGCGAAGGGTTTTTCGCATAAGCATCAAACACAAAAAATTGTCTTGGAGGCGTTTGTTCTCGACACTTACCTTATCGATTGGCCTCGGAGAAACTTTGATTCTGCGCCTAATTGACGGCTCGTCAAACGACTTGGTTTTGCTAAATTTTTGATCGAGTGCATCTTTGCTAACATTTATTTTGCTAGCAATTAAGTTCAGGTAATGATCCCTCTCAACCTCATCGCTGAGTGACCTTACCACCGGCAACAAAACATCGCTGAATTCACGTTTTCCGGCAGCGGATGAAATATCCAAGGTTTTGCTATAACGCTTGACCAACCAATCTAGTGCATATTCATTGTTGCTGATTGCCTTTTCCCATAATTTGGCATCTTGCTTGATTAACTCATCAGGGTCTTTGCCCGATGGCAGTTCGATTATACTTAGCGAGACTTTTGTTTTGCTGGCAATGGGAATCGCTCGCTCGGTTGCCGCAACCCCGGCCTGATCAGCATCAAAACACAACCTAATGTCGCCAGTAAACCGACTAAGGGCTTTTAGGTGCGGCTCGGTAAGTGCTGTACCAGCGGTTGCAACGACTTGTTTTACGCCCGCCTGATGGCTAGCAATGACATCAAGATTGCCTTCTACTAGAATGACGAACTTAGACTTGCGAATTGTTTCCTTGGCATTGTGCAAACCGTAAACATGCCGACTTTTATCATATAAAACGGTCTGGGGCGTATTGATATATTTTGGTGCATTGGGCTGCGAATCATCTAAGAGTCGTGCCGTAAAGCCAATTATCCTGCCTACCGAATCCTGTAACGGTATCATTAGTCTTCCGCGAAACATGTCTTGCTGTCCGCCTTTGTAATTTCGGGCATCAAGACCAGCCTGCTTGATTTCTTGATCTGTAAATCCCTGTTTCTTGGCATAGTCTATTAGAGCGGTGCCGTTATTAGGAGCATACCCAAGACGCCATGTCAGGGCTGTTTCTTTGCTAAATTGACGGGTCTTCAAGACATACTCGAGCGCAATTTTGTTCTTAGAAAAATGAACCTGATAAAATTTGGCTGCTGCATCTAGCAGTTGATATAAACGCTCCTTATCTGGGCCGCTTTTACGGGAGGAGGTACGATATTGCTCAAGGTCTACCCCTGCCTTCCGTGCTAGTACTTCGAGAGCGCCTTTAAAATCGACACCTTCAACTTCCATAATAAAACTAAACATATTGCCACCCTTACCTGAGCTGAAATCATGCCAAATTTGCTTCTCGGGACTAACCATAAAGCTCGGCGTTTTTTCGCTGGTAAAGGGACTGAGGCCTCGCCAGTTCCTGCCGGCACGCTTAAGTTGAACGTACTCAGAAACAACGTCCTCTATCGAAAGCCGGCTCTTTATCTCCTCAACAGCGTCCATTAGTACACCTATTGTACTCTAGTGGGATTTCTAATGCCGATTAGAGAAATAACTCCGCCGGCACTCAATAACAAAACTACGCAAAGTATCCCGCTTCTAAATGCCAAAACTGACGAATCAACTAACATATCTTTCACCACAGGATCATTTTGAAATGGTCGGGGAGCTTTAGTTACCATTGGTGAGTCTTTTACTTTCACTACTAATGCATCGGGGATGTTTTGAAACTTATAATTATCGATGCTATTTGCAAAAGTTGCGCCGATGACTGCGCCAACTGCTGCTACTGCCAGCAGGCCGGCAACTCTGGCTACTGCATTGTTTATAGCTGAAGCGATGCCGGCCTGAGCTGGCGGCACATCACCTAAAATCGCCGCAGTCAGCGGCGCAACCGTAACCCCCAATCCTACCCCAAAAACCACTATCCATGGCAGAAGCTGAGTCCAGTAATTTATCTCAGGCCCAAGTCGACTAATTGCCAAGAAACCGAGCGCTGCAATAATCGGGCCCAAACCCATAAACAATCTTGGTCCATATATTGCCGACTGCCGACCCATAATTGGAGACAAAACAAATAATATTACTGTGACTGGCACCAAAGCTAGTCCTGCCGATAAGGCAGAATATCCGGCTACTTGCTGAAGATAAACTACCAACACGAATGTAGCAGCCGATAACCCTGCGTAAACAGCAAGTGTGGCGATGTTTCCAACGCTAAAATTATGATTCTTAAATAAACTCAGTGTTAGCATCGGGTGCTTAATAGATTTCTCGTAAAACAAAAATCCAATAAAAATCAGGATTCCGCCTATCAATGGAACATAAATTACTGGGTCGCTAAAACCATATCGAGGCAACTCAATCAAGCTGTAAACCGGCCCGGCCAACCCCAACACGCACAATAACGAACCAATTAAATCGACGTCTTTCAATGATGATACGGCTGGCTTGTCTGCGGTCAGTTTTGATAGCAAGTACAAAGTGATTAATATTGGCACAACATTTATTGCGAATATATATCTCCAGTTTGCATAGTCGATCAATATGCCACCTAGTAACGGTCCAATGATAAATGCAATCCCGGTCCATGCAGTCCAAGTACCAATTGCCTGACCTTGAGCTTTGCCCTTAAAACTTGAGATGATAATTGCCAATGAACTAGGTACTAAAAGTGCGCCTGCAACTCCTTGAAGTGCTCTGGCCACTATTAAAAATTCCGAGGTTGGTGCGACCGCGCACAGTATAGAACTCAAAAGAAACCCGACTAGACCGTAGCCTAATATCTTGTGCCTGCCAAAACGATCGGATAACGAGCCGGCAATCAAAATAAATGAACCCAGTGTCAATAAATATGCATCGACGACCCATTGTTGGGCTGATAAACCGCCACCTAAGTCGTCACGGATAGCTGGTAAAGCTACGTTAATAATTGCTGAATCGAGAAAAGCAATCGTAGAAGCCAATATTGTAACTACCAAAACCAGCCTCTGCTTGGTCATAGCCTAAGGATAACACGTGTTCACTTAATAGATACGCTTATGGTTTAATTAAAGCCATGCCTCCGTCAAATCCAATTGAACAAAATCCGGTCCCTGCTCCTACAACGAATCCTCAACCAACCGTAGGTGGATCCAGTCAGTATGACTTCATAACCAATCCTGAGCCGCCAAAATCAAGCTTCATGAGCGGACAAAACAAAATTGTAAAGGCAGGGCTTTTTCTTGGACTATTACTGTTGCTGCTGATTGCCTTCATTTTTGTCAAAAACCTGCTTTCGGGCGGCGGAAACACTCAAGAACTCAAAAATGTAGTTTTTGCACAAACCGAAATAGTGCACATTTCCCAAAATGCCTTAGCGCAGCCGACCCTATCCGTTGATGTTACTAACGCTACCGTAACCACAAAAAGTAGCGTCACTAGCTCCAGAAGCGATCTTATCGGCTACATGAGTGCTAACGGCAAAAAAGTTAAGGCCAAGGAACTTAATCTATCAATAGATACGGCAGCCGATCAACAGCTAACTAGCTCGCTTAGTAATGCTTCATATAACGAAACATTCAAAACCGTGATGAAGGAAAAACTCGCAAAGTATAAAAGTGCCTTGAGCCTTGCCTACGACAAAACTAAGGGTAAACAAGGTAAAAAAATGCTAAAAGATGATTACGCACAAGCTGTACTTCTAGAAACCCAGTTCAATTAGTCTGCGTAACCAAATGGTAGCTGTGTCTAATCAGGTCTTTTACTTCTTCCCATCCTAGCTGACCAGTCAAAACAAGTGTATTCCAATGCTTCTTATTCAAATGATATCCCGGCATGACTTCCTCATATTTCTCACGTAGCAATGCAGATAATTGCGGGTCACATTTGAGACTTAACTGAACCGGATCTTTACCTTCTCTAATTAGGGCAAACATCTTATCGCCCGTCTTGTAGACGGCAACCCCTTCGCCAAAGGGATATTCTAGCCTTGAGTTTGGCATCGAAAGTATATATTCCTCAACTGTTTTGTGGTCCATAGTTAAATTATAGCTTCAAATTTATTACTGAGTTTTGAGATAATTTAACGCACTGTTTACGGTGCGGACTCCTAAACCTGAGGTTTTGAGATAGTTCATTTCGGTTTTAAAGTTTGCGGTAGTAACATTATAGCCCGCTCCGTCTCCTGTATTTGCTCCCGAAGCACCTACAGTGTGATAAACCAAGACGAGCCATAGGTTCTGTTGCTTAGCCTGATCAATCCAGGATTGCACATCCTGAGCAGTTGTCGTGCTAGACACAATCTTCGCATGAATCTGTCTTGGATCAAGATTGGCTTTGCTGTTGAATCTACCGTCTGTTACGCGATGTGATGTGTAGCTTGCCATCACAGTATCGACCGACGTAGACGTGTAAGAGCCGAAGGGGCTTGCAAAACTATTAAGGTTATAATTACTTCCTAGGATTGATAAAATAGTATTATTGTTGTTTGTGATTTCCTGCTGTAGCTGATCTTGAGTTAAAGTCACCATGTCTACATGCTCGTACAGATGCGATGCTATTTCGTGACCCGAGCTTGCAAGTGTTTTTAGATTTGTTTTGGTCATATACCCAGCGCTACCCAAAGTGCTAGCATTTACATAAAACGTTGCCTTGTAACCCATACTATTTAGAGTTGGCAAACCATTTTTATATACGCTTGCCGAATTATCATCAAAAGCTAAGCTTACAAGTCCAGAGCTAAAAATTTGAGGTGTTTGATTTACGAGTTGCCCCAGGCTAACATCATCGACATTGAATGTGCCTTGGCCACTCGTCGCAATTGTCAGCTGCATATTGGTTGAGCCAATAGGGGTAACAAACTCATCAGAGTATTTTGACCAGCCAGTATTTTGAGTAGCTGGAACAGACATTAAACCAGAGTAAACTATACTGCCGTCGGACATCCTAAATGCAAGGTATGCATAAATATAAGTTGTATCATTATGCCAAAAACTTAGGTTATATCTTTGGTTAGAGCTTATTGTTTGCCAATCTGATTGCCAACCGGCCTCACCGCTAGACGATAGGGTTGTTGATATGGAATGGGATCCACTGTAGCCATTATTGAGATAGCCTGAGCTAGAATTTGCTCCACTGTAGCTAACTGCAGACCAACCTACGGGCTGATTGGGCGCCGTAGCACAACTTTGCTCAAATCCTCCGTTTGGTACTCCACTAGACAGGTCTGCTGCACAATTCGGTGGAGGAATATTTTCGCTCAAAGACACGTCATCAATTGAAAGCGAGCCATTGCCATTTAGCACATGGAACACGCTGACTTTAGTTTTGCCTGAAGGAACAGTAAATGTCTTGGTGCTCTGAGTCCAACTAGTAGACGGAGCTACCGATCCTAACCACTGGTAGCTGTTAGCGCCTGTTGCGTCTTTAAACTGCGCCCAGAGATTCGTTTTCGTGTCGGATTTATACCAATCAGAATAATCATATTTGGTATTTGCACTTATCTGTACAGGATCAAAAATCCATTTCGCATCACCGTCAATGTATCCTGCGACGCTAACACTGACTGACCGGCTGCCAGAATGACCAGAGCTCAAATATTGGGAAGTTGAGTTATTCACTCCCCAGCTGTCGCCAGTCCAGTTGTCCGGCAGCCCAGAATTAACCGCAGAATTCTCTAGACCAGGATTTTTGACCAGATTTGTGGAAGTATCTGCCCAAATTAATACAGGTGTAGCAGAGTTGATTCCCAGGGTTAGCACAATGATGGCTGTTGCAAAAAATCTAAAAATTTTTCGGTGCATGATTTAAAACCCCATTCCTTTTGCCGCACCACTACGTTCGGGCGAAACCCAAGTAGTTCTCTTGCCCCTCAAGCTACTTGGCAATTTGTGGAGCTGAATTACTGAATTGATCAACGCAACATACTCAACCAGAGACATTACATACATCACGACGTACATGGACGGAGCAAAAAATGTAAGCCTGATACGATCTCTAACACTCAGATGACTGCTTGACCAGACGCACAGCAATACGTAAGCAGTTATTACTGCCAGTGCACCGACTAATGTTCTTGGGCTTTGGTAATAAATACTTGTAAATATAATTGCGGTGACAACTAAAGGCTCGAGCAAGAAGAGAATTTCAAGTAGTAGAGCATAAGGCAGAGTAAACCACGTGAGAAGTTTTGAATAAAAACTGTCCTTAGAGAAAAACATCTGGTAATTCTTGTAAAAGGTCTGCAGGCGGCCGTATTTCCATCTGTACCTCTGGGTAATAAGCGATTTAAATGTTGGCACGGCTTCTGTATATGTTATGCAGTCTGAAGCGTACGCAACTTTTTTGTGTTTGCCTGAAGCTACAATAATTTTCATTGTTAAATCAATGTCCTCGGTCATTGTATTCGTGTCATAGTAATCGACTTTTTTTAAGGTACTTTTTCTAAACATTGATCCGATTCCGCCGATGATATATTCAATGTTATATACGGTTTGTGCCTTTTTCATGTGATATGAAATCAAATACTCAAATCTTTGAGCTAAGCCCAATATTGTACCGTTTTCGAGGATATTTACATTGCTGGCCAAAGCCACTACATTTTTGTCTCGAAAGTGGGCAACGGCGTTTTTTACTGCATCCTCATCTATTAAAGAATCGGCGTCTAAACACATGATTAGCGATCCTTTGGCGCGTCGCTTTATTGCGTTGTTTAATACGTTAGCTTTACCACCGTTTCGCTGACCATATAATTCAATATTTGCCTCGCCCTTGTGGGCTTTGATAAATTTTTGAACAATTTTTGAAGTACCGTCAGTAGAGCCATCGTTAGCAATAATTATTTGTAACCGACTCTTTGGATACCTAATCTTCAGGAGGCATTTTAGAGTTTCGTCAATAACTGCAGCTTCATTATGTGCTGGCACAACAACTGTTACGAATGGTCTGTATGGAGCAAGTTTACTATGATTTTTCTGTTTCTTAAGCTGTTTTAGTGAGTATATATCACTACCTACTAGATATATAGTCATTCGCAGGAGGTTGAAAACACTCATTGCGACAATATAAAATGCGAGAATCTGGATAATTGTATTCATTATTTCGTCCTCAGATCAGCTGAAGTTAGCGGAATTTTAACTGCATCGATAAGTTTGAAATACATTACTCGACGATTCTGGTACCAGGCACCAGTACAGGTCACAAGAGCAACTGGGTTGCCTGTGTTTTTCTCATGTAAAATGCTTGTATCGTCTGGTTTAACGACCCTTGAATCTACATAATAGTAGTTAAAGCGGTAGCCGTTGGTTGTTGTGATAGATAAGATGTCGCCATAAGCTACTTGAGATGTATTAACCAGTAGACCGGGTAAATCGTGGCCATAAAGAACTGTTACATTATCCTGTTTTGTGCTGATAACTGGGTTAGAGTTAGTAAAGTTATCGGTAAAGACATGTTTGTTATCCAAAGTCCATTTTTTTGAAGCTGCATTGTAGTATCCCGCAGAAACAGGGAGATTGATATTCAGTCTCTTGATAGAAATCTGTGCCGGAGGTCCACTTACCTGCTCTTGCACTGGACCATCCTGATGATTATTCACCATATACGAAGATAACTGATTCTTAACCGCCTGATTAGTATAGTGCTGCTGAATATTGGGACTAAAATAAAGTAAAAACGCAGATAAATATACAGAAACAGCTAAAACATATAGTCTCAGCTGTGAATTCTGTATATGTGGTGTGGCAACATTACTCATAGACAAACTATTCTGCCCTGTTACCCCCAACAGCTTAAGTCGTAAACGACTTAAATAACTCTGCTAGCTACGATCTTCACCAACTTGCTAATAAGCACAAGTGATGCGCAGATCATTGCTGCAAGAACTACATACGAAACGATTGCGTGTCCGCCTGTGAATGGCAAAACAACAGCGCCCGCTGCGACAGTACCTGCACTAGCAGCACTTCCTCCACCCAAGCCTCCTGACTCGCTCATCGTACACTCCCCTGTTAAAAAATATACCTCCATATATATACTACAAAAATGACTGGTTTGCAAGTTTATTATATAGTACTTATGCTTATATTTATTTTGTCATTTAATAATAGAACGCGCAATTATATTGTTTAATAAATTGCTTGCGTTTACTTATTGCTAAGATACTCAAGATAGAACTGAAGCTCGGCGATTGAAGCCTGGATATCATCAAAGGCACGATGTACTTCCTTTTTTTCGAAGGAAACGTCGTACTTACCCTGCATAAATACTTTGAGAGAACTGACATCTAGCATGCGGTAATGAAGCTTTAGATCAAGTTTTGGCCACCAATATTTAATGAAGTTTCGGTCGTTATGGATTGAGTTGCCGGCAAGAATCGCTGACTCCTCTCCGAAATGCTCATCAATCAAGGCAACTAGTTCCTGCTCTACTTGCTCACTTGGCTTCCCTGTATCGAGTTTAGCAATAAAATCATCTCTGTTGGCCGGGAAATCTTTCCACCAAATGTTCTTTTGCATCCGCTCAACTACCAAATCGTGTGGCTGTTGAATTCGTGCTTCGTAGCTGGCCAAGGTTTTTAGGTCAAAATCAGTTATTTCTGCCGCTACTTCAAGAATTACGTCCTGTTCAACATCTAGTCCTGTCATCTCTAGATCAACCCAAAGCAATCTTGTGGGACGAGCGTGTTTATCAATCATTGGACATTATTATAAAGCCGGTTTAAGTTTTTTGATACCAATTTGCTATACTAAGTAAAGTAATGACAAATATTGCAACTCCTAGCTCCCTAGAACCAAAAGTCGGCTGTATTGCTTCAGCAATGAAAATTATTGGCAACAAATGGACGGCTCTTATTCTGCGAGATCTAATGGAAGGCCCGAAACGATTTTGTGAACTCGAAAAATCTGTTGGCAACATTAATCCGCGGACGCTTTCTCAACGACTTGACGATCTAGAAACTGAAAATATTATTACTAGACAAACTTTCGCAGAGGTACCACCGAGGTGCGAATATACACTCACGCAAAAAGGGCGCGATTTATTGCCAGTGTTAAAGCAAATGGCCGCTTGGGGAAATAAATACCACTCCTAGGTTTAGTCCTTGGCTTTAAAGTCTAGGGATGCTGAGTTTATGCAAAAACGCATTCCAGTAGGCTGATCGGGTGCGTCATTGAAAACGTGACCTAGGTGACTTCCGCAGTTTGAGCAGGTTACCTCTACTCGGCTCATACCCAAACTCCTGTCTTCGACTAGTCTTACAGCCTTTGTATTAGCTGGATCGTAGAAGCTTGGCCAGCCACTACCGCTATCAAACTTGGTGTCGCTTTTAAAAACAACTTGGCCACACGCGCCGCAGACAAAATCACCGTTTCTGTCTTCATGTAGTAATTCACCGCTGAATGGGGCCTCGGTGTCCTTTTTGCGGAGAATTTTATAGCGATGCTCGCCGAGCTTTTGTTTTAGCTCGTCCTCGTTCATCCTACTTCTTTTCCTCTTCTTTTGCGTCGAGCCTATCCAGTTTAAAAACCTTAATAATAATATAAAGACAAAGTACTACAAATAAGAAGTTAATTAGGCCATAAATAAATGCTCCCCAGCTAAATGTAGCGGTGTTGCCACTTACTGTCACAGTAAAAGATCGAGTGCTAAGCTTGGATCCAAATATTAAAGTGAACAGTGGATCAATAAAACTAGAAATAAGCTGCTTGGCGAGTACTTGTACCTGAGTTGCAATAACAAAACCGACGGCTAAAGCTACGACTCCATTTTTACGCAAGAAATCGACAAAACCAGTTGTTACGTCTTCGGTAGTAGCAACAATTTTTTTCTTAGGCGGTCGACGTTTTTTGGGTTTTGGCTTCTCAAAACGTACAGTATTGCTCGAAGTAACGTATGTCCGAACTGTTTTATCTTCAGGTGCCTCTTCTGCCATAAATTTATTATCTTACATCTGTTCAGGAGCAGCAATACCCAGTAGTGCTAATCCTGAGTTTAATTTATCTGCGTACGCTTGAAGTATAAGTAGACGAGTTTGTTGCCTGTCGTCACCAAGTACACGATTTGCTTCATAAAATCTGTTAAAGGTCTGTGTAAGTTCATAAAGATAGGTGCAAAGATGATGTGGCATTAATTCTGCAACTGCTTGATCGATTACTTCGTTATATTGTGAAATCTTGAGTACCAGGCTTCGTTCGCCATCGTCCAAATCATTGATTTGACCGTCCAAACCATCTACTTTACGGAGAATTGATCTTGCTCTAGCATGCGCGTATTGGAGATAAGGTCCGCTGTTGCCTTCCAAACTGACTGATTCTTTAGCATCATATATGAGGTCGCCGCCCATACGGTGCTTAAGCATTGAATACTTAACTGCGCCTAAAGAAATTTCTTGATTGTCTTGACCGTTCTGTTCAATGTTTGCCTGTTTTGCAGAATCTAGCACATCAACTGCGCGTATAAAATTACCAAGTCGACTGCCCATTTTTACACCGCCTGGCAGTTTGACCATACCGTGAGTGAGGTGATTTGTAGCTTCTACGAGGTCTGGCATGAATTGCTCGATGCTCTTAAGTACTACTTTCATATATTCATCAATTTCGTTTCCAGTAATTACCACGGATTTATCAAACTTGTAGTCCTGCCATTTTTTCAGGATTAGGCCAACATCTTTAGCTTCATATGTTGGTAAGCCTTCGGAATTAATGAATACCCTAGTGTGTAAACCATATTTTTCACCATCAAAGACAACCGCGCCATCACTCTCGTTATAAACACCCTTTTTCAGCTGTTCTCTGACTGTAGCTAGACCTATTGGGGCAGTTTCGCTCTCAGGATAGTATCTCTCGAAACCGCTACCGATACGCGCATAAAATTGATCAAAATATTCGTAACTCCATTGTCGGCATTTCCAATAAATTTTTGCGAAATTTGACTCGTGATCTTGGTCGTTATGTAAGGCATAGACGCGCTTGTTTAGTTCAATGATTTCTTCTTTAGCATGATGATCAGAATCATAAGCGCGTGATCCCTCGACGTATCTCTCGGCCATCCACTCAGATCGCTCTTCAGAGTTAATGTCATCTAGTTTATCCGGGAATTCGCCGCCCAAGTTTTGAATTATCGCCCACATAGTCTTGCCCACGTGTAGGCCAACATCGCCACCAAAATTAACGCGATGAACTTCAGCGCCCGCCTGCTCAAGCAAATTAGAAATGCTATCTCCGACTATGCTCGTATAGAGATGTCCGACGTGTAAGACTTTGAAGGGATTCGGATCAGAATATTCACTAACGACTACCTTACCCTCAAGAGACCTGCGTGGACTTTGACTAAGGCTATCGATTAAGACGTGATCTTTAAGTTTGAAATTAATGAAACCAGGACCAGCTATAGATGTTTCAGCTACGGTTTCGCTAAGCTGGTCGGTAATTGCTTGGGTGATGATTTCCGCTACTTCACGAGGATTTTTACCAAGCTTTCCGGCAAGTTTTAAAGCAATATTGGTTGAATAGTCACCAAATTTTTCTTCTGGGCGGCTTAATTCGACCTCAATAGACTCACCAAGCACGGCAGCGGCTATGTCTCGTAGACTATTTTGGAATTCCTCATACATCGAAACTAGTATAACAGAGGTTACTGTCGCTCTAGCTGGCGTTGGTCAGGGGTTTCGTGTGGACGAGCATAATCGTCTTCCAACCTCCAAGTAGTGCCAGACTCAGGGGTAGAAACCTCGACTATGTCGCAATCAGTGACCCCAACTAATCTATGCTTTTGGCCGATTTTTGTGCTGTAGCCTTTGCCGGGTTCAAGCTTGGTTTCGACCATCTCGCCCCGCTGGTTCTCCCACAGAAGAGCTGCCTCACCTTTTATAACTAGGTAACTCTCTTGTTTTTGGTCATGAATTTGTAAACTGAGCCTGCCGCCTTCATTAATGTGCATTATTTTGCCCATGTATGGGGCATCTTCTCGAACCCAGTGAATTTCATATCCCCATGGTTTGTCGATCTTTTTAGCATAGGGTTCGTTACTGAAACCACTCGGATCGTACGTCGGAGGTTCTTGGGCTGACATTCTAAACGTCCAAGCTTTTTTTAAACTTTTCGATTAAATCTACCGGTGCTGGATTAATCCCGGATAACAGCGCAGTATATAACGTGACAAAATCACCTAGAGCAATTGACCATAGGAGCTGCTCAAGGATTGTTTGGCCTTGTACTTCAATCACTATTGGGGCTGGACGTTTTCCAGATAATAGACGTTCACTAACTTCGAAGCGCTTATGTATTCTCGGGTGCTCCAAATTTGATCGCAGATCAAAGACTGTATACGGCTTCTGAGTCGGTTGCTCAGTCCACCCCATGAACTCATTGTGATTGAATTCAGGGAACTGATTCGCCCAGGCAACTTGTTTGGCGTTTTCGTTGAAGCTGATCTTCCACTTATAGGCTGAAGGCCACAGCTTAGGTCCGCCGTAAATGACGGCTGAGTTACCAATGCACTCCTGCGCCATCTGTTTTGCCGGATTATTAGCTGTGGGCACAGTCGGTAACCAGGCTTGGACCGACTTCTGCAAGAAGTCAGCTGACTGCTCTAGCTCGGTTATCTTTGCTTGATCTATCAGTCCAGCACCAACCAATAGCACTAATAATGCTTTGAGATTATATAAGACAGCATAGCGTGGTTGTTCGGCCTTAGGGAGGCGGGCCAAGGGATAGCCTTTATTTTCCGCGGTTTCGGCCAATTTACCCCCACCAGCAATAATTGCGACCTTAGCACCACGAGCTTCAGCTTGCTTGAGCGCTTCAAGGGTTTCTTCAGTATTTCCTGAATAACTAGCAGCTATGAAGTAGGTTTTTTCGCTAACATATGCCGGTATGTCATAATTGCGAACAATTTCAAAAGGTTTATCGTAACCAGGCCAGCTGATACTTACCAGCGCTGCAAGAGAAGAACCGCCCATGCCGGCGTAAACTATATTGTCGACATCAAGCTGCGGCTGTGTCACTTCAAATTGATGATCAAGCTGTTTGTATTGTCTCTCGGCTATCCCTAAAGTGTCTTGTGGATCTTTTTCGTGCAACAACTTCAAATCGTCGAGCATTTCCCCTCCGTAAGTTAGTTTCTCTTATGCTACAATTTAAATTATACAGGTTACTAATCTAATTAGGGGGTGGAATGTTTGGTCAAAACGACAATGGTCAACCAGCTGACAACAGCGGCTCAAGCAACGGGACAGATTTCTCGCAGGCGATGAATGATTTAGCTAATAATGGTGGTGTTGGTCCATCAGATCAAGCAGCACAATCTCCGCCTCCAGCATGGGGACATCCTGGACAACCTCTAGATAATCCAGGTTTTGGAAATCCAGCCCCTGATCCAGCTTCTCCACAGCCACCGGTTGATAGCCCTGCGTCCGACCAAAACACAGAAGGCGAAATGCAGGTTCAAGATTTTGGATCGCAGCAATCTGTTGGCGCTCCTGGAATGAGTGGCGACGACCTAAATAAACTTATTGAGCTTAAACAGAAGGCTTTGAGTGAACTCAATCCCCTAGTCGAACATCTTGACCAAAATAATGAAGAAAAATTCAATACCTTGATGATGATGATTCAAGCCAGCGATGACCAAAGCTTGATCCAACAGGCTTATGACGTGGCCAACAATATTACGGACGATAAAGCCCGTGCCCAAGCACTCCTAGATATTGTTAACGAAATTAATTATTTCACTCAGCAGCGCTAAGATTTCTGCGAATTTTTATCTGATAGATTAAAGCACCAGCTGCACTAGTTGCCACAAAAATTGCTACAACGTCACCTGGCCCGCTGTTAGACAGGTTCTGATTGCTTGAAGCAGATTTGTTGGCCGATGAACTACTGCCGCTACTACTTGAACTGCTGCCTGTGCTCGAACTGCTCGAACCTCCAGACTGCTGTTTAGAATTGTTGGTCAACTGAGTGGAGGAGCTGCCTCCGCTGGAAACTTTTAGCTCTGAACCAGCTGTTGTGGATGACTGTCCCGGGGCATTGACTTGCCCTTGGCCGGTTGTTTTTTTACCAGTGTCAGACTTGTTACTGCCAAAAATATCCTTAAGAAACAGATAGGCTAAGTAAATCAGCAACAAAACTAGAACTACCAGCAGGAAACGCCACAAAATACCCAGCCATCGCCCGCTACGACTTGGCTGAACAGCATCGGGAATATATTCACCGTTGATTACGGCACCAGGCTTGGGTGACTTTGTTCTTCCAAAAATCTTCATACCAAACACTATACTCCCATCTGTTAAGAGAACGAAGCATAAGCGTTATTAGTATTGACTGCTTACATCATGCCGCCCATTGCACCGGACATATCCGGAGCAGCGGGCTTTTCTTCTACTGGCACATCAACTACTAGTGCACCCATAGTTATTGAAGTACCGGCTATAGAAGTTGCGTTTTGAATAGCTTCTTTGGTTACTCGTACTGGATCAACGATACCGCTCGATTTTAGATCTACAAGTTTAGTCGGGTCATTTACGTCAACACCTTGGCCAGCTTTGCCGGCTTTAACCTTTGGCAACCACTCATCGGCGTTGTGACCGGCATTCTCAAGAAGGATTCTAAAGGGTTTCTCGAGCGCATTTTTTAACAACTGAGCCCCGGCAGAGATAGAGTCATGACCACTAACTTTGATGCCTTCAGCAAGATTTACCAACGTCACACCACCGCCAGCTACTATGCCTTCTGCGAGGGCGGCTTTGACGGCATGTACTGCGTCATCGACTCGGAACTTCTTCTCTTCGATTTCGGTCTCGGTAGCACCACCGACTTTGATGACAGCTACCTTGCCGCTCAAAGCCGCTCGGCGCTTCTCGAGATTCTCGCGGTCATATTCACTAGTAGCCTGATCGATTTGAGCGTTAATTTGCTTAATTCGGGCTGTTACTTCAGGCACCGATCCACCACCTTCAATGATGGTGGTTTCATCTTTGTTAACAATCACCTTGCGAGCCGAGCCGACTACGTCGATTTCGACATTCTCAAAGGTCATACCGCGGTCTTCAGTAATAACTGTCGCGCCAGTTAGGATGGCAATGTCATTCAAGATGTCTTTGCGCCGGTCGCCAAATGCTGGGGCCTTTACAGCTACGGTGTTAAATACACCCTTTAGTCTGTTCAAGATTAACGTTCCAAGCGCTTCACCCTCGACGTCTTCAGCAATCAGAACCAAGTCCTTCTTGCCTGTTTGGGCTAATTTCTCTAGCAAAGGCAGGAATTCCTGAATACTGCTGATTTTAAGATCAGTCACAACGACAGCTGCTTTATCATAAACAGCTTCCATGCGTGCAGTATCGGTTACCATGTATGGACTAACAAAACCTCGATCAAACGTGAAGCCTTCAACAACTTCGGCTTCGAGCTCAAGGCCCTGCCCTTCTTCAACAGTTACAACACCGTCTTTACCAACCTTGTCGATAACATCAGCAATCAGCTTGCCAATCTCTGCGTCACTAGCCGAAATAGTAGCCACTTCAGCCACTCGAGTCTTCTTGCCAGCAATATCTTCGCTCATACCATTAAGCTTTGCGATAACATCGTGAGCCGCAGCTTCAAGACCCTTGCGTAGCAGCATTGGATTATGGCCAGCAGCAATAAGCTTATTAGCTTCGTTCAAGATGTGATAAGTCAAAACGGTGACTGTTGTTGTGCCGTCACCTGCTACATCATTCATCTTGCTAGCGGCTTGCTTGATTAGTTCAGCGCCAACTTTGTAACCTAGGGTTTCATCATCAACATCTGCTAGGTCAACACCTTTAGCAACGGTTACGCCGTCGTGAGTTACAGTAGGTGCTCCATAAGTTTTGCTGATAACCACATTTCGCCCCTTAGGACCCATGGTTGTCTTAACTGCGTTATATAGAATTTCGGCACCGCCAAGCACTCGCTTGCGGGCATCGTCATCATAAAATACTTTTTTTGCCATCAATTTCCTCCTATTTAACAGTCGCTATAATGTCTTTTTCGCTGACTAGAATATAGTCTTCACTGCCGACTTTAACATCTGTGTTTTGGTAGCTCTTATATACGATGCGATCGCCAACTTTAATCTCCCGTGCATCGCGGCCAACGGCAATAACCTTGGCGGTTTTTGGCTTTTCTTGAGCCTTGTCGGGCAAATATAGCCCACTAGCTGTTTTAGTACTGGCCTCCTCGGCCTGAGCGACAACATAGTCGCCCAATGGATTGAGCGGTGAACTCATGCTTTTACCTCCGTTAGACTGATTTTTAACAGCTGTTCTCTCGCAAATGAACACCTGTTTCTAGCACTCACTATACCCGAGTGCTAATTCTGCGTCAAGATTTGGCTTATTTTAGGTTTTTTAAAGCTGTTCGAGCAGTGCCGATTTCATCCCAGGGATGCTCACCTTCTGCATCTTCCATGGTCTTCTCGTGACCTTTTCCAAGCAGGAGCACAACGTCATCTTTGCCAGCTTGTTTCACGGCAAAATTGATAGCTTCTGTTCGGTCATGGATAAGTTCTAGGCCCTTGCCTTCGGTCTTACCAGCTTCATTAACGCCTTTGGCTATATCGCCCATGATCTGAGCCGGATCTTCCTCGCGGTCATCTTCTTGGCAGACAATAACTAGATCTGCGTACTCGCCTGCCAAGCGACCTTGAATGGCTCGCTTACCGACATCACCACCGCCTAAAGACCCAAATAAAACAATTAATTTGCCTTTAACAACTGGTTTTATATCCTTGAAAAGCTTCTCAAAACTATCAGGCGAGTGGGCATAGTCCACGATTAGATCAAAATCTTGTCCTTCATTAATCTGGGTCATTCTGCCCTCGACACCTTCCAAAGCATAAATCCCCTGCTCTATTTGCGCATTGCTTAGGCCAATAACGTGTCCGGCGCCGGCGGCAGCCAAGGAGTTATATACGTTAAAATTGCCAGGAATGCGAGTCTTAATTGAGAGCTTTTTGTTGCCGATGTTTGTTTCATACGAAACACCAGTCGCGGATAATTTAATGTTCGCTGCTTTGTAATCGCCAGATTCTATGCCATAGGTCGAAGGGTTTTTGATAGCTGAAACGAAGGTTTCGGCATTTGGATCGTCAGCATTCACAATACCGGCCTGAAGACCCTTTTTATTCTTGTTAGTTATTTCAAAAAGCATTCTTTTGGCGGCAAGATAACGCTCAAACGTTTTGTGATAAGCCAAATGCTCGTGGGTGATGTTTGTAAAGACCGCAACAGAGTAAGGTACACCCCAAACACGATGTTGAGCCAAAGCGTGGCTAGTCGTTTCCAGGACAAGCCAATCTATTTTTTGGGACTTCATCCATTTAAGTCGTTTCATCATTTGCGGCACGCTAACGTTGGTCATGTGCTGCATCTGAGGTTGGATTTCATCACCTACCCCGTAGCCTACCGTGCTCATTAAACCGACTTTATAGCCAGCCTCATGAAGCATTCTATGAATCATATATGAAGTAGTGGTTTTGCCGTTGGTTCCTGTAACACCTATGACTTTAAGTTTACGGGCTGGGAATCCATTAATTACGTTAAAAATTATTGCCTCTAACAGATGGCCATATGGCTCAATCTTTTGAAACAAACCGCGCGGAATAAACTTCTTAACTATCTTGCGAATGTTCATATTAGTAGTTTAGCAGTTATGCGTTTGGGGAGACTTGAGGCTGCACCTCAATTGCCACTGGAGCTGGTACATCAACCCACATTTCTGGAAGATTACGGTCAGCACCGGCTTCAGTAGGGATTCCGTTTCTCTGAACTAAACGCATATTGAAGTGATTGACCTGAAAAGTTGTGGGTTCTTCATTGCCATTAGCAATTAAAACTTCGCGAGATAATCCCCAGGGTCCTTCTGGGTCACTTAATAGCATAGGTACAGTATCAGTATCTGGAGACTTGCCTGCTGTCAGAGGCTTCGGAGTTGGCTGATTCGTAGGCTGGCCATCTTTGTGAACTGCCCCAAAACCAATAACTAAGGAAGCTACAGACACAGCTCCTAGGGCTAATGCGCGCCTACGGGCAAAAGTAGGATCATCGGTTAGAATTTTTTCTTTTACGGCTGAAGCTGAAGCCATAAAACCAGCTCCACGATCACCAAAAAGAGCGACTGCTTTACGCCCAATTTTATTAAAAATTCCCCTACGCTTAGGCGCTTCGCTATTATTGGAATATTTAGCTACTTCTCTCGAAATATTGGCTTTACTACCCACATTATCTCCTTAATTCAAAAGACTATATTAACAATTATGTCTAGTTTTGTCAATATGTAGTTTTAGATTAGAATGGATGTATTGTGTTAATTCTTGGCATTGAGACTAGTTGTGATGAGACCGCTGCCGCAATAGTAAGAGACGGCAAAGAGCTGCTGAGTAGTGCTGTTGCATCTAGTATGACCGAACACATCAAATATGGTGGAGTTGTGCCAGAAGTTGCAGCTAGGAGTCATATTGAGCTAATTATCCCTGCTATCCAAGAAGCCTTTGATCAAGCCAATACAACCTGGGAGGACATAGATGCTATTGCAGTTACTTACGGCGCCGGACTTGGAGGTAGTCTTCTCATCGGAGTTATGACAGCCCGAACTCTCGCCATCACCTACGACAAGCCTCTTCTTGCAATAAATCACGTCCATGCCCATGTTTACGCAAATTTCATAACTTCATCGCGAATCGAAGATTATGTATTGGCTCCAAAGCAGCCAGACTTCCCTGCCCTGGCGATCATTGTCTCCGGCGGGCATAGTCAACTTGTGCTATTCAAGGACCATGATGACTATCAGTTATTAGGACGAACCCAAGACGATGCCATAGGCGAAGCCTTCGATAAAGTAGCAAAAATACTTGGACTCCCCTACCCTGGTGGTCCATCAATAGCCAAAAAAGCGGCTCTGGGCGAACCAAACAGATATAAGCTACCTGTAGCACAGATGCCGGGTTACGATTTCAGCTTCTCAGGCCCCAAAACGGCCGTTCTGCGCTTGGCACAAGCAGAAATAGGTGAAAGCTATGATTTCCCTTCCTACAAGCTCTCAGAGCGTCTCAGCGATAAGCAAAAGTGTGATATTGCGGCGAGTTTCCAATATTCCGCTATTAAAACAATAGTTGATAAAGCTGCCAAGGCAGCCCACGAATTTCGGCCAGTAAGCGTCCTTATAGCCGGTGGTGTGGCTGCAAGCGAAGAGCTTAGGAGCCAGTTAACAGAGCAAATTGAAGCCGATCTCTACTTCCCTGACCCTAAGCTTTGTACAGACAATGCGGCGATGGTGGCAACTCTAGCGTATTGTCAGGCGAACAATAAGCGAACATTGGCTGATCCGTATAAATTAACAATTGAACCAGCATTAACAATGTAGCTATCAGAGGTGATATCATATAGATTATGAAACTTCCAAAAGTTTATGAGGCGGGCAAGTACGAAGGTGATATTTATGCACTATGGGAGAAATCCGGAGTTTTTACAGCAAATCCCAAAAGCGACAAAGAACACTTCAGTATTAGCATGCCTCCTCCTAATGAAACAGGGACACTCAGCCTTGGCCACGCCTTGTTTTTAACCTTACAAGACATAATGTGTCGGCACGCCCGCCAAAAGGGTAAAGATGTTCTTTGGCTACCTGGGACAGACCATGCAGCGCTCGCCGTAAACGCCATCATCGAAAAACAATTGGCCGAAGAGGGTACCAATAAGCATGAAATTGGCAGGGAAGCATTCTTAGACAAGACAAGGGAATTCGTTGGCAGTAGCCGCGACACCATGATTGGCCAAATGCGAGCAATGGGAGCTAGCGCCGACTGGACCAGGCTCCGCTACACTCTAGACGATGCGCTTAATCGCTGCGTCAACGAAACCTTCGTCAAAATGTATGATGACGGCCTCATCTACAGAGGTCACAGAATAGTCAACTGGGACCCAAATCTCGAAACAAACGTATCTGATGATGAGGTTATTTATACTGAAGAAAAAAGCAAATTTTACACCTTCAAATACGGCCCTTTTGAAATCGGCACTGCTCGTCCAGAAACAAAATTCGGTGATAAATACGTCGTAATGCACCCTGATGATGAGCGCTACAAGCAATACAACCACGGCGATACATTTGAAACAGAATGGATCAACGGTAAGATTACGGCAACTGTCATCAAGGACGAGTCAGTTGACCCTAGTTTTGGCACCGGAGTAATGACCATAACGCCTTGGCACAGTCAGGCCGACTTCGATATAGCTGAGCGCCATAAACTAGATAAAGAACAGATAATTGACTTTCACGGGAAATTGTTACCAATTGCTGGTGAATTCGAAGGAATGTCCATTGCTGAAGCCAGACCAAAAATTGTCGAAAAGCTCAAACAAAAAGGGTTACTAATCAAAGTTGATGAGAACTACATGCACAACATCGCTATCAATGAACGAGGTAAGGGTGTAATCGAGCCGCAAATCAGGCTGCAATGGTTCGTTGATGTTAATAAGCAGGTTGTTCCTTGGAAGGGTAAGCAACTAAGCTTAAAAGAAGTTTTACAAAGTGTTGTCCGCGACGGCGATATCGATCTTATTCCGCCAAGATTTCAGAAGATCTATTTCCACTGGATTGATAACTTACGTGACTGGTGTGTTAGTCGTCAGATCTGGTGGGGCCACCGAATCCCGGTTTGGTACCGTCAAGACACTGATGGCAAGCAGGAAACTTTTGTCAGTGTTTTGCCACCTACGGACACAAGTGAAGGTTGGCATGAGTGGGAGCAAGATCCAGATACTCTGGACACCTGGTTTAGTTCGGCTCTATGGACCTGGAGCACGCTGGTTGACCGCGAAAAAGCCGAAGATTATAACCTTACATTAGAAGAGCTTCTAAAAGCTAGTCCGGACTACAACGCTTACCACCCAACCAGCGTTATGGAAACAGGCTGGGATATCTTATTCTTCTGGGTTGCCCGCATGATCCTGACTACAACCTACGTCACTGGTGAAGTTCCGTTTAAGAAGGTGTATTTGCACGGAATGGTTAGGGCAGAAGATGGCAAAAAAATGAGTAAAAGCCGCCCGGAGTCTATCATTGATCCTTTAAGCGTTATCCCGAAGTATGGCACCGATTCGCTAAGAATGGCTCTAATAATGGGCGTAAAACCTGGTAATGACCAGAATTGGGGTTGGGGCAAAATCGAAGCCAACCGCAATTTTTGCAACAAACTATGGAATATAGCCCGTTATATTGAGGGCGTCGTTGGCGACGAAACCGAACGCAAAAATCCGGATCCTGTCTCTCCAGCCGATCACTGGATATTGAGTAAGTTACAACGTTTTCAAGAGGCGATTAGCTCAGATCTGGACAATTTCCACTTTAGTGAAGCCTATGACAAGCTATATCACTTCATCTGGAATGATTTCGCCGACTGGTACATTGAAGCCAGCAAGGCCGAGCCTAACAAACCATTGCTCGCATATCTATTAGAGCAAATTCTGCTGCTAACCCATCCATTTGCACCATTTGTTACAGAGACGATCTGGCAGACGCTAGCTTGGGAAGATGGGTCAATTTTAGCTGGTAAGGAACTGCCAAAAATTATTGGTTGTGATCAGGGGAGGGCAGACGACTTCGATCAAATTCAAACAGTTGTAACTGAAGCCAGAGCAATATCCAAGGCGCTAAACGCCAAGGATCTGACGCTTTATCACACAGGCGTTAAGTTTTTAAACGATAATGGAGCAATTATTCAGCTTTTAGCACGTCTAAAGGGTGTTTCTGACGTCGTAAAGGGCAGTGGACTTAATTTGACTCAAACAAATTTTGAATGCTGGCTCGACGTCGATGCAGCGACCGCCAAACAATACCTCGGCGAGCTTCAAGAAAAGGCCGATAAGCAAGTAAAAGTGATCAAGCAACTTGAAGCACGACTTAGTAATAATAGTTATGTCGAAAACGCGCCGGAACAGATAGTTAGTCAAACTAGGCAACAACTTGCTGCAGCACAAGAGCTTCTCGAGAGCATCAATCAAGAGAAGCAGCGATTCGGGTCTTAGTTACTAGTCTTCAGGTTCAATGACTTCGCGAACTCGATCAACCGACTCTTGCGGGCGGGAATCATCAAACCACAACACGTGCCAGCCAAGACGCTCGGCAGCCATTAGATTTACTCTGGAATCATCAATCAGCAGGATTTCACCGGGGGGAACGCCTGCACGCTCTTGGGCTATTTCATAAATTTTGGATTCTGGCTTAATCGCAGCGACCTCTGAGGAATCAATTACGACATCAAGGGGCAGGGTAGGGATCTTTTTTTCACGACGCATTGCAGCCAAAAAACCAGGCATAATATTGGTCAGCAAGCCAACCTTATATCGTTCGCTAGCCCATTTGAGCACCTCTTGCATCTGGTCTATCGGCCGAATCGTATCAAGATAATATTTTTGCCAATCAACAGATTTGAGGCCCAACCGATCTGCCAGTTTTTTATTGAAATCTTCCATAGTTATAATGCCGCGGCAGACTTCGTCGTTATAGTGCCAATATGCAGCTTCAACGATATCTGATCTAACTCCGGTATCTTCAGCCAGACGGGCAAATGCTTGCTGGTAAAAATAGACTAAGCAGCCGTTAACATCAAAGTAAATAAACCTGACTCCGCTTTTTGTCTTGAGGAGTTTGCGATTTTGGTTGCCCGCGGTCGGTGCGCCGACCAATTCATCCAAGCTTAGATTCAACGCTCCAGCAATAGCCTTGATAGTAAAAATAGAAGGTGACTTGATCGCGCCTCGCTCTATCTTGGTAAGAGTAGAGAAGCTAAGATTCGCCTGGTGGCATAGTTGTTGCTGAGTTAAACCAGCCTTTAACCGTGCTTCTTGCAGGCGCTTGCCCAACCCCTTTTCATCCATAGCCATATAATACCAATTACAGGGTATAAAACCAAGGTTTTTGGCATTAAGTGGCTATGGTTTCTTAATAAACCAGACGTAAGTCGTATAAAAAACTATAGTGGTAATTACGAATACCACGCCAACAATTGTCCAAACATAAGTTGAGTTGCCATAGCCGACTCGGCGTCCCAGGGTGGAGTAAGCGACCGTTGCTACCCCGGCTCCAAAGAAGATTGCATATAGAAGATCCATAACCGTATTGTAACCTACAGCGCTAGCTTTTTAGCAACATTTGCCAAGGAGGCATGATCGGGCTCTTGGTCAGGGTCAGGGATGTGTCGCGCCTCTTCCGCCTTGTTGAAACCATAGACGTGAATATGTGCGTGCGGTACATCCATCCCAAAAACCAACTCTCCAACATATGTATAGCCAAACTCCTCGCGAAGTCGCAGCGCAATGCGCTTTACAGCATCCATAGCTGCGTTGTATTCCTGTTCATCCATATCCCAGACGAACTCAACCTGTCGTTTTGGAATTACCAATGTATGTCCTGTGGTCTTTGGATGTATATCCAAGAAGGCAAATACATATTCGTCTTCGTAAATCTTATGAGAGGGTATCTCACCCTTAACAATCTTAGTAAAAATCGTTTCTGGCATATCTAAATTATAGCTCCGATGATTACAAAGTCATTAAGGCGTTGTTAAAAAATGCGTTTTTCTTCAAGCTTATGCTTGGAATATGTGCGTTAAGGCGTCCAGACTTTACGTCATGTCGAAGATAGTACTGATTGGCTGCTTGATAATCGCCGGGGTTTTACTTTTTGCGAAACAGAGTTCAGGTCAGGAGCCTTTACAAGCAAATAACTGGACAAGGCCGGAATCAATCGCTCTCGAAAAAAACCAATCTGTAGCTACAAGTCAAAGCAGTTCAAATTTTTTACAAAATATGGATTGTAGGCTTGTTACCTATCGCTATACCGATTCTTCTGCAATGACAAGCGGCTGTTTTACTGAAATGGCATTTGGTCTAATGGATGCCGATAGCAATACTGTTATCTTCAACGATACCGACGAAGCAATTAAAATCATTCCTCATTCAGCTTCTGACGGCCTGATCCCATGGCCACAATCCGGTAATGCCATAGTTCTCACCGGAGTCAGTACTGGCGGGATGTATGTGAACCTATACAAAGATCCATTTAGCAGTTATCATGATCAAAGAAACTTACTTGGCCAAATAACAGCCAAGAAGCTAGATCAGCCCCCGGATTTAGCCTTAAGGGACAATCAGGGCAATAGAGTAATTGTAAACGCGCAGACGATCGGTTTTTCTAGCGGAGGCAGTTGGATGGTAGCCGAAACACTAAACGGATCATTTGTCAGAGTTAACTTAGCTACACTAGCGATAACTCCCTTTGCAAAATCTTACGGCTCAATGGGCAGTCCGGCACTCCTAAAAACCTCCCTAAATATTACGGACGACGGCAGGTTCGTAGCCATGAATAATGACTCAGCTGGGGAATTCAAAGTATTCGATCTAGATAGTTGCATTGGCGTGATAGACGGAGTCAAACCGCTAAACTGCCAAAGCTTAGACTACTTGCCAAAGATTAAGCAGACGGTTGGTGCTATTAGATTCATTAACAAAGTACGATTTATTAATGATGACTTATTGTCATTCGAGGTCACTTCCGATAGTGATAACGGTGGTAGTTGGCTTATGGCACCAACCGAAAGTATTAAGTTTAAAACTGAGTACCTTGGAATGGGGGATTCGTACACTTCAGGAGAAGGTGCCTATGACTACATTTTAGGCACTGACACCGGGCAAAATATGTGCCACTTATCGAAAAGATCATACCCTCTGATACTTAGTGCAGACTTTTTCGGCCAAACGTCTGCAAACTCTGTAGCGTGCTCTGGAGCTGTAATTAATGACGTGGGGAGTCTAGATGAGGCTTACCGTGGCCAAGTGGCAGGTGTTGCTGATTATCGTGGGCTCCAAAACGAACCGAATAATCTGCTAAATACCATATTCGCCAATCATTTACCCGGCTATGTGGCACAGCAGCGCTTTATTAATATAGATAGGCCAAGAATAATTACTGTTTCTGTAGGAGGAGACGATATAGGCTTTGGCGAAATGGTAAAAAATTGCGTTTTACCACATCTCCGCCCAGGTAATACCAACGACTGTTACAGCAGTTTTGAAGATCAGCTGGAGATAGAATCAGTGATTAAGCGTACTGAGCAAAAATGGAGGGGACTATTTACGCAACTTAAGAGACAATCGGCTGGCGGCAAGGTTTATGCCTTAGGCTACCCGTCTGTAGCAAACCCAGACGGTAAATGTAGCTTAAATGTCCATCTCAGTCGTTCAGAGCTCAAATTTACAGAGACAACAGTCAACTATTTGAATGAAACGATTGCACGTGCGGCCAAGGACAGCGACATCCATTACGTTGATATTACAAATGCATTAGTTGGCCACAGATTCTGTGAAGCGGTTTCAAGCCAAACAGCTATGAACGGTCTCACAGCAGGCAAAGACGCTGGTATTCTTGGTCTTAAGTTTTTTGGCAAAGAGAGCTATCATCCAAATGCACTAGGTCATCAATTAATAGAGCAGGCGATTCTTAAACAAACCAAGAATTTCACCGACGAACCTCCCGCACATGCAAGCGCCGTAGACACTATTGCCACTGGAGCGAAAACCGGCAGGCTGATCACCAAACTCGTTCCTTCCAAAAATCTGACTAGCCCAAGCTCAAAAAAAGGCTCAACGATCAAAATAAGCGTCAAAACACCACTAGCTCTAAAGCCATCTAGTAAATTCACTGTGCATCTCGGTAGTAGTACTGGTCGAATCATTGGAGAGATTTCAACAGATAGCAACGGGTTGCTGGATGGTGAAGTAACAATGCCGAGTGAAATTGATGGTGGCCAGACTATCCACGTCGTTGGACCCGATATTACTGAGACCACCTCAGACCTAACTCAACCCATATTTATTCCGGCCAGCGAGAATGACGCAGATGGTGACGGCATCAGTGATAATCTAGACAGCTGCCCTGGTGCGACTAATAGCGCTCAAGATAACGACAATGACGGTGTTGACGACGTTTGTAGCGGAGTGCCAATTAGTAATTCTAGTCCGGGTTCGACATCAGTTATATCTGGTCCAATTAGTAGATCATCAAATCTGTCTGAGCAATCTGCTAAGGAAACACCTAACACTTTTGGTCAAAGTTCGATTACTCCGTCAACAAATACGCCCTCCAAGGGCTCAATTAAGATCACAAGCAATAGACACCAAGACAACGTCAAATCAATTCAAAGCGCAAAGCCAGCCATTATAATGACGGAACCAAAAGTGCTAGGAAGTCACGTCTCATGGCAGGTTTTGCCGATTTTTAATTGGAAGAAAATCATATTTATTTGTGACTTACTTGTTGTGATAATTTTTGTAATTTTTAGGATAGCCAAGCGATTTCGATTACAATATTAGGACATGAGCGGGTTGAGAAAGTTTCTTGTCTTTATTCTGACACCTATTCTTTTTGCCGCACTTATTGGATTAGCTGCTTCGACAAGTGGCAATATTAATCTTCGTAATCCAAGCAAAATCGAGGGTTGGCTAGAACAGAGTAATATTTATGATCATTTTGTAAAGAACGCAACTACTCAGGCAGAAAAAAACGGCAATGACAGTCCCGGTACCGTTGATTTAACTGAGCAAGCAGTCCAAAACGCCGCTCAGGAAGCATTCACTGACTCAGACATCAAGAACAATGTGAACACTTTTATCGAAGCAAATTATGCGTGGCTAGAAGGCAAGACAGACAAACCAAAGTTCGAAATCGATCTTACACAAGGCAAAATGACATTTGCCGACAAAGTCACCGAATATGCCGTCAAATATACGGCCGGCCTTCCTGTCTGTAGCAATGAGCAACAAACAGCCGCTGCACTAGCTGCGAGTCCTCTGGCAGCAACTTGCCGGCCAGCAAATGTAACCCCCGAACAGGTCGGCCAAACCGTTCACCAACAGCTAATGAGTGGTGACTTTTTAAGTAACGGGGTTATAACAGCCGACAATATCAACCCTGACAATAATCCTCAGGCTCAGCCATACTATAAAAAACTTGCACGGCTACCTCAGATATATCAAATTAGCGTATACGCTCCTATCGCTTTTGCGGGAATAGCAGTGATCAGCATACTGGGCATAATATTCCTGGCAAGTAAAAAACGCGGCGGTCTTAAAATTGTTGCTTGGACTTCTCTGATAACAGGTATTTTGCTAGTACTTAACAAATACGTTCTCCAATGGTCATACGATCAAGTGGAACCAAGGATTTTTAATAATAGCTCGATCGGAGAGGTGCAAAAATCACTAGCCACATTCTTCAATTTAGTTGAGTCAGCCTTAGCAAAAACTGAACTGTACTTCGGGTTAGCATATATCGGTTTGGCAATTTTGATCTTGATCGGATTGTTAGCCACCCGGCGTAAGAAATCACCGAAGTCAAGCAAACAGTCAAAGAATATTAGCTCAGACTCTGCACAAGCGACTCAATCACAACCCACTCAAGGCTCAGCCGCAACAAGAATAAGCCCACGAACAACGGATGTACCGAACTCGGGTTCTCAGGCAGCCGGTACGCCCGCGCTACCTAATACTCGCCCCGCATCTACGCCAAAAAAACCTAAAAAGCCCCGTCTTATTCAATAATCAAAATTAAAAATTGGCGGAGAGGGAGGGATTCGAACCCTCGGTACGGTTGCCCGCACACTTGTTTTCGAGACAAGCCAGTTCAACCACTCCTGCACCTCTCCAGCGCCAATGGATCTATTTTATCAGAACAGCCTAGCTTTTACTCCCAAAATATGCTAAAATTACCCCTGTTAGCACGAGCACCCGTAGCTCAGCTGGATAGAGCGTCGGCTTGCGGAGCCGAAGGTCGTAGGTTCGAATCCTGTCGGGTGTACCACGCTTATGCTTATTGAGATTTGTTTAGTCCTAGACTAGACTTATATGATGAAACGAAATCAAAAAGGCTTTAGCGCAATCGAGATTATAATTATCTTGTTTGTCGCCTTAGTTATAGCCGGTGTTGCATTCTATCTAGTTCAAAACAAAACCCGGGTTTCAATTGATAACGGTGGACAATCTTTTAGTTTTGATTTGGGAACTCCCGCAAAAAAGATCTCCCGCTATAGAGGAGGGAAAACTACCGAATATTATCAAACAACCCCTAAAGGTGACTCAACAGTACTCCTTGCAACGATTTACAAGCCAACTTCTTCAACAAACGACCTAAAAAATACGTGTAGGTACGACAAGGTAGAAGTGACGATATTAAACGAAACTCACACTTTGTGTGACCAAAAACACAAGGCATATATTTCTAACTTCAGCTACAACGATACATGGTACCAAGTTGCGGTATTTCCGGAAGATTTAAAGTACGAGCTCCCCCAGGAAGACGTAGTCAAGCTCGTTGAGTCAATTAAGAGTAATTAGAAAAACATTTAACTCCAGTTGAAGTTGGAAGTCGCAACCAGGTTTGTGCCAACAGAGTGATCATATCTGTTATCCTAGGAGGTAGTGATTGAACCACGGAGTAAAAAAACCGTTTATATACCAATGTGCGCCGACATTGTCCATTCAGGACACTTAAATGTCATCAAAGAGGGTCATAAATTAGGCGAGGTTACTATCGGATTACTCACGGATGCTGCTGTTGCAAGTAAAAAACGACTGCCATACATGAACTATAAACAAAGGTTTGAAGTAGTTGGCAACATCAAAGGTGTAGATAAAGTAATCCCCCAAGATACGCCAGACTATCGTCCAAATCTCAAAAAGCTAAAGCCTGAATATTTCGTCCACGGCGACGATTGGGCAAAAGAAGCTAGACAACAAGTTCTGGATACGATTTCAGAATGGGACGGTAAGCTAGTCGAGGTCAAATACACAGAGGGGATATCAAGCACTTTATTACACAGCAAGCTTAAGAAAAAGGGCATTACGCCGACAGAGCGTCAAGCTAGACTTAGTCGTTTACTAAAAGCCAAGGAGTCCATACGTGCGCTAGAAGCTCACAATGGAATTAGTGCGCTAATAGTAGAAAACACTCATGTCAAAAACCCTAGGGGCAAGTCAGAGGAGTTCGATGCCATTTGGGTCAGTAGCTTAACTGATTCGTTGGCAAAAGGAAAACCCGACACCGAACTCGTTGACCGAACTTCAAGGCTTGCAACCATAAATGAAATCCTCGAGGTTACAACTAAACCGATAATTGTAGACGGAGACACAGGTGGTCACATAGAGCACTTTATTCATTTGGTACGCACATTGGAACGCCTCGGTGTTTCAGCAGTTGTAATTGAGGATAAAAAGGGTCTAAAAAGAAACTCTTTGCACAAGAATCCAGAAGATCATTTACAAGAAGACCCTGAGATTTTTGTATCCAAAATAAAAGCCGGTATCACTGCTAGAGTTAATGAACAGTTTATGATTATTGCTCGAATAGAGAGTCTGATCTTAGGTAAAGGACAATCAGAAGCTTTGCATCGTGCAAAAACCTATCTAGACGCTGGGGTAGATGCAGTAATGATTCATTCAAAAGACACCACTGGTGCAGATGTTCGCGAATTTACTAAGGCTTATAACAAGCTTGGGAACAGAAAGCCACTGATGCTAGTTCCCACCTCGTATAACAAAATAACCGAACCCGAGCTAACTAGTTGGGGAGGAAATATAATTGTTTATGCCAATCAGCTATTACGATCAGCTTATTTGGCTATGGAGGAAACTGCGCAGAGCATACTTGTAAATCAACGTGCATTTGAGTCTGAATCATCGAGTATACCAATAGAGCAATTCTTAGAAATAGCACCGGGGAGCTAGTCCAATGACCGAACAGCAAATACACACTCAAGAACTGTACGACCCACTAGTTAGCGGTGGTGTAGATTATTTTTGCGGGGTGCCTGATTCGATTACTGGCCCATTTAGTCATTTTTTGGAGGACAACGCCAAAGACAACCATGTAATTGCTGCCAACGAGGGTAATGCAATTGGTCTTGCTATCGGATACAATGCTGCGACTAATAGAATCCCGCTGGTATATATGCAAAATTCGGGTCTCAATAATGCCATTGACCCGCTTGCTTCACTCGCAGATAGATCGGTCTTTGGCATACCTATGCTTTTGCTTATAGGTTGGCGTGGTCAGCCAGGTATAAATGATGAGGTCCATCATACCAGGCAAGGTGAAATCACCCCAGACCTGCTTCAAAACCTGCAAATACCTTTTGCCTCACTTCTACGCGATCCACACGGTGTAAGTAACCAAGTACAGCAAACGATTAGGAATGCAGACAACCAACAGACCCCCCAAGCTTTGGTTATCGAACAAGGCACTTTTGTTGAATACCACTCTACTGAAGCTCATGCCACAAAAGATCAAATGAGCCGCGAAGAAGCTGTAGATGCTATCATCGAAGGCTTAGACGATGATGCTGTTGTTGTATCAGGAATAGGCAAACTAAGCCGTGAATTATACGAACTGAGGGATCGCAGGGACGAGAATCACGATTCTGACCTATTAGTAGTTGGCGGTATGGGTCACGCCTCTTCGATAGCTCTAGGTATTGCCACGCAGAGACCCGACAAAAAAGTCTTCTGCTTAGATGGAGATGGATCTACCATCATGCATTTAGGAGCTCTGGCGACCATAGGAAACCTACAGCCTCAAAATTTCTTCCATATCGTATTCAATAATGGAGCGCATGACTCCGTCGGCGGACAGCCCACAGCTTCTAAGGAAATAGACCTAGCGGCTATAGCCTTAGCTTGCGGCTATAACCAAGTAGCCAAACAAAGCAACTTAGAGAATTTAACCGAAGATGTTATTGGTTTGCAGCAGGGTATTGGGCCAACATTTTTGGAAGTAAAAGTTCGCGGGGGCGCCAGAGCCAATCTCACCCGACCCAACATACAGCCCGCCGACAATAAAACAGCATTTACGACATTTCTTGGCTAATGTGTAGTAACTTATAGGGAGGTATTTATGGTTAAAAAGAAAAAAGATACACGCCCATTAGCTGTTAGGTTGTGGGTTTTCCAGCGCGAGCGGGCGCCGCTCTACGCAGTCCTCATTATGACTCTAGTCACTACCGGAGTTGCTTATACTTTTGCCGACACGCCCATCAAAAACTATTTAGTCGCTGCAACAATTATCATGCTTTACTTACTTCAAATACGGACTGCCGACGAAAAAAAAGATTATGAACATGATAATAAATATCACCCTGATCGGCCTGTACAACGGGGGGTAGTAACACTTCAAGAGCTGGCCGTAGTAAACAAGTTTTGTATTGGTCTTCAGCTGTTGTTATATGCTTCTTTTCTTGACTGGCGTATTTTTGGTCTAGGTTTGTTGTCGCAAGGATACGCTATATTAACAAAAAAGGAATTTTTTGTTCGAGAGTGGATCCGCCAGCATTTCTATATCTATTATTTAAGTCATTATGTGCAGCTGGTTATCTTGTTTTATGCCATGACTCAAATCATTGAACCAAGCGGCGTAAATCCATGGGTCTTTGTCGGTCTCTTTATGGCAGGCGTTATCACCACTGAGCTGGGACGTAAAATGTTTGCCGTAGAAGACGATACGACTGACGATACTTACTCTGCCCAACTTGGCCATAGTGGTTCTGCGGTAGCAATTTCACTATTAGCTACAATTATGACTTTAATCGCCTTCTATCTAATTAATCGCGGGGCGCAAGATTATCTATGGATTATCGCTCCAGTTATCAGCTTAGGCCTGTTAATAAACAATGCATACCACTACGCTATAGAACCAAACAAAAAGAATGCTAACAATATTGAGCTGGCATCAAATGTTATGTACGTTGTTACGATGCTTAGTGTGATTCTAGGGGCTTAATTGATGAAGGAGTTTGGCGCTAAAGCCAAAAATCTAGAATTGCTCAGCAAAGCCGGATTTAATGTGCCGGAATTTTATATTGTCCCTGCGTTAACTAGCAAAGAACTAGCAAGCAGGCCACGGCAAGATTCACTTAAGGCCGAGTTGAGTAATTGGATGGAAGAAACTGGCACGCTAAGCGTCGCGGTAAGATCATCAAGTATGCAGGAAGATGCGGAAACGCAATCTTATGCAGGGCAATTTGAAACCGTTCTGGATGTAAGAACTAGTGATAAATTCATTGAAGCTCTCGAAGCTGTTTTTAAATCAAGGCAGAGCAAGGCTTACTCAACAAAAACTGGACCAGTGCACGCAATCGTACAGACTTTTATAGAGCCGGATCTATCTGGGGTGATTTTTAGTGTTAATCCAGCCAACGGAAACAATGAGTTTGTGATAAATGTTGCGCCTGGACGAGGCACTAGTGTGGTGGAGGGCAAGAGTGACGAACAATATTTTGTTGATCGACTCAATACTCAACAAGTCAGTCGAGTCAACGACACAGGAATTTTACAAACTCAACATATAGATACACTTACCGAAATTACTCTAGCAATAGAGACATTGTTCGGCTCTCCACAGGACATAGAATGGGCTATCAAGGATGATCAGGTATTCGTATTACAAGCCCGCCCTATCACAAAAATCAGTCATTTAAGAGTTTGGGATAGCTCAAATATTTCAGAAAGCTTCCCAGGAATTGTTTTGCCCTTAACATTTTCAATAGCGAAGCGAGGCTACTTATTAGGCTACAAAGCACAAGCTTACTCAGCAGGTCTTTCGTGGTATGAGCTTGAAGAAAACAATCGCACTTTTGACGCGATGATCGGTATTTTTAATGGGAAAATGTACTACAACTTACTCAACTGGTATCGTTACATTTCGCTGTTTCCGGGAAGTAAGCGGAACCAAAAATTTCTAGATGATCAAATAGCCACACAAGGACAGGCAGTTCACCAGGCTCCGCGCAAACTGAGAACAGGATTTAGAATCAAGTTTCTGTTTAGAATTATCTATCGCACTGTTTTTTTTAGATATGAATTGAATAATTTCTATAAACGTTTTGCAGGTTTTGAAGAAGATATGAACAGAATGCCTAAGGGTAATGATTCACAATTACTTATGCTGCAGTATTCACACATAGAGCAGAAGATTATACCCCAATTTGCTCGTACATTAGACAACGACTTTTTAGTCATGACCTATCATGGCTGGCTCAAAAAAGTCCTCAATAAGTGGTTGCCAGACAAACCTTTTGAAAAAAATAGCATTATAGGTTCAATCAGCGGAGTTATGAGTGCGGAACAAGCCTTGTCACTATACTCCATTGCCGATGACATAAAAAATGATAAAGCTGCGCTAAAACTATTAATACAAAGTAAATTCGAGGAGCTTGACCAGCACCTTGCAGGAACCGTAATACAACAAAAGATAGAGGAGTATATCAAAGTGTTTGGCCATAGGTTTGCTCAGGACCAAAAGATTGAAGCCCCAAACCCAACTCTCGAAAAATTCGGTATATATAAGATCATGAAGCCCTACGTTAGCTTAAATTCAAACGAAATTAAGAAACGTCTTAGTGATAGCAATTTAGCGAGCGAAGCTATCGAGAAGGAATTACTCACCAAATTGAATTTTTATCAAAGAATAGTGTACAGATGGTTACTTAAGCACCTAAAACGTCACCTTCGATTGCGCGAGAAGAATAGACTTCTGCGGGGGCGAGTATATGGTCACATGAGAGAACTTTTCCCAAAAGTTGGTTCGGCTTTAGCCAATGAGGGGTTGATTGAATCAGCACAAGACATATATTACCTACAAATAGAAGAAATCTATCAGGCTATGCAAGGCACAGTTGTCGTTAATGACTTGCAGGAACGAATCAGAGCTCGAAAAAAAGCCTACCTAAAATACCACGAAATAGATATGCCCGAACGCTTTATTACCACAAGTCTGCCTAGTTTAGAAAAAATTGAATATGTTAGAGAGGTAGAGCAACCGACTACAAGCAAAATCAGCATTCAAGGCTTGATTTCATCCCCAGGCACTGTTGAAGGAAAGGTTTTGGTGCTAGACGAACCCGTCATTCCTGAAGAACCTTACGATATTTTAGTTGCCAGACACACCGATCCTGGCTGGACACCACTCATAGCATTAGCTAAGGGGGTCATAGTAGAGCACGGAGGTATGCTGTCTCACGCAGCAATAGTCACACGAGAACTGGGCATTCCAAGTATTATTGGTGTGCAAAATATAACTTCTACTCTAAAAACTGGTATGCAAGTGAGGATAAATTCTCAGGGTTCGTGCGTAGAAATACTAAGCAAGTAGGGTTATAGCTGTTTGTGCATAGTGACATATTTACGAAACACCTTCACGCCTGGTCTTCTGAAATTATAGGCTGTGTTGCCAACTCTAACCATGCCATAAATAGCCGCTTTTAAGCCATTTTTTTGAGCTTTGTCATGTACGGGCTCAAGGAGCAGGCCAGTCAATCGTTTACCCCTGTATTCCGGAAGCAACCCGATGGTTTTAACAATTAAATTGCCGTTATACGAGTAAGCCATAATGAAACCTACTTCGCGCATATTGTCGACCAAAAAATATGTGTAGTCGGCGTCGAATTTCCCCCCTGCATTATAGGTTCTTTCTTCGACCGATATAGCCGGACAATATATGCTCTGTAAGGGAAATATAGCATTTCGAAGATCATGGTATTTTTTGAAATCGCGCTTGAAGTGCGCAGTGTCAAAACTCCTAACAGTTAAGTTTTCGTATCCTTTTTTGGGTTTTTTGATGAAAAACTTCATGAGTAGCTCGGAATGTTTAGAAATTCCGGACGCATAATGATTAAAGACCTCAAATCCGGCCTCGCTAAAAGCATCTATATGCCACTTAGGGTTTACGGGTTCGCCTGGAAAACAATAATCATCCTCCAGGTTAAGTCTATAATCGTTCGGTAGTGTGCCGTTTATGGGGCCATATATATTCTTTAATCCAAAATTTTTATTAAGCCATTCGGCGGCTTGTATTAGTACCTGCGACCCAGATGCGCTATCTGTACAAGCAAAATACCCAACAATACCAACATTGGGTAATCGCTTATCCACCATGGCCATTACATGAGCTGAACCTGTCCTAGTCTTGATATAAAAAGGCTTAGCATTGATAAATTTCCACTGTGGGTTCTCGATTCTAAGGTCTTTGTCCCATAAGCTCAATGCGACAGATCGAATAGACTCATTGTAAGCACGGTTTGTAATCTCATTCAGCTGAGCGAGACTGGTTGTAAGAAATTCGTAATCAGCCATGTATTGTGAATAGCCAGAAGAAGATCGCGGCATAAACTAGATTTATTTGCATTAGAAGAGGGGGGGACTTTTTAAATAATCTCGATGAGACCATCAGGGGAATCATAATTGCTAATATAAAAGCTGAAATTTTTGCACCCGCTATCAAAACTATAAGTAGAGCATACCTGCTGTAAGAAACCGGCAATCCAGTATAGTATTTTTTGTCAGTTTCTACATATCCTGAAACGGTAAACCGACTAAGTCTAAGTGCGGCACAGAGACAATACAGTGTGGTGATGATAATTGCCCACCACGACCACTGGGATTGAATGTTTACGGCTAATGCTGGGAATAATACCCAGCCAAGCATGTCATATAACGAATCAAGCACCTTGCCATATTGGGAGCCACCATATTTACGTGCTATAAGTCCGTCTAAGTAATCTAAAAACATAGAAACAAAAGTAATAGCAATCGCTAAATAAATCTGTTTATTCCATATCAGCCAAAAAGCAACAGTTATCAAAAAAATTGAAAGGCAAGTTATGTAATCAGCTTTTGATAGTTCAGTAAAAAGGTGCTTTTTATTAGCGGTCATTAGAGTAATAATATCAGTAACATGCGGAGGCTGAACAGAATTGATAAGATAGGGCTAATTTTGGTCTTGGTTTTTGGTCTTTTTGTACTATTTTGGTATCAATTTCTGTGGCCCGCCTTGCTACTGGTGGCACTTTCGTATCTACCAGTGAAGGGCAAGTAGTGTTTAGGGCAATACTACGATTGATAAGACCGAGAATTCTGGCAACATGCTATGCGATAGCATTTTTGGGGGCAGTAGTCGCAGGCTCCATAACATTAAAAACGATTTTGATTGGGTTGGTTTTGATCCTTTGGTACATCCACGCAGCTTCTGTTAATGATTATTCGGATCATCACATTGATAAAATCAACCTAAAAGACGCCGTTGACAGACCACTCATCACTGAAGATGCGTCAGTAAGGCAATTATGGCAAATTAACATTGTTGCCGGCATTCTTGCCATCTTGGCTTCAGCAATATTTGGAATACAAGGAGTTTTGTTCACGATTGGCATGTTGGTAATTGACTATATGTATTCATTGAAGCCTTTGCGGATTTCCGATAGAGGCATACTCAGTCAACTATTATTAGCTTTAGCATATGTGTACTTCCCGTTCACTCTCGGATATTGGTCTAGCCAATCGTCTGAAGCCTATCCCTGGTTGGTTTCAATCGGTTTGTACTTAGCATTTATAGCTAGATTATTATTAAAGGATTTTCGTGACATAAAAGGTGACAAGCAACATGGCAAAATGACCTTTGTTCTGCGCCACGGCGTGGCAGCGACCTGCCTAACCAGCGCAATATTCTGGTTCTTAGCACTTGTTTTTATTTGCTACGCGTCTGCTGTTAATGCTGGACTGACGGCCGTACTTATAATTGGACTATTCCAGGCATTATACTTGTTAAAAATATTGGCTAATTCTAGTAGCAAAGATTCTCATGAAAGAATAGTGGCTCTAATTGCCAAAACAGCGAACATAACTCTAATTTCTGTGCTTATATTTTATCTGGCAAAAGCACAGCCAAATATTTCCGATCACCAGATAAGTATTTTGGTTTTTGTGCCAGGATTTTGTTTTTTAGGATTAAATTTCTGCAGGGCGATTCAGCGGAAGAGAATAAACTAATTCCATTAGATGCTCTGGTGAATAATCTGCAGATCCTTTAAATGGTTCTCCAACGTAAACGTGACAATGCCAACGATGCTTCCAATCTATATGAACTGGTATTAAGTACGTGTCTGGCTCGGCTGCTAGGACCGAAACGCCAGGTTTTGCTACTTTTTTGCGAGTACGCATAGCCGGTGGAAAAATGACGATCGTTTGCTTTTTTGACATTAAGGACCTGGCCTTGCTCAGGCCATAGGGTCGTTTTGGGTGATAGTGCGCAGGAAAACCGCCCATAATATTTAAAAAAGCCTTCATGGGGCCCTTAAAATATGAGTTTTCAACAAAAAACCTGAATGGCATTAAATGCCTGATAGTCTTAAGAGGCAATGAAGCACAAATAATTAAGGGGTCTAGGCCGCTTTGATGATTGCCATACAAAATATAGGTTGCGCTATCACCGTAGCCCTTCAAATCGAGCTTTTTTGGGTCTCTATATAAACTATTCCTAACCAAAACCAGCCTCATTGTTAGCAGAACAGGGGAAATAGCAATTTGTGCCAGATGAACACCTATTCTCTGTAGGACATGACTAGAGGATATAAATTGTCCTGTTTGAGCTCTCGCTTCGGTCGCCATAGCGATAAGTATTGCATATAAAGTAGTGGCAAGTGAACAAAATACTAATGCTTATGATAATATTGCTGTAAGAATTAACTTACGCAGAGGGCTTATCAATGGACACATCAAATATATTTGTCTCACTATTCTTCATAAACGGAACATTGGGCACCGCTATTCTGGCGTGGTGGTTTCTATCAAAAAAACAGCAGGTTTTAAAAGATTTTGGCTTAGGTATGGCGGGCTATGCAGCAGGTCTAGCAGTTTGGAGCTACGTTGTTCTTACTAAGCCAGAAGATTTGAAGCCATTGATTCTGCTTGGTGTAATACCTTTTTTGCTAGCGAGCGTGGCATATGCCAAAGCAGCCTCAGCAAAGTTACCTACAAAAAGCAGCACCTTAATGACCGTAACGCTACTACTCCTGATTGCAACCTTTGTTGCTCGAACATTCTTTTATCCATCTGAACCATATTTTTCAGAGAATGGTCTATTATTCTTTGGGCTTCAACCCGTCCCGACAGCACTGTATATTGCCACTATTTCAGTGAGTTTCCTGCCAGCTATTCGTGCAGTAACGGCAGTGATTAAAGACAAGGCGACTAAATCTCTCATGGGAATCTGTCTTACTACTCTGTATGTCAATTCGATAATCTTTGTAAGCGCAAAAGACGACACCCTATTACTTATAAATGGCGTGGTCTTAAGTGTGGCGCTTGTAACACTCTGGGCAAAGCTGCTGACTTCTCCTAAAAAAGTCTAGTACGTTACTATTAATTCATTATGAATGTGGCAGATCTTGCTAGATTATTGAATATCCCTGAACTTCCGTCCTGCCTCAATCAGGTGGACAACTATTTGATCGAATCAGTAGGCAAAGCTAACCCCCACATTAAAGATCCGGCAGTTCGACTTATAAAAAGTGGGGGCAAAAGGCTACGGCCATTCTTAGTGATTGCCGCTGCAAAAAGTCAAGGTGGCAAAATTGACGATGCGGTTATCAGGACATGCGCTGCTATTGAGCTAGTACACATTGGAACTATCATTCACGATGACATTATTGATAAATCCGACATGCGATGGGGTGTCCCGTCCATAAATAGTCATGAAGGAGCCAGTCACGCTCTAGTAATTGGTGATTATTTTTTGTCTTTGTCTGCCCACGTAGCAAATTCTGTGAGTCGCGAAGTTGCTAACGTAATTGCAGTAGCAGCAATGGAAATCTGTGATGGTCAGAGCCTTGAGACTGCAGAAGAGTATAACCTTAAACGCTCAATAGATTCCTATATGTCAGCAATAAGCAAAAAAACGGCATCCCTAACTTCAGCAGCCTGCAAAGTTGGCGGAATTTGTGCAGAACTAAACTCAAGCCAGATAGGAGCGCTAGCAAAATATGGGGAGTTTTTTGGTGTTTCCTTTCAGTTAATTGATGACTTATTGGATTTTATTTCAACTAGCGAAATACTAGGGAAGCCTGTAGGCAATGATGTAAAGGAGGGGGTGTACACGCTACCTCTATTGCTGGCATTTCAAAAAAGCGCCGGCAAGGATTTGAGAAAGCAGCTTGAGAATGGTGAAATTGATCATAAGAGCGTCGTGCAAACTCTCAGCTCCTGAGATGTTTTTGAAGAAACAATACAAGAAATTGTTAGAAATGGTGCAGTCGCCTCCAGAACCATTAAGGAGCTCGGCAGCAACGAGGTGATAGAGGGTCTTGCAAAACTACCGTCAGCATATCTCGAGTGGGCACTACAAAAAACAAATTATCGAAGCAATGTAGCCACAAGTTAACGACAGTTCGACAATTGCTATGAGCCGAAACAAAAAAGACCTACAATGTAATTATGGGACTGGTTACTGTTAGTGTTCGCTTAGAAGATCCACCTATGCTGATAGAGCATGTTGAGTTTGCCAGCGAGAATCCATTTGATGATGGTGAGAAAAAACTTGCTGAATTTCACGGCCAATACCGTGAATCTATGATAAAACGGAGCGCTAAGATAGAAGCCGGCAACTATTTTGGCGTACTATTACTAAGGTGGCAGGATGAAACACCATCATTCTACGCCGGTCAATCTGAAGAATATTAGATGGCAAAGAAACCTAAAAACCATAGTCGCATCAAAGTCTTTGGGCTGATTTTTATGATAGTACTTGTGGTTATAGCTATCGCTTTGTTTATACTAACGCGGCCAATGACCGCCACAGGCTACCAAGACGCCGGCGGATGGGTTTATAAATGCTCGAAGCCTATCAAAGTCAAGAATCAAGGCGTCACAGACCTCAATGGCCACAAAAATCCTACGCCCATTGATATTTCAGAGGCAGCGCGTTATTGCCAGAGAATAGGCATAGAATAGTAGTGATTGCTGGCCTTGCCGCGGGCGTTCCTCTTCAAGAAGTCGTTTTCTATATAGATGAGTAGTCGTTGACCCAGAGAGCCAAGGCCGCGGTATTAGCAGAAGCTTGCTTGCGGGAATAATAGACGAAGCGGCAAAAGAATGGCAGGTTACAGTATTTCAACTACTTAGTAATGTGAATAATACAAAGGGCAACAGGCTTTACGAATCTGAAGGTTTCTCAAATACGGGTAAAACAATCGTCGTGCCTAAAATTAGACATTCTGGCAGAATAGAGTTAGACCAAAGAAGTCTATTTGTAAAAACGGATATGGAGTCAGATTTGCAAGAACAAGATAATCCACTAGTGATACATAGAGCAGCGATCGTGTATCCAAATGGCAATACGACTGCGGTGGTATTCGACCAATTGCTCGAAACAGGCGACGAAGAACGCAAACAGCTGCAACATGGTCTTGAATCTGCTTGGAAAGATATTGATCCAGCCGGTAGTGAAATAGAGCAAAGTTGCTTTGTAACACTTCCTAAGGACAAAGAGTGTATTGCTAGAGTAGAAATGTTTGGCGGTGAATTCTGCGGGAATGCTACCAGAAGCGTTATCTGGCTGCTTACTGAGGGTAAAGATTATGAGGGCAAGATTGAAGTTTCCGGAACCGACAAGCCTCTTGAGTTTTCAGTAAAATCAGGTGTGGTCACTGTAGAAATGCCACTGCCAAAGGATGAGGAATTGGTGCAAGAAGTAGCCGAAGGCCAATTAGTCAAGCTGGATGGTATTAGTCACGTAGTAGTGAGCGGTGATGATTTGCAAAAAAAACTATCGCCCCGAGAGTTGTTAAGTGAGTTGCTCACGGAAAACAAGTATGGACTAGCGAATGAGCCAGCAGTAGGCGTTACCTATTATGATAAGCAATCTAAGCATGCTCAATTCTGTGTATGGGTTAGTAGTATAGATGAGACTTTTGACGAAACCGCGTGCGGTAGCGGCACATGTGCTATAGGTATTGCCTTAGCTCGAGCGCTTAGATCAGGAGGGACTATAGACGTTATTCAGCCATCCGGTGAATCAATTAGGACATTCAGTGATGTTGATGAAGAAGGCAATGTCACAAAGTCAACTATCGCTGGTACGGTCAGTGTTCTATATGATGGCGGAATAAAGATAGCTCAATTATACGTAACCGGAAAATACAAAAAAGGTTTAGTTTTTTAATGTTTGAGAAGTTAAAGAATCACAAAATTCTTTCATACGCTGAGTTGTCTGTCATTCGTGACGGAGACAGTGACGAAATATTTGTCGACGTCAGAAAATATTCGTCAAGTATTTCGGCTATTTATGACAAACATGAAATGAAAGCCTATACCGGTAGCACTATATTTGTTCGCAAGTCCGTAGCCAAAAAACTTGCCAAAATAAACAAAGAGCTCTCTAAGCAAAATTTGTATCTGAAGGTTGTCTATGGCTATAGACACCCGGACATACAAAAAAACTATTTTAAGAAATGGAAGAAAATTATGTCTGCCCAAAGACCAGACCTCAAAGGTACTGAATTGGATGCATATACCCATAACTTTATTGCTGTGCCTGAGGTTGCTGGTCATCCCACAGGAGGAGCTGTAGACTTAACCATAATTGATGGAAATGGTTCAGAAATTGCGATGTGTACGTCTATCGCAGACTTTCAAAACATAGAAAAAATTAAAACCTTTTACCCTGGCCTGAGCAGCACCGAAAAAAAGAATAGAAAACTCCTGCACGATCTTATGCTTGAGCAAGATTTTGCTCCGTTTTATGGTGAATGGTGGCATTTTTCTTATGGAGATAAAGAATGGGCGGCCTTCTACGGGAAAAACCAAGCAATCTTCAGGGCCACCGAACTAAAACTTTAAGTAATTTTGTTCAGACAATTTTTGTCACCTCTTGGAAGAATGGCTTAAAGCCTATGAAGTATGAGGCACTAAACTATACCTTGACCTCTGAATACTGGATAACGCTTGTGCATACAGTGTGAAATCGTGATATACCAAGGATATGAGTAAACTCGAAGTGGCCTTTGTTGGACAACGCAGCATGGTGGGTTCAGTTTTGGACGCACGAATGACTGCCGCAGATGACGCATCTTTTGCAAATATTACATATTTTTCTACCTCACAGGCAGGCCAAACAAGGGAAGATGGTGCCGTACTTGCCGACGCACACGACCTCAGCGCTTTAAGTGCATTTGACGCAGTAGTGACAACTCAAGGGAGCGATTATACCGAGGCTGTGCACGGAGAACTTCGTGAAGGTGGTTGGAGTGGATTTTGGATTGATGCAGCCAGCAAACTTCGAATGGAGCCGGGTAGCATACCCATACTTGACCCGGTCAATGGGAATACTATTGAGTCGCGTATCGAAAAAGGTGATAGAGACTTAATAGGGACCAATTGCACGGTCAGTACCATGCTCATGGGATTGACCCCAATCTTCACAGGTGGGCACGTCGAATGGGTTGACGATGATACCTACCAAGCTGCTAGCGGTGCAGGCGCCAAACCAATGAGAGAGCTACTGGCTCAAATGGCAGTAATTGGTATGGCAACTCAGGAAATGGTCGACAACCCGGCAGTTGGTATTTTAGAAATTGACCAACGCGCTCAAGAAACATTAACTGGCGAAGCAATACCTGTAGAGCAATGGGGTGGAGTGCCTCTTGCGGGTAACGTTATACCTTGGATTGATCGAGCCGTAGATCTTGGGCAAACCAGAGAAGAACGAAAAGGTTTTGATGAAACAAACAACATACTTGGCTTAACTAACGAGGATAGGATTGTTGTTGACGGGATTTGTGCTCGCGTAGGCGCAATGAGATCACATGCTCATGCTTTGCTCATCAAGCTTAGGCAGGACATTCCGCTACAGGACATTGAACAAATGTTAACTACCGACGCTCCACATCCTTGGATCAAGTTTGTTCCTAACGTCGAAACTGCCACAAAAAATGATTTAACAAGTGTTTCTGCTAGCGGGGATCTGCAAGTACATGTTGGCCGACTACACAAATCTAAATTGGGACCGGAATACCTTAAAGCTTTTGTTGTAGGTGATCAATTATTATGGGGTGCGGCTGAACCGCTAAGACGTGCACTAAAAATAGTTGCCGATTACGTTTAGGCGGCTTGACGCAAGTCGGCTATAAATGGGGCGGGTAGGCGCACTTCTTCTTCAAATCTCTGCTCACTTAGGCTGCCTCCGGTTATAAGACAAACGACTGTTTTGCCAACTATCTCTGAGCTGAGTTGTTCCAGTGCGGCAGGCGTCAAGCCGCCAGCAAGTTCGGTTTTGATTGGTTCATCGCGGCCCCAAAGCTCAGTTACCGATCTTCTAACATCATGATTTCCGACTGATAACACGCGGTCAACTAAGACAGAGGCTAATTCAAAAGTATGGATACCCGGTTTTTTAACTGCTGCGCCGTCTACAGTGGTGTCTATATGATCGAGTGATGTAGGTTTGCCATGTCTCAAAGAATGCTGCATGGAGGCGGCGCCGGCCGGCTCCGCGCCAATCACAACCACACCTGGATTATGGGCTTTTGCAGCCACTGCACATCCAGATATCAGGCCGCCGCCTCCAACTGGCACCAGCAAGACATTGGCATCTGGCAAACGGTCGAATATTTCAGCCGCTAGAGTACCTTGTCCAGCTATAACATCAGGATGATCAAAAGGCGGCAAGTATACCCCGCCATTAGCCTCAAGATGCTCGCGGGCAGCGGTTTCAGCATCATCGAAGGTTTCGCCTACGAGTTCAATTTCGACTAATGATCCGCCTGTCTCTAAGGTTTTTGCAACTTTGAATGCCGGAGTTGTCTCAGGCATAAATATTCTTGCTGGCACCTCAAGTCGCGATGCCGCAAGAGCAACCGCTCGAGAATGGTTACCTGCGCTTGTTGTAACTAGACCTCCGGCAAGTTCTTCTGGGGCTAATTGGCTGACAAAATTCCAAGCACCGCGAATC
>CAZYJC010000003.1:0-7001 GCA_964647765.1 uncultured Candidatus Saccharibacteria bacterium | reverse complement strand
TCTTATAAGATTGAACTGGTTGGTGAAGCTCAGAGGCAAGATAAATGTCCGCGCCATATCGCTCTGATAGCTCATCATCATATCGTAGATCTGTTGGCAGCACTGGGCTATCAGGCACAGCGAATAGTTCCTGAGCCCTAAGCAGCCCTTGGTTAATCTCTGTTATAAGTGGTGATTTTTCGTGATTAGTCATGATTGTTAATTAAGTTTTAATTAAAAAGACCTCCGGCTTGCGGAGGTCTGCTGTTTCTTTAAAAATTGCTAAATGCTAACCAGCCCTCCGCTCGGGAAGTTCAATAATAATTGCGATAATCATGCTGTTAGACATCAAGGGAATACTATCACACTTCAAAAAAATATTGCAAATTCGTCATTTATTAAAAAAGGCTTCAGCAACTAGTTGCAGTTTTGCTGTCCGTCATCGAGGATATCGCCATTTACTGCAACGAACTCCCACTTATAGGCATTTTTGAATAACTGCAGCTTGAGCACTCCGTATTGATAATCAACAACTTGCTGGCTGTTGGCTTCTGACCCAGATTGCTTGTACAATTCTTTGCCGCCTGTACCAACAATAAATTCACGAATTCCTTGAGCATCTTTTTTGCCGGCTGCATTTTGCAAACCAAACCGCTGATACAAATGGTCATGACCATTCAATACAACATCCGCCTTAGCGTCTTCAAGAGACTCCCAAAAACTAAGTGATCGAGACTTAGAATCAGCGTCATTGAAGTATTTACCGGACGTAAATCTTGGATGATGCCAGAAGGCTAGAGTGCATCTGCTGGTATTGTTCTTGAGCTGCTCTTTGAGCCACTTTACCTGGGTTGAATTAGTGTCGCAGCCACCGATTTTGTCGCAATTAGAGTTAAGTGAAATTATATTCCAGTTGCCCAAGCTAAAGCTGTAATAACCTTTACTTATATCGGTAGGCAAGCTCTTAAAGTAAGTGTAGTATCCAGACGCACCATTAGTTACATACTCGTGATTACCCGGTGTAGGATATAAAATCTTGTTGAACTGAGCCCAGTTCTTGGCAAACCCCGTCTGAAACTTATCCAAGCCTCCATCATCATATTGTTGGTCGCCAAGCGTTATCAGAGCGTCTGGTTTGATTTTGGCGACTTGGGCAGCAACTGCTGCATCTTGGCAGGTAGCAGTATTCGCAGCAGCAGGGGTTGTAGTAGTAGTTTTTGACGCAGTTGTTGATGTTTTTTTAGCAGCCGTAGTCGAAGTTGCCTTGGTTTTAGGATCACAAGTAATGTCACCGACCGCGACCACAGTCAAAGGTTTATATTTCTCAACTTTAATGGCTTTGGCTTTGGCGACTTTAAGATTTTGATCCAAAATTGCTTTTTGGTATAGCTGCCAGCAGGTTAGTGCCACGGCCGAAACAATCAGCAACATAGCTATCCATAGAATCCAACCAAACCCCTTTTGGTTTTTGACCATAAGAACATTCTTACACAAACCAGCGCCTGATTTAAGTTGACATTTCAATGATTTGTTATACAATAATCTGAATTATGAGCTCAGGTGAATCAACAAGCGCGGCTGACAGACTTAGAGATCTTGCGCTCGGAGCAGGGGCTTTGACAGTATCGGCCGCAGTGATTGGTTTAGAGGTAGATCTTGTTGAGCAATCAGTTGAAGCGGGAGCTGCGCTGGGCATATATGCAATTCCGGCGGCCTTGGTAACTGCAGCTCTGTCAGTGTATTTCTTCAAGAGGGCATTTAGGCCTAATCAGGCTCAAACAGCTCACTAAACTTATCGATCTGGATTATACTGTGCATATGGAAACCGAACAAAAAGTCGCTGTTTCGCCTACAAGATTGCGTACCGGCATTATACTTTTATTCTTATTTTGGATCCCTTTTTGGGCACTAGTTCCGTTGCTTGAATCTACCCTTAATATTACTTCGTCGCAGGGTATAAGGAATTTAACTATTGTTGTGATGCTCCTTCAGTCCGCATTGGGACTAGCTGGTGTTGTAATTGCTGGCAAACAGGTCGCACTGGTTATGAAAAATACTAAGCGCAAGCAAATGCCCAAAAAAGTCTGGCACATCGTCTGGACTGGCAAAATCGATTAACCAAGTGTAAACTTCTTGTATTAACAACTAAATCCTTGGGGTGGCGTGAAATTCGCCGATCGGACGTATAGCCGTCGACCGCTTCTTTTTATAGCGGATGACCATGTGAAAATCATGGGCCGACCGTATAGTCGGGACCTGCTCGAATGTAGCGGGTGCTGTTTGAGGAAACAGCAGAAAAGGGAACAATTTATGAAATACGCCAGATACGGCTCTATAGCCGTTATTATTGCGGCGCTGCTCTGGAGCGTCGACGGATTATTAAGAAGGCACCTCTACGTGTTGCCAGCACCGGTAATTGTGTTCTACGAGCACCTATTTGGACTAATAATCCTAACACCATATCTATTAACTACTTTTAAGGCCTTCAAAAAACTTACGCGCAAACAGTGGTATGCGATTATTGGAGTGTCATTTTTGTCAGGAGCAATTGGTACGATTCTGTACACCGCAGCTCTAGGACGAATACAATACATTCCATTCTCGGTTGTGGTATTACTTCAGCAGCTAAACCCAATCTTTGCGATATTGGCATCGGCGTGGCTGCTTAAAGAGAAGTTAAGCCCACATTTCTTAAAGTTGACTGTCGTAGCGTTGATTGCAGCCTACTTTGTTACATTCCCAGCCATGACAGTTAACTTCTCGACCGGGCAAGGAACATTAATTGCCGCGTTATTTGCAGTTGGCGCCGCCGCTGCCTGGGGATCTTCAACGGCTTTTTCTAAATACGCACTCAAAGGCACATCATTTATGCATATCTCTGCTGCAAGATTTGCCTTTACGCCTATATTTGCACTAATGTTCGTCTTTGCCTCCGGCAGCACTAGTCAACTAGGAGCGTTAACTACAGAACAAATTACCTATATTGTGGCGATAACTTTTTCGACGGGTTTGTTGGCGCTGCTTGTTTACTATTTTGGATTACAGCGGGTTCCAGCATCGCGGGCATCGCTATTAGAGCTAGCTTGGCCGCTCTCGGCAGTGATAGTGGGCTGGGTTTTCCTCAATCAAGGACTAACCTGGTCTCAGGCATTGGCTTCAGTCGTACTTACCGGATCAATTTACTTTATTGCTAAAGACGCAGAAGAAGTAGTTGAGAAATCACCCTCAAAAACAAAAGCTAAAAAAGCATAGATTTTTTGTAAAGATTCTAACTTTCAGCAGTACAAAATGATTGTAAGTTGTTATGGTGCTAGGTAACTGGCTCCAAAAAATTAATTAAAAATTGTAGGGGTAAAAGATGGCAAATAGCGAAAGTATTGAAGATCACGGAGAGCCTCCGCTTGGCGGTGAAGAGGGTGTCAGAAAGCAGCGAGCAGCAAGAGGCGTAATAAGGCGTTTTAGCTTACTTACCGGAGAAGTCAGAGTAGGTGATGCTTCAAAAATCAGAGCAATCGGCTTTGAGGAGGCGGGCAAAAGATTAGCAGCCAGCATCCCTGACCTCAGACTACCTAAGGCTGCCCAGCCGGGCCAAGAGAGTGTTGGTGATGCTATGGTAGCTGGCGAAGGTGCAGAGGTAGTTGAGATTCACGCGACAGAACTCGGCGCAGCCATCCAGGCCGAAACCGAAATGGGCGGCCCTGAAGCGCAAGCTGCTAGCATATAAGTATGCGATTAACGGTTTTTGGAGCTTCAGGCAAAGTTGGCAGAATAGTTGTCGAGGAGGCAGTAAAAGATGGCCACAAAGTGGTTGCTTTTGTGCATAGCAAAAATCCGTTTCAGAATATAGATAATGTGCTAGTTGTACAAGGAGATATCAACAACATAGAAGACGTTCAAAAAGCTCTTGAGGGTGCGGATTCGGTTATTTCAGCCTTGGGCAGTTGGGGCACAAAAACTAAAGATGTCGTTTGTAGTGGCGCCAAGAATATTGTGTCCGCCATGGAGCAAAACGGCCAAAAACGCCTGATTACACTAACGGGGTCAGGCGCAAGATGGAGCGAGGACACCCCGAACTTCTTCCAGCGAATCAATCACTCGTTCGTCGGGGTATTAAACTCTAAAGTTCTCAGGGACGGCGAAGAGCACATTCGAATTCTTGAAGCCAGTAAACTAGATTGGACAGTTGTCAGATCGCCAATCATGAGCTCGGCTAATAAGAAAAAATATAAATTAGATTTTATTGAACCGGCGGTTTATGAACGTGTCAGTCGGCACGCGGTCGCTCGCTGCATGGTCGACCTATTAAAAAACGCCAGTTATATTCGCAAAGCGCCCCACATACATAAATTCTGATAGTTTGCTCAGTTACTTGACGATGCTATACTCCGAATATGAATATGCCAAATAACTGGCACAAAAAACACAAAGATAGTCTGACTTTTGGTGATAGGTTGGCAGATAAAATGCGTAATGGCATGGGTAGTTGGCCATTTGTGTTTGGTTTTGCCCTGTTTCTCGGCGTTTGGGCATTACTAAACACTGTGGCTTCAATAAATCACTGGGATAAGTATCCGTTCATCCTACTGAACTTATTCTTGTCGATGCTAGCTGCCATCCAGGGAGCAATTCTATTAATCGCGGCCAAGCGAGTTGATCAAATAAATGCCGCCATGGCAGAACACGACTACCAGACTAATCTTGAGTCCAAAAAAGAAATTGAACAGCTGATGGAACTCAATCACAAGCAACTTGAAATGATCGAATTATTACGCAAAGAACTCGAAGAACACCATAAAAAACACTAATTCATATCTGTTACTGTTGTTAGAATATTAACAGCTAATTTTAAGGTTTCGGGTTTAGTATTAGTTTGGTGGCTAACGTTAGGAGGTGTGCCATGACTAAAACAACCACAAGCCCGAGCAGAGAACATCCCTCGGCACGACCACGCGAGTGGTGGCGCGCATATTTGAGCTAATTGCCTGCGCGCTTTTTAATTGCCTTATCAATTGGTGTGGGATTTTTATTATCAAAACTTCGCGGCCATAGAGCATCCGAATGAACAACTGAGACTTGGGCCGCCAAGTAGATCATTTGTGCTTGTAAATACAACCAAAACATAAGACCTAGTGCAATTGCGAAGTAGCTATACAACGCATCAAGATTTTTAAGCTCTCGCCCGAGCAATATCACGCCAAAATATTGCAAACAGACCAGCCCAATTGCTGCAACCAAAGCGCCTAGACGGGTATCGGTATTTTTTATTTTTTTGTTGAGACTGAAGCTCAGCAAAAATTTAAACACCCAATATAGAAGAAACACGTTTATTGCAGATGCTAGAAATCTGAAGAAGAATCCTTTACCCGCACTACTAGCTAAACCTGCACATACAGCCGCAGTTATGAAACCCAAACCACCGACTATGATGATGGTGAGGCTCTTATAGATGTTTTTGGGGAAGCCGTCACGTTTGGCGTCTGGAATGTGCCAAATATTCTGAATGCCGTGTTGGAATGCATCGGCTACACCTCTGGCACCATAAAATGCAAACAGCAAACCAATAAATAACGCGGCGCCGCTTTTGTTTAGTGTGTGCACGTGGGATGACAATTGATCACCTAGCATTGGGAAGTAACTGGTAATACCGCTGACTATCTTGTCCTCTAGTTCGGCGTCGCTGCCAATTACAATATTGGTGATTGTAGTAATGACCATTAGCAGCGGAAAAAGTGATAAGAAGCTGTAATAGGTTAGTAGTGCTGCTTGATAGCCAGCCCGATCTTCACCTTGTTTCTTGATGACGGCGTATACAAAAGATAAGGGTCGATACTTCAACTGAAATCTGTTGAGCTTGCTTACTAACTTTTGGGTGTCAGGCATTTCTAATCTCAGAAACGTATTGAACGCAGTAATTTATCAACAGCGTCTTTAGAATGCTCTTCGATAGGTAAGTAGCTGCCAATTAGGTTGGCAATTTTGGTTTCATCTTCCGGTGGGTAATAAATATTCAAAGGTATTGCGAAACGTCTATGGGGCATAAAAACTATACTGCTAAAAGCGCCTTCAGGCACAACACCGAAGGATTTAAACTCCTCGAATTCATAGTGTTTTTTGCCGACATCAATTCCGCCAGGACCAATCGAATAATTCATCTCTCTAGGTTTGTGCGAAGCAAAAACAGCAAAGAAAATCGCACCAAACAAGACGACGCCGACAGAAATTTTGTCGCCGGTTATGAAGTAAACTATTGCCGAAATAATTGCCGCGACAATTATCAGACCGACGTACCAGCCAGCGGTTTTTTCGTGGGCAATAAACTCAGAGGCGGTCCATTCGTAGCTATCCTCGGGTAAATCAGCCGGTTCATCATCGTTTACAAACTCGAATGAATCTCCGGTCTGGCGATCTTCGATCAAAGCTTCGTTTGTTTGGTCGTTATTGGCTTCCTGTGTTGTAGCTATTTGCTCCGGTTGTTCTGAGGCCTCAGTAACTGTTGGCGCCGGCTCGGCAGGTTTTGATACTTGAGCGGGGGCAGGGGAGGTTGCTACGACAGCCTGGGGAGTAACCGGTGGCTCAGGGGCTTTGGCGGCCGAGCTCGGCGCCGGTGCCTGGGCAGACGGTTTTGTGGTAGTTGAATTATGATCAATCGAAACAGCAACTTCGCCCTTGTCAGGGGCAGATTTTTGGTTGGTCGGCTGAACCGTCTGCCCAGGCTTAGTTTTATTCTCATCCATAAGCGTTATTGTACCTTATTAACCGAAGACGGGCCAAAGCTTGCTGCTAGAATTCAAAAGGTTTGTGCTTGGTCAAAACATAGGTTTCCTGCTATAATCACCTCTGTTAAGGAAGGGTGTCCGAGCGGTTTAAGGAACTAGTCTTGAAAACTAGCGTGCCAGCAATGGTACCGTGGGTTCGAATCCCACCCCTTCCGCCAGACAGCCAGAAAAGATAAAATACTTAACATCCCTGGAGAGGTACCCAAGAGGCTGAAGGGGTCGGTTTGCTAAATCGATAGGGGGGAG
>CAZYJC010000002.1:0-119044 GCA_964647765.1 uncultured Candidatus Saccharibacteria bacterium | reverse complement strand
TGGTGACCTCACGGGGAATCGAACCCCGATTGCCAGGATGAAAACCTGGTGTCCTAACCGTTAGACGATGAGGCCTCGCCATCTGTTATCAATCTGTTAAATATTACCATAACAGATACAAGAATAAAATCCCCTCACCTCCACCAAGATAAGGGGATCGTTTTACTTTTTAGATTTTTGTTTGTTATTTGAGCGGTCAGTCAGTGCTCGTTAACTGGGCTAATCGTAGCACAAAACTGAGGTTTTGGCTAGTGCTTATCCACAGACCTTAGTCTTGTGCAAGACGTCGGCTGATGAAGCGTCGGTGCAAGTATGCTCCGGCTGCACTTACTAGGGCGAAGATGCCGAGTACGCTGCCTGGACCAGTGTTTACTAACTTACCTGGAGTAGTCGTAGCAGGTGGAACAGTTGGAGGTGTTACGGGTGGAGGAACTACTGGAGGTTTGTTAGGACTGAACTTCACGCTGGTCTGGCAAGCTGGGCCACCGGCGGTTACTTCTTGTCCGTCAACGGTGAAATGAGCGACTGCAGTAATTGTGTATGTGCCGTCAGCACCGTACTGGTGAGTCTGGCCAACAAGGTTGGCTGCAGTTACGCCAGAGTTATCTCCCCAAGTAAGAACTGCATTCTTGTACACTGCACCATTTTTAGCAGTTGTACTGAATCCAGTCACCTTAACAGTACGATCTTTATCTGCAGCAACAGTTAGGCTGTCACAGCTATATACAGGAGTTGGTGGGGGTGGCGTTTCACAGCTGATATCAGCTTTGAATTGCACGAAACGGATTTCGTTTAGAGAAACGCCTACAGAACCGATATTAATTTCGCCATTGGTGATTCCATCAGGAAGATTGGCAATTACATTGTTCTGAGCGTTCAATAACTGAGTTGTGCCCGCTACATAGCTTACAGTCTCAGCGGTAGAAATATTCACAGTTGCAGTATCGCTTACAGTAACTGGGAAAGCATTGTCGGCAGTAATAGTAACTGTAGAAACGTTTTGGGTAGCTTTTGTTGCAGGAAGATTAACGTGCATGCGAACGTTAGTAATGGTTCCTACGCCTGGATTGTGCATGCGAACTTTGTAAAGGATTTGCTGACACTTAGCTGCGCTAGTTGGGTCACCATATCCACTGTTAGTTGAGAGATTCTTACTGTAGTAAAAGTCTCCTCGCTCGATCTGGCCTTCGCCGATGCCGCTTGCGCTATTGCCAAGTACGATGGCAAAAGGTACTGCAAGCACAACTGCTGCTGCCGCAAGCTTGAGTTTGATTGATGTCTTCATGGTTTGAATTCCTTCCTTATCTTCTTACGGCTTATTGAGGTAATTGTGGGCTTGCAACAACTGGGAACGGTTCGCTGTCATCAGATGCTGTAGTGCCATTGCTGGCTTCCACGGTTGCGCGGACAACATTTCCGTCGCTAGCTACGGCTGAACCCTTAACGTCTATACAGAATTCACCTTGATCAGGACCTGGATATATATTTGAAACAATGTTTATTCCGCCAGATGGGATTGAGAAGTTGCGGCGGACGATAGTTTCACCGCTAGGAGCTGTTTCGAATTCACATACTCGTGCAACCATGTTTACGCCCAAGTGCTGTAGGTTCTCTACGGTAACGCCTGGCTTTGGTGCCTCTGGTGGTGGAGGTGTATTGCCACCGTTATCGGTAGTATCACAGTGTGCTTCAGCCATAGCCTTGGCACTTGCTCTTTGGTAAGCGGTCTCGTAAAGCTTAACAGCTACTGAATCAGCACCACCTTTGGCGGTTTTGATTACGGTGTTTAGGCTAACAGTAGAGTCTGCAGATGCAGAACCTTTGGCACTGGCTGTAGCGCCAGCAACTTGACAGCTAGCATCAGCCGTAGCTTCGGCGTGTAGTTTTGCACTGGTCTTAGCGATATTGTTTACGAAGATTACTTTGCCGGGAATAGTCATAGTTACAGGAGGTTTCTTCTCGATCTTAGCGGGGTTACCGCACTTAACACGTACCCATCGTCCGGCGTACTTACAAAATTCTGATACACGGTAGTCACGACCATACTTGGTCATACTGTTGGTGTCATGACCGGCCGTCCAAACTTCGGTTTCTGTACCATCTACAGTTTCACACTTACCTTGACGTTCAAGTTTTTTAACAACCTTCTTAGGAAGTCCCTTAGCCTTAAAGTTCTGTAAAACAGTTACTTTAGATTCAGCAATATCTGACATTGATGAACTAGAATTTCGCTTACCGTCATTAGTAAATGTAACAGTCACGCTCTTAAGGATGTCAGGAGACTGTGGGGTCTGAGCGGAGTGGGCTAGACTAAATCCACCATCGGGCTGAGGTACAGCCTTAATGTTAATTACAGCGTCTGCATCCAAAATGTTTGGAGCAGCAATTTGAGTTACTTCCTGGGTAGGAGCTATGTGTTGAGGTGTTTGTTCTGCTTGAGCTGCCTCAGCGCCTATTGCACCTGAAGCCAAACCTGCTGCAGCTAGTGAAGCCGTTAGTTGGTTCATTCCACGCATTGATAATTCTCCTTAACTTGCGCCCCCTAAGGCGCGGTTATTTACCTTCCCACCTCTGTTAGCTTGACAAGCTAGCAAATGTGTTACGAGGCAATAATATCACAAGCGTTATAAAATGTCAATATTATTGAATAATAAGCAAACCGTAAGCGGTATGTATCTGTTATTTTGCCGCTTCTGCAAGGGCTTTTTGGGGCTTTTTGGGGGCTAAAGGAGTCGCTTTTGTTGTTTTTTGGGCTATTTTAGGTTGTGTCTTATTTGACCCGCCAGAATCGGCGCCAGAAGCCACACTACCCCCACTAGGCAATTGGACCTTATCTTTGGCAAATTTGAAGCCAAATGTACTACCTTTACCCTCTGTTGAATCGAAGATGATTACCCCGCCTTGTGTCACGATGACCTTTTTGGCCATATAAAGACCTAGGCCGGTACCATCAGGGCGGGCTTTACGGGCATTTCCGGCACGATAAAACTTCGTAAACAGATGGGGAACATCGGCTTTTGGCACCCCTAATCCATTATCTTTTACCCTGAATTCGACTGAATTCGGCGTATCTGTTAGCAGGATTTCGACATGACCGCCCGCGGGGGTGTAATAGATGGCATTATCGATGAAATTCATGATCACCTGGCGGGTTTTGGTTTCATCAAGATAGACCAAGGGGAAATCTTTGGGACGCTTGAATATCAGCTTAACTTCTCTAGATTTGGCAGTTTCTTCCACCTGATCTAACTCCTGATCGATGATATCTGGGAGATACATGGTCGATTTCTCGATCACAAATTTGCCAGTTTTGAGTCGCGAAACATTTAACAGATCAGCAATGATGTAAACCATCCTCTGAGAGCTGGTAAACGCTAGGTTGAGCATTTCGTGCTGTTGTTTGCCCACCTTGCCCACATCACCCTCAAGAACCATGCTCAGATACCCCTTAATACTGGTCAGCGGCGTTCTCAACTGGTGAGAGGCCATACTGATGAAGTCGTCCTTGGTCTCATCAAGGGCTTTTAGCTTCTCGTTAGCGAGTCTTAAGCGCCTGGTGGCGTCATCAACCTTTTGCTGTAGCGTAACGTTGAAATTCTGTATTTCTTCGAACCGCAAAGCATTTTGCGCGGCAATAACTAATTCATTTGCAACTATTTCCAATACCGCAGCATCTTGAGAACTATAAATGTTGCCGGACTTCTTTGGACCTAATAACAAATAGCCTATTTTTCTAGCTTCTAAGGTTCCACCTGCATTCAATACAGCAATAACTGTTGAGTCTTTTTCTTTAAGAAACAACTTAAGTTTTTTGTTATCATCATTCAACTCATCTGCACAAAACACGGTCTCTGTGCTGTCATCGGTCAATTCTTCAAGTAACTTATTGTCTTGTGACGTAATACTTATTTTTTCACCTACAGAGGTTAGGCGTGCTGGGAAATAGTCTGTTTTATTAACTAAAAATGCGCAATATGTCGGCTTAATATTATCGTAAATAATCTGTGCCGATTTATCCAAAAGTGGTTTAAGGTCAAAAGTTGCAACTAATATTTTGTTGAATTGATCTAGAAACTCTTGGCTATTGTATGAGTCTCTGTAGAATATCCTGTTACTAATTCGATCGAAAAATCTCTTGATTGGAGCGAAGGTAAAAGCTAAGAGTACTGCTAGAATTGTAAAAATCCACTCGGGAGTCTGACCATTGGCCGAATTTTTAAAGAGCAGATTTGTTAAAGCAAAGGTGCCGCCAACAAAAAGCAGCGCTATAAGTGATAGTGTAAAGATATAGACTACCGATCTAGTAATTAGCATTCTTATGTCAAAAAGGCGGTGCCGGACGATGCTATACCAGAGAGCATAAACTACAAAAATTGAAGAAATAGGGCCAATGTTAGTCAAGGCAAAACTTCCTCCCAATGCCGGTAAAAGTATATTGGTGCCGACATTGACCGCTATCAATAAGGATACCGACCAGAGGATTGCATTTAAGCTATCCTTTTTCTTGCCTTTTGCATTTCTTCTTCCACGCAAAAGAACATAAATGATTAAGACCATATTGATTAGGAGCGTGGCGAAATATACCCCAGCAAAAGGATTAAAATTTATCGCATAGACATCACCCTGTTTTTGAATTGATGTGAACATTATCGGCGTAAGACTCACTAGATAGATACAAAGCGCGAAAATATTGAAAAATATCCATCTTCGACTTAGACGTGGCCCATCTGACAAAATTTTTGAAAAATTAAGCAAGAATAACGCAACTAGGCCTGGGAATAGTAAGGTTAAATGGTTGGCCAATTGTGCTGTCGCAATTGATACATTGAAGTCATTACTAAAATAATTTGCTATAAGCCACGCAGCAATCGTAAGATTGAACCCTAAAAACATTCTGTACATATAGTTGTTGGAGTCCTTTAGAATAACGGTAACTCCAACAAGAACGAATCCAACAGATATGAAAAGATTTAGCGCAAGCAAAGATAGCATTAGCGTTATTATAGCTATTATTAATTGCTATGTCACAGATTAAGCTTAGTAACTTGTTTTTGGATTGATGCCAAGACTACTTCGTAGTGCCATGGGCAAAATGTGTCTGTAATGACTTAAGGCAGACATTTTAATTGTTTTGCTTTGGCCTGTCATTGCATCCATTACCAAGACTTTTGGAGCCACAACCGGGCCAGGACGATTATTTTGGGTACCTATTAAATTTAACATTGACTGTGTTGATGCTATACCGGCAGCCATAGCTACTCCAGGGGCAATTGATGGAGCGGATTTCTCGTTTTTAGCTACCTTTTCAAATACTGCTAAGTCGCCATAGGGCGGTACATATGGGAGCCACTTCTGAACTTTGGGTTCTTGGCCGGCTAGTTCTTCTAAGGGTGCAGTCTCCGACAGTCCCAACATTTTTTCGAAGCTCATAGATCCTGGTTTGAAGGTAGTCACTGTAGCTCCAAAACCAATATTCATAGCCATAAGGTTAGGTACGCCTTCCTCTCTTGCAGCTCGTGCAATCATAACTCCCAGAGTGTGAATCGTAAATTCTGTTTCGTCTATTACAAGGTCGGAACCAGCTACAAAACGTTCAACGTTATCGGCAGTAACTCCTTCTGTGAATAGCTCCACTTCTATATCAGGATTGATATCGTTAACATATCTTCCGACTACTTCAGCCTTATTTTCTCCGTTTGTATTGACTGTTGAGCAGGCTTGTCGATTTATATTTTCAGCCTCAAAAGGATCAGGATCAGCTAGACGAATACCGCCAACACCGAGTCGAGCTAATTGAACTGCGAGTAGACCGCCGTCTCCACCTGCGCCTGCAATTGCTACTGTACTTCCATTTAGTATGGCTTGTTCTTCAGCGCTCAAGAAGCCAAGGTTCCTTTCAAACTGAGGGTCGCTATATTTCATTATTGCAACTCCGGTTTAAGTAAGTACTGATCGTAGTAACCCAAACCAGCATTGTGTTCGGCTGTATTCATGAATGCGGTGACAATTTTTTCTCCATCTTTGTCTTCCTGAGCCTGTCTTAAAATTTCCTCTGGATGAAACCTAATTGCCAGATTGAGAGTGTCGTTGTATTCCTCGACAGGGCGTGGTTCTGCAAGAACATCGAACGGAAGACCAATCTTCCGAAACCTTCGCTCCAGGGGCTCTTCGATTACAGCATATACCGGCTCTCTGCTTCTATTAATGGAACCCATAACTGCAGCCCTAATCAGTGCTACAGAAATCGCACCATGGACTAAGTCATCAGGGTGTTCTGAGATAAATCTGGATGCTTCGGCAGAAGACTCGCTTGCCGGGGCTGGGAATGCATCCGGAAATAATCTTTCTACTGGAAGAGGTTGATCAGGAGATTCCTTGATGATTAAACGAAGGTTACCACTTACGTTACCTCTACTCTGACCTTCGTTTTCAATTGCAACAAAATGTACTGACTTTGCATCATCAATATCTGACTCACCGCCGTCTTCTTGTCTAGCCGCTGGTGGTAAAAAACCGCATTTTTCGATATAAGTATTTGCGCGAAGTATCCGCGCACCTAAAAATTCTTCAGGTAAAAATATTTGACCCTGACTAGCAACTTCACCTAGCCAGAATCTAGGCTCTACTTCTGACCCAAAAAGCTCCGTGCTAATAGACGTCTCTCTAGGATGCTGGTCTAAAACTGGTCTTGTATCAATTGTTGTCATAGTGATTGGAGTTCAATATAGATATAAAAACGACGCCACAACAGCGCTCCGCTAGGGAGTGTTGTGACGTCGTTGATCTGCTAAAGAACGAGGTGTATTATAGCGTAAGCGTGTTATAATGTCAATACATCAAACCAAAGAAAAGTCAAAAATCGATGTCAAAAATACTGGTTGTCGAAGACGAGCCGAATATTGCGGCCATGTACGAGTTTAAGTTTACTCATGACGGGCACAAGACCGAGGTGGCTCGAGACGGCTTTGAAGGTCTCAAAAAAGCCGAAACGACCAACCCCGACCTCATACTCTTGGACCTTAGGATGCCACGAATGTCCGGCTCAGAAATGCTCGAGAAACTTCGTAAAACAGATTGGGGCAGCTCAATACGCGTTGTCATAATGACCAATATTAGTCGCGACGAGGCCCCCAAAAATCTTCAGTTCCTCAATGTCGACCGATACATCGTCAAGGCCCACCATACCCCTTCCGAGATAGTCAAAATAGCAGAAGAGATTTTATCCCCAGCCGCCGAACAAAAAGATAAAGCAAAATAATTGAATTAGCATAAGCCATAAAGTAGGATTAAGTTAAGATGCCAAAAATCGCCATAATTGAAGACGACTCCGCGATCAGCCAAATGTATCGGTTCAAGTTCGAAGCGCTGGGCTACACCGTGGAAACAGCCGAGAACGGTAAACTTGGGCTGGAATTAGCACTTAGTATGAAACCAGACATTATCCTCCTTGATCTGATGATGCCCGAAATGACCGGCGACCAGACTCTAGAACACCTCCGCCAAGACGCTTGGGGCAAGAATGTAAAAGTTATTATTCTGACAAATATGGGTGAGCAAGAGATACCTCCCAAGGTCAAAGAACTCGGAGTTAGCGGAATTATCCTCAAAGCCGACATGACACCCCGACAAGTCGCCGACATCGTCAAAAAAGAACTCGACAAATAGATCTTCATAATACTTGTTTTTAGCAGTTTTTTGTGTTATTATATGTTTATGAAAGCTTCCTCAAGAGTAGCCGAAGTTGTTTTGGCACAATTCGCAACCCAAGAACAACCGCCACGTTTAAACCAGGCAGGTCAACAAATTTTGCGTGATTATTTTGAGGAACAGCGACTGGTAATGGTCGCCGGAGCAACCGGTACAGACAGCACAGATATGTTAGTCATGAATGCAAAAACTGATTACGTTACTTCCGCTAAAACACAAGATGAAGTTATCATAGGTCCTAACTTCCTTGGCGGAGAATATTATCCAGAAGGTATTGGCCTCTGGATTCCTGTCCGCGAATAATTGTTTCATTTAGCCGACTTCTGCGATAATACCAAGCAATGAAGATTGCAATTCTGGGTTATGGCGTTGAGGGGCAAGCGGCGTATAAATATTTTGGTTCTCGCGGCGATATCACGATCCATGACAACAACACAGAGGCACTGATCCCGGATGGAGCCAAATCCGTGCTCGGACCTAATTACTTAGATAATCTTAGTGATTACGATCTAATTATTCGCTCACCAGGAATCTATCCAGGCAAAATTCTCGCCAAAAACCCTGGAGTCGAGTCAAAGATCACAACCCAGACCAACGAGTTCTTCAGAGTTTGCCCAACCAAAAACATCATCGGCGTAACTGGCACTAAGGGCAAAGGCACAACCTCAAGCCTCATAACCAAAATGCTAGAGAAATCCGGCTGCAAAGTCCACCTAGGCGGAAACATTGGTACCCCTGCCTTCGACCTGCTCGAAGCCGGGATAGCGGAATCAGACTGGGTCGTGCTTGAAATGTCTAACTTCCAGCTGATTGACTGTCAGGCTTCACCCCATATTGCTGTTTGTCTGATGATGGCCTCGGAGCACCTCGACTGGCACCCCAATGTCGAAGATTATTATCAAGCCAAAACCAGCATTTTTAGTCATCAAACACCTGAAGACATCGCCATTTACTTCGCCCTAAACGACATCAGCAAACAGATTGCCAGCAATGGTTATGGGCAAAAGATGCCCTACTTCCAACCTCCCGGAGCATTTGTAGAAAATGGCAATATAACCATTGATGGGCAAACTATCTGCAACACATCTGAGCTAAAACTGCTAGGTGAACACAACTGGCAAAATGCCTGTGCAGCGGTGACTGCAGCTTGGCAAGTCACGCAGAACATCGATGCCATTAAAGAAGTTCTCTCAACTTTTGCCGGACTCGAGCATCGACTCGAATTTGTGCGTGAATTAAACGGTGTGCGTTATTACAATGATTCGTTTGGCACTACCCCCGAAACAGCTATCGTTGCGATTAAGGCCTTCAATCAGCCCAAAGTTATCATTCTCGGTGGTTCTGAGAAACATTCTGACTTCAGCGAACTGGCAAAAGTTGTAGCTGCCAGCCCCAACACAACTGCAATTCTGATCGGCGATATGGCCGAAAAGCTCAAAACCCACCTCGACCAGGCAGGTTTCAGCAATTACATATTGTTAGGTAAGACGACAACGGACGAGTTCCTTAGTCAAGCCCGCGCAGCTGCAGAAAAATACATCACCGATGGGATTTCCTCAGATGCAATCGTGCTACTATCAACCGCCTGCGCTAGTTTTGATATGTACGAGAACTACAAAGATCGCGGAAACAAGTTTAAGCAAGCTGTTCAAGCACTCGTTTGAGCTGCTTGATAGCCGGCTGTTCGGGCTGAATAACCTTTGCTCGACCTTTGGCTATGTTTTTAACGTCTTGTTCAATCCAGTGATAATGCGTACAAGCCAGTACGATTACATCAGCTCCTTCGTTTAATGACTCTTCAATTCGAGTCTGTATTTCGGTCTCGTTGATGTTGTTACTCTCAATCATTTCAGGCCAGTCGCCACAATACGGCTCGAGCACCTTAACATTCTTGGCATATTCGTTTTTTAGCCAACGATATCGCTCACTTTTTAGCGTTGCGGGGGTAGCACAAACCGCAATAACGCCTGATTTTGTCTCTTCCGCAGCTGGTTTAACCATTGGCTCAAAGGCAATCATGGGAGTATCCGGAAACTCAACTCTTAACTTGTTAATTAATGTAGTTGAAACGGTGTTACAGGCAACAACTATAACCTTGCATCCCTCTTCAATCATCGACTGAAATATCGGCTTCACAAACCCAAAAAGCTCATCAGGAGCACGCAGACCATAAGGCACGTGCTCTTTATCTTCTCTTAATATTACTTCATATTCCGGTAGCTCTTTTTTTATCGCGTTTGCTACCGACAGACCACCTACGCCAGAATCAAAAACACCGATTTTCATTATTTTGAATCTTGTTTATCTGCGTATCGATTAGCGGCTTGGATTGTATTCTCGAATAATGCACACACCGTAAGAGGCCCGACTCCGCCTTTGAGCGGAGTAAGTGTCAAGTCTTCTCGGTCATAAACTTCTGGGGCGAGGTCACCTACTGTTTTGCCCCCTTCACTGGCTACGCCGGCATCAACAACCACAGCGCCGTCCTTAATCATGTCTGGTCGAATTACTCCATGAACGCCTGTTGCCGTGATAATAATATCAGCCTTTAGAGCTTCAGCGCGCAAATCAACTGTATATTTATCGGCAACATTGGGCGTTACGCCCGAAGCAATTAGCATTTTTTCTAGAGGCGCGCCAACAAGTTTGCCGCGACCAACCAGTAAAATATTTTTGCCATTTAGTTCTACGTTGTAACCAGCGAGCAACCAAAGAATTGCCATTGGCGTCGCCGGATCAAATTTCGCTTCGCGACCCAAGCCATCTACATCCTTATCGGGCGCAACAAGATTTACAATTTCTTCTGTTTCAGAGACATCTTCAAGCGGCAGCTGAACTATAATTGCGTGTACTGTTTGATCATTACTTAACTTGTTAAGCAATTCTCTCGCATCTGTTTGTTTGACTCGGTGTATGTCGACATCTACTTCGATATCGGCACCGTATTTCTTTTTCATGCGCAAATATACATCAGTCACTGGGTTGTCGATTGTGACAACAATAGCAAGCTTAGGCTGAATGCCGCGGGCTTGGCGTAGTGACCTAACTTGGTGTCCCTGCCGCTCTTTGATAAAAGCCGCAAGTTCTGCGCCGTTTAGGAGTTTCATTACTTCGATTATATCAGGTTAATTGTAAGCCTAACCAGTACTGTGCTATGCTCCAAGCATTATGGATCATCAAAACGCAGTTCCCACACCCCTCTCACAAAATGAGAAACCAGCCCAAAACACCAAAGACAATACACAACTGAACCCACCCTTTTTCCCCACAACATGGCCTGGTGGCTTCGGAGCTTACAAATATTCTAAAGCTGGCATCAAACAAAATATCTGGGCATTTTTGATTCTCGTATTTTTGGGTTTTGTGATTAGTTTTGTCCAGCTTGTTCCTAAATATGGAGATGCACTGTATTTATTAACCCTTCCTATCTATATTATGGCAACTTTGGGCGTTACGATAGTGCAGCTGGAATCTATAAAAGGTAACAAAATTGAGGCAGAAGAGGCCTTCAAAAAAAGCTTTAAGTATGTGCTGAATGGGATAGGTTTATACTTCTTTACGAGTATAATTATTTTCTTCTCTATTCTTGCCTTTATTATTCCATTCTTCTTCGTGATGCCTCGGATCTACCTAGCGACCTTGTTTATGATAGACAGGAATTTAAACTTCGTCGACGCGGTTAGCGTTTGCTGGAACGAAACTAAGGGACATTCACTTAAAGTCTGGGGTATTATCGGAGTGGCTGTTGCGATCGGATTACTTTTCCTTACTATCATTGGCATTCCTTTTTCAATATATTTCATAATCATGTATTCCGCAGCCAATGCAGTACTCTACTTCTACATCACTAACGCGGCTAGAACCGCTCCAAGCGCGGCCGCTCCAGTCGGTGCAAGCGGACCCAGTAGATTGGCACCACCAACTACACCGAACCCTCCAATCACAAACTAAGACAGCCTCATTCTTGCCAAAACAGGGGTAATTTGCTAATATTCTACGGTCACGGGCCATTAGCTCAGCTGGTTAGAGCACCTGCCTCTTAAGCAGGGTGTCCAGGGTTCGAGTCCCTGATGGCCCTCCAGATCTAGAAGCAAAATGACCTCTTTGGAGGTCTTTTTTATTTTACTATCTGCCACTCAGCCACAGATGGAGATGCGTCATAGGTTAGTTGGTTCAAATAAATAGCATTCATTTTATCTTCTATGAAGTCAGCAAGCGGGATAAGTCTGTCTGCACAATCATTACCAAGCTGTGTTAAGGAGTACTCTACCTTAGGCGGAATTGTCTGATAATCCCGTCTTTGCACTATCCCGTCTCGCTCTAAATTACGCAGCGTTTGCGATAGCATTTTATCTGATATACCACCTATAGAATTCTTTAGGCCACTAAATCGCATTGCTGAGTTATCTTTGAGTAATCTCAAAACGGTAAGTCCCCATAGACTTGAAATATGTTTGCTCATAGTTCTGCTAGGGCAATGCTTGTTATAAAGATCCCCCTTCGGGGGTAGATTCTTGGGTAATTGCAAAGTCTTCATACTTACCTTTCTGTTAGTTCTTCATATTTAGGATTCAATAACTTAAAGTTAGTATACATTACATTAATAAAGGAGTAGAAATGAAAATCTATGAATCAACATATTACAGTTTTGAGCTAGAAGATAAATATATGATAGTTCGCTGGAAAGACAATACCGACCAAATGAATTATCAGGACTTTAAAGATGCCCTGATGAATTTTGCTGGTTATGTAATTGAGCACAAGGCCTTAAATATATTGATCTTCGCAGAAAACTTTAAGTTCATACAACCTGAAGAAGAGCCTAAATGGCGTAATGAAGAGTATGCTCCACGAGTTATAAAAGTAGGAAAAGTAAGGCAAGCTTTGGTTATGCCAAAAGAATTTTTGCAATACGTTAAAGACGAAGTTAGCGACACAGACAAGATACACAGTAGATATTTTTCTAACGAAAGAGGGGCAAGAGCTTGGCTAGATAGCTCTAATTAAAAGTGAGACTGGCTACACTCTGTGATTAACTACGCTACGTGTGCAGAAATAAATACAGGAGGATGCAAAATTTTGGTTGCAATAGCGTCTACGATGGCCCTCCACTATTGACTATTTATTGTTCTTATGCTATAATTAATTTTTATGGTAGAAACTACAATTTTAATTCCTGGACAAGCCATTGAAATACCTGATGAATTGCAGGATATGTTTGATGTGGTCAGGCATACTTTTGATCTGGATACACCTATAAGAAAAACTACCGAGCTTGTTGAGGATGCAAATTATTCTACAGTTGGAAATGTTGTTTCTACAGATGGGTTTTTTGTACAAAGACTAGGTAACGCGGATTTCCATCCTGCTTTAGCATATGGGGTAAGTAGATTATACGCGCCGGCCAAGTCAGCTACAAGCATCATTAGAGGACGAAGAGATGATCAATTTGCAAAGCTAGCATTTGCCGAAAGCCATGTTTCTGAGGAGGCAGCAAGCTTTTATCAATCAGGGGTTAATTCTCCACAGGTGGGGAGTAGCATTTGGCAGCTAGGAATTGAACTTAGTACTAATATCGGTCGAGGCCGCCGAAGTTTTACGACGATTGGCGCAAATTCAATGGGTGAAGCTGTTGGTAAAACCGAAGTTTGGTCACAAAATCAACAACCGGTTGAAGTACAAACTGAATATCTGTTCTCTACGGAACGTTTTGCAGAAATTGCAACTGCCGCAGCTAGAATTCTTATACCCCCAATTTAATATTGGCAGCAATAGCGCCCACAATGTCCCTCCAGTACCGTTTTGCTTAAAACAGAGGTTTGTAGTCTCTATATTTTGTTACAATACGATTGATGTGGTGACCGAGAATAGGTAGTAGCTTGCAAAGCTACAGACGGCAGGTTAGTGTCTGCCCCACATCTCCAAATTTATGACTACCCAAGATTACATCCAATCAAAACTAGAAGCGTTGAAGCTTAATAACAATTTTGCAGAAATTCCCAAGGATAGGCTGAGTGCTGAAATTATCAGACTTACGTTATCAAAAAAGTTTCGTAAATATAGTGTTGGTGATGAACCACTTGAGCATATTAAAGCCTCAATAGAAGCAAACGTAAAGGCAAATGAGCCAATAAAATTTACCCTACCGTTCGGAGCATATAAACTTTGGCGGTTAGACGAAACACCAGAAGTCGATTGGGCAGAATTGTTTAGTTTCATGTATTTCACTTCTTGGCTAAAGCCCGTGTGCGAAATATATAAGCCCGGCGTTTGGTTTGATTTCTTTTCTGATGATGTGATTATCCCCAGAATGAACAATATCAACAATCAAGATGTTGACGATTATCGCAAAAGCTTTGAATATTTATTAAAGTTTATCACTCCTTACCAGCCTTCAAACATGCAGATGACTCTTTCTAGGGTCATAGATCAATATAAAAGCCAAGATGAATTTGAACAAGACTTTGATGAACAAAAAAAGAAACTTAAGGCTTTATTGAACAATGGGCTACCGGTTTTGAGCGATGAAGACAAGGCAATGATTGAATTTAATGTAAAAGCAACCACTGAACAACTTAAGGACCCGCTGTGGCGTGAAAAAGTAAAATTTATCCACGACAGTTATGCTGCGGTAACGGGCCGGAGACCCTACTATCGCCCATTAGATCAGCATAAGATTATGGTGGTAACAACCTCTTTATGGGGAATGTTATGCGTTGGGTCGACCAAAGACTCCACCGTTAAGTTCTGGGTTGGCACTGGTTTACTAAAACCTCGAGGCGACAGTTATCGTCAAATAATTTTATCGCCGGGGCAATTAGAAAAATCAAGCTTTACAACCAACAATGTTGCTATAAAAAATCTTGATGGTAAGAATTTTAAAAAGATACGAGTTATGTCTGATTAGTAAAACTTGGTTGCTAAAGCATCTAAAGTGGCCCTCCAAATCCATAAGCGTTATATATTTGCTATTTCAGAATAATTTGCAACTCTTCAACATTTCTAACCATATGCGTTGGCGCAATTCTTTGTATTTCTTCCAAACTTCCGTATCCCCATAAAACCCCTATCGAGTCGATGCCGTTTGCTTTTGCACCAATTACATCGTGCTCTTTGTCACCAATCATTACTGCCCTCGAGATCTTCTTGCCGTAATGATTTAGGGCTCTGGCAATAGTAACTTCCTTGTCTTCGGGATGACGAGGTTGGTTGGTGGATAGAAAGCTGAAATATTTAATTAGATCAGTCGATCTTAATATTTCTCTTGCAAAGGGTTCAATCTTTGATGTTGCAACTATTAACTCCGTACCCTTTTCACTTAATTTATCAAGCAAAGTTTTTATGCCAGGGTAAGGACTATAGTGATGAATGCCCTCTTCAGCAAATCGTTTCCTGTATAGACTAGTTACTCGACTGATTTCATTTTCGTTCATACCATATTGTGCTGCGAATGTATGATTCAGCGGTGGCCCAACAAAAGCTTTTAGCTTTTCATAATCATCTTCAATGATTCCAACTTCAGATAAAGCGAACTTAACGGATTCAGTAATACCTGTGCCAGGATCACACAATGTTCCGTCAAGATCGAACATTACGTGTGAATAATGCATCTTTCCAGTATAGACTGAACATTAATCTTTGCTACGTTATTAATAATCGGTTTATCGTTTCTTGCAGGGTTTTTATACGCACTCAAGGTCGTAGGTGATGATCAGCAAAAGGAATTTGGCGTTATTGAACGGCGTGTAAGTAATTCAAATCGCGACTTATAATTTCTACAGCATCCACAATGGCCCAACTTGTTCGCTAAGATTAGCAAACTTGTTATTATAATAATTGTTATGGCTGTTAGCGAGGGCGAATTTGTTGATTATTATAAAATGCTAGGTCTTGAACCGAGTGCTAATAGTATCCAGATACGCCAGGCATTTATCCATAAAGCTAAGCAGAATCATCCAGATGTCGGAGGATCAACAGAAACTATGCGGCACCTCAATGCTGCCTATAAGACTTTAGCCTCGTATTCTCATAGGGCTGCTTATGATTTGTTACATAGTTTTTATACCGGTAAAAACACTATAGCGTATAAGTCTCTAGACCCCCAGACGAAGCCTCAATCAAGTGCCGATGATTTATCGGATGAATATATTGATTGGTTTCTCGATAGTATTTATGCCGAATACAGCAATAATAATAAATCTAAAATAAATTTTGGTGAGAAGATAAAGAAGTTTTTTAGCGTCTGATCATACCTATACGCTTAAACTATAAAGGACATTGGCTGTTTCATATTGTTATACTTGGCTTGTGAAGAAGTTTCAGCGAAATTCCAAGTTTATTATTACTATGGGAATAATCACTATAATATTAATCACGGCAGCAGTTGGCATACGAATCTACCATTCTAATAAATGCCAAGACATAATCGGTGATGGTTACGCAATGGGGACAGACCCAAAACCAATAGTAATAGGAAATACCTTTAATCAATGAGACAAAGCATTATTTTTCAGCGCGTTGAAGCCTCCGCGATTTTAGCATCCAGCATTTTGCTTTATTGGCATTTGGATTTTAGTATTCTACTTTTTGTTTTGTTGTTGTTTGTTTTCGATGTATTTATGGTTGGCTACCTTATAAATCCTGTAATTGGCGCATATACCTACAATGTTGGCCACAGCATGATAATTCCTCCAATATTATTTGTCGTTGGATATGTAACAGACACGAGACTTCTTGTCGGCTTGAGCCTGATATGGTTCGCTCATATTGGACTTGATAGACTATTGGGCTATGGTTTGAAGTATACAAAAGGCTTCACAGAGACCCACCTCGGCCATATCGGTTCCAAAAAATAACAAATCCGCAAACAAGTCTGGGCTTTTAGCCACACAAATGCTGTGATCAATTTCAAATTGTTGTCCGGGCAACAAGGTTCCTAGCAAATGGGATACAATTAGTTGTGATGAAAGTAGGAATCCTCGGTGCCGGCATTGTTGGCACAACGCTAGCAAAAGGCCTCGAAGCTATTGGTTATGAGGTTAGGATTGGTAATCGCAAAGGCACCACAGTTGATAATTGGTCGGGCGACGTTGGGACATACCAAGATGTTGCAGCGAAGTCTGATCTCATCGTCCTTGCCGTCAAAGGTTCTGCGGCAGAAACGGTCGTCAATACTGTTAAGCAGGAAATATCTGGCAAAACAGTTATAGACACAACCAATCCCATATCCAATAACCCACCCGACGAAGGTGTGCTTAGTTTCTTCACTAGTCTTGACGAGTCTCTGATGGAAAGGTTGCAAAACTCGGCGCCAGAAGCCCATTTTGTAAAAGCATTTAGCTGCGTAGGTAACGCCTATATGGTAAATCCTGATTTTGGCTCAAATAAACCTGTGATGTTTATATGTGGAAACGATCCAGATGCTAAAAAACAAGTTGCACAAATCCTTGGCAAGCTAGGTTGGGATCACGAAGATTTCGGCGGAGTTAAGTCAGCACGAGCAATAGAACCGTTATGTATTCTATGGTGCATACCAGGCATGCTAAGAAATGAATGGTCCCATGCATTTACCATGCTAAAGGCCTAAGTTCAATCAACAGCCTGCGCACAAAAAGTATCAATGTTAGCCGTAGCTGTGAATCATCTTTTAGGAAGCTACTTTTTGTGTGGGAGGATTTGACTGTAGTACTTCAGGACAATTACGCCAGCCAGTCCCGCTATCACTGAAGCTGTAAATACGCCTAAAATCGCTGCATTTTGGAGTTGTGTGTCTGATGCGTAGGCAAAATCAGCGATTAAGATAGAGATTGTAAACCCTATCCCGGAGATGCAACCAATTCCCCATATCTGAGGCCAATTAACACCACGGGGTTTGTGAGCAATCCTAAGTTTTGCTGCAATTAGCCCACCTGAGAAAATTCCTAGCGGCTTGCCTATCAAAAGGCCTAGAGCAACCCCGATAAAAACCATCAAGCTTCCTTCATGAGTCAGTGAGATAGTGCTAAAATCCAGACCAGCGTTTGCAAACACGAACACCGGAACTATTAGCAGAGCAGTGACCGGCAGCAACATATCCTCTACGATTTCTGATCCTTGTAAGTTGGCTGCATTAGCTCGTCGAGTCGTTAAAGGCGCAATTAGTGCGACAATCACACCTGCAATGGTGCCGGTAACCCCTGCGAGCAGCAAACAGTACCAGATCACAAAACCAAGTATCGCAAAACTAAATAGCCTATATTTTTTTGATCTTAAATAGACTAGCAAGGTACTTAGTGCAAGTGCCACTAGCAGGAAGAACATATTTGTCGGCCGGCTGTAATAAAGACCGATTACTAGGATAGAGATAACATCATCGATTATTGCTATGGCTAGAAGCGTTATTTTGAGATTCCTTGGAATTCGCCTACCTAAGAGACCAATAACCCCCAAAGCAATGGCGGTATCTGTTGAAATCGGTATTGCCCAACCGGTGCTTTGTGGTGGATAGGGATTAAATGCTGAAAAAATCAGTGCTGGTACAATCATCCCCCCTAATGATGCAAAAACCAAGAACGACGCCTTGCGCCAAGACCTGAGCTCTCCATCAATAAATTCACGTTTTATCTCAAGCACTACAACTAGGAAAAATATTGCCATCAGTCCTTCATTTATCCAGTGTTGAAGGTCCATCGTTACAGCGCCAAAAGTAAGTTCAGTATCAAGAAAGTTAAAGTATGTAGACGACCATGAGGAATTAGAAATAGCCAGCGCCAGGGCTGCGGCAATCAATATTAGTATGCTACTGCGTCGTTCCTCGGTAAGGACATAGGAGAAAATGTTGCGAGGGGCAAGTTTTTTGTATTTTTGTTTTCGTTTCATCTTTATACCCATTTTAACACTCGCACGACTTTGAGTAGGTTTTGTTAAAATCCTATTATGGCACCCAGCAGACCTGTATTCACCAAAAAGCAGCTAGCTTTTCAGGAACTTTTTATCGGGACGCTTATTTACGTCATTGTTCTTGGGTTTTTTAGCGACTATACTTCGATAGTTTATGCAAAAAGTTTCTCGACTATATTTTTTACATCGCTAGTATTGGAGGTTTTAACATATTTTGCCTTCCAGCTAAAAGGATTAATTATTCATTGGCTTAAGGACCGTGAAGGTAGGATTTATAGATTATTAACTTTTTTCTGTTTGTGGCTAATTATGTTCTTGTCTAAGTTCGTCTTCATTATCGCACTCGATATCTTTTTCGGAACATATATCAAAGTAAACGGATTTTTTGGAATCTTGGCAGTTGTGATTTGTGTAACCCTGATTCATAGATCAGCCTACCTAATTTTTAATAAACTTGGGGAGGAATAGCATATGAACGAAACAACAAATTGGTACAGTTCTTTAAAGAAGCCCGGCTGGGCACCTCAAGAGAATGTTTTTGGTATTGTGTGGAGCATCCTCTACCCAATTATTTTGGCAGTTAATATTTATATAGTTGTTCTAGTTATACAACACAAAATCGACTGGAAGATAGCACTCCCCTTCTGGCTCAATTTGTTTTTTAATCTAATATTTACCCCGATCCAGTTTGGACTCAGGAATAATACCTTGGCACTAATCGATATATTTTTAGTATTGATAACGATTGTTTGGGCGATGATCGCGATTTGGCCTCATAACAAGTTAGTCTCGATTGCATTTGTACCCTATTTGATCTGGGTTTCGATTGCAACTGTGTTGCAAATGAGCATTACCTGGCTGAACCGCTAGGACTTCTGTAAATATCTGGCTTTGACGTGATCTTTATTAATTCCATTAACTAGATTGGTAAAACCTTGTTGGCGCAAAAAATTCATCGAAGCTGCCGAACGAGCACCGGTTTTGCAATAAAGGACTAGCGGTGTGTCTTTTGGTAAATCTTCTAATTCCGATGCTCCAGCCATTAATTTGTTAGGAGGAATATTTATTGCTCCGCGGACATGTCCCATTTTGAATTCATATTTTTCTCTAACATCTATTATTACTGGATCCATCACCATTCCTTTCATTTACTAATGTAAATAGTTTACATTAATAACCTGGTGATTTACAATAGTGTAGAATTTGTACAGGAGTAAATCGTGCAAACAACCGTTAACGAACGTACCACTAGATACACTCGTGCCGTTAGGTCCTACTTAAAAGGTGTAGGCCATGCCACTAATTCTGAAATCCATGAGGCCCTGCTCAGCGAGTATCCCAATTTGAGCGCGACTACTGTTCACAGAATAACTACAAGGATGTATCAGCGCGGCGAACTACTAATTGCCCCCTCTCGTAACGACAATGCGATACGCTACGACTACAATGTAACGCCCCATGACCATTTCTTATGTATGAACTGTGGCATGCTCAAAGATACTAATGTTGAAGCCAAAATCAAACCAATTTTAGAGTCTACAATAGGGGACGGTTGTCATATTTCAGGCAGATTGACAGTATCGGGTTTATGCAAAGTGTGCAGCAAAAAGCTTCGATAAATGAATAAACTTGAGCCGTTTATATATGTAGGTTTACAGTTCGGACTCTTAGGTTTAATCATTTTTTTGCCAACCATGGGTCCCGTGATCCACGATCCGATGATTTTACTCGGCCGGGCAATTGAGCTGACTGCAATATTAGGGATAATTCTAGCCAGTCCAGTTATTAAATCTTCTTTAACAATTATGCCAATACCGACAAAAAATGCCCGGCTTGGGACTACCGGTCTTTACAAATATGTCAGGCATCCAATGTATTCATTCGTAATTTTGTTTGCCCTCGGTAGCTCATTGCAAAGCGGCCTATTAATAAAATACATACTGACGCTAGCATTGATAATACTCTTATATTACAAATCTTGTTATGAAGAAACTCAACTAAATAAAAAGTTTAAAAACTACTCGGCGTACGCCAAAAAGACGCCAAGATTCCTACCCGGGCTGAAGACCGTTAGCTAGGCTATTTAACAAACGCGAACCAGTAACTAAATACGTAAAACCCGCTGACTAAAACAACGCCCGCCATCATCCATTTGAAGTACATTCTGCGCTCAAGATTCAACGCATAGACCGCTACAGTAGAAATTAAGACTCCGGGAAAAATCGGACAAATCAACGAAAACAGTCTTAGTCCATGTTTGTTAATAAGAATGCGAGCTTTTTTGACTTTTTTATTATCATCGCCCTCTTCAAATACCGTCACGATCTTCTTGGTAAAAGGCTTTTTCTCAAGTTTTTTTTCTTCTCGCCTGTCAGTTATTTTGTTAGCGACTATCACTACTACTAAAGCCGACAAGGCTGAACCGAGTGCATTACCCGTCCAGACAATAACTGGGTTATCAGTAAGCGTAAATGCAATTGGTATTGAAGCCCCGCCTATAAAAATACATAGCAGAGCTATTACGATGATTTCCCCAATAACTGACATACGTCCATACTAGCTTAGTTCGGTTAAAATACATAGGTAAATGATTTATGATTTCAAAGCTAAACTTTGGTTATATAGCGGGGAGAATCCTTGGGTCTTCGCGACTGTACCTAAAGATATTTCTGATGAAATCGAATATCTGAGCAAAGACTTTAGGCGTGGGTTTGGCGCTGTGCGAGTAAAGGTGAAAATCGATGAAGAAACTTGGAAGACTTCTGTTTTCCCGGACAAAAAATCTAGCTGCTACATCATTCCAATCAAAAAGGATATTCGCACAACTACAGGTTTACGCGTCGGCGACTCAGTCAAAATTTCAATTGAAATATTTGCTTAGCAACTCATTGCAAAGTATTTGCAGCGTATCGATTATAGTCTCGTCCTCAGTTGTTCCATAAACCAGCGGCAATTCTGTGCAACCTAATATTACTGCATCTAGATTCTGCTCCGTCTTAAAATCTTCCACTAACCTCCTAAATCTGAAGCGATCCTTCGGGGTGATTATTCCTTTTAATTGCTTGTATATTAGTTTCTCGGTATTCAACGCGACTTCTATTCTTGGCCGCACTAAAGCTACCCGACTGGCTATCCGATCGTCATAAATCGATGCTTTCAAAGTTGTGGGAGTTGCCAGCAGGCCAACTCTTTTGTACTCATTATTTTTAACCACGCGATTAACGAGCTCAGGGATAGACAAAAAAGGAACTGTCGTGGATGCCCGCAAATCGGGCAAAAGGATATGCGCAGTATTGCACGCAATACCATTAATGGTGCATCCAGCCCCTTCCAATATTTTGGTGCTTTTTATTAAAAGCTCACGGGCTGGAGCCAAATGATCTTTATTAGTAACAAAATTTGGCACAGGTACGTTAAGCAAAACTATCGACGGGAAGTCACTGTCAATTGCGGCAGCATTGTACTGCTTTGTGCCACTAATTAGCAGCTCGTATAACCGCGCGCTCGCCTGAGGACCCATGCCGCCAAGAATACCTATAGCAGGCATGATAATCTCCTAGATTAAATTAATAGATTCGGGTGGTATTTTTAGATAAACGGGCTTAAGCCCAATAATGCGTATATGGGTGAGCAAACGTATTTGTGACTGATAAGAGTATGTTGCTCAATTTCATAAAACTTATTATAGCATAACTATTATACTATTGCCAACCTCCGTTAGTTTTGATGTTATAGTTAGGCCATGGCCGAAACTCCGAACAACGAGCAAATTAGGCGAATGTTTGAGCTTTATTCTCAAACTATACTTGCTGAAATCCGACTTAACAAAACCGCCTTTGCCAACATTGTCTATGAAGTGCGCGACGACCAAGATGACGACTATTTCATTAGAATACTTAAGGCCCAGAAACCAGCAAATGTGTCATCCGAGATCGAAGTCCATAAACGTCTAAATCGAGCTGGCATGGTTTCACCTGAATATTTAAGGCTCGAGGATGGCAATTTTGTTGGAGAGGTTTCTGGCTACAGTTTCACAATAAGTAAAAAGATTGATGGACAGGTTCCTGAGAAAATAAGCTTAGGTTTAGTGCGCGATTTTGGGGCAACTTTGGCAAAAATTCATAACGCTCTTGAGGGCATCGAGTTACCTGAGTCCGATCTCCAATGGCTCAACCCGGTGATCTCAAAAATAGACTTGGACAGCTATCATGGTGATCATAAATCAGAACTTAGCAAAATGTATCAGGCCGGTCTAAAAGTATTTGATCATAAACTACCAGGTGCAGTAATACACGGAGATTTCTGGTTTGGTAATGTTTATGCCGCAAACGACAAAATCACTGCGGTTTTTGACCTCGAGACAGCGGAGCCCAATCTCAGACTTATTGATATCGCCAGAACTTATCTGTCTATGCGAACTGCAACAGACTTTGAACCTAGCGATCTCCAAAAAACCCTATTCGATGGATACAACTCCGAGGCTAAGAGTCAGCTAACCAGCGACGAACTTAGATATTTTAAACTAGCTGAGTGTTATGCTGCCTGCGTATGTGCAATATGGATGTTACTGCACAATTCGCCAAACGCTGAGAGATTTCTTGAATACAGCCGAAAAGCTTTCGCCAGCATAGCTACATCTTGACTTATAGTTAAGCCGCTAACATACTCTGGGATATGAATTACACAGTTATATGGGTCTTGTCCGGAGTAGTTTTTGGGGTGTGGATGTACCGCGATGCTACTTCGAAGAAACTCAAAAATCCATCAGTTTGGATATGGATAGGTCTGTTCTTCGGCATTTTTGGCCTCGCTACATATTGGTACTGGCACATCTACCCAAGGCAAAAAAAGCGCAAATAATATGCCTGCTTTAAAGCTTGTTAGACTTGGTCATCCAGCTCTAAGGCAAGTATCCGCTCGCGTCAGCGCGACAGAGATCAAGCAAACTGCATTCCAAAAGTTCTTGGATGACCTAGTAATTACATGCGATAAAAATGATGGGGTGGGTATCGCTGCACCTCAAGTGGGAGTTAATAAGAGGGTAATCGTCGTGCATGTCGATCCCAACAACCCGCGCTACAAATCCAAACCCAAATTCGAGACAGCAATAGTCATCAACCCAAGAGTCGTCGAAAAATCCCGCGATCAAAAAGACGATTGGGAAGGTGATCTCTCATGTGGGTTTCGCGCGGCCGTTCCCCGAGCAAAATGGTGTAAGGTTGAAGGATTAAATCGAGATGGCATGCCCGTCAGTTACAACCTACAAAATGACTTCCATGCTAGGGTCTTCCAGCATGAAATAGATCATTTGAACGGGAAATTTTTTATCGATAAAGTTAAACGTTACGAGACCATCAGTGAGGTCGCCGAATGGAAGAAATACTGGAAGAACCGAGATCTTAGTGGATAAATTTCAATAAATCGTAGGTTACAAAAGCCGGCCAGACCAAGGCTTTAAAAAAGGCAACGATCACCATCCAAAAACCATCGGCAACTTGTACGTAATAGACAAGTGCCCCAATTATCCCTAAACCATAGACGGCATCTCCGCCGACAGTCTTATTTGGTACTTTTGCAGACTTAGTTTTTTCTGACATAATTCCCCCTTATTTGTATTTGGTATTATTATTTAAGAAATGGGAATTACAAAATGAAATTATTTACAAAGATCGTTCCAATTCTCGCTGCAACGGTCTGGATAAGTTTTTCTGAATTTTTTAGAAACAATATTCTTCTCATTAATTACTGGAAGGACCATTACCATTCTCTTGGACTGGTTTTCCCTTCAGAGCCAACCAACGGTGCTATCTGGGGGCTTTGGTCCTTATGTTTTGCAGTAGTTATATTTTTCATTGCTAAGAAATACGATCAACTCCAAACCACGCTTATAGCTTGGTTTGCTGTATTTGTTTTGATGTGGCTAGTAATTGGCAACTTAAAAGTTTTGCCTACGCAAATATTAATAATTGCGGTTCCCCTGAGCTTGCTCGAAACATATATAGCAACCTGGATTATTAAAAAACTCGACAAGGAGAAGTAACATGCCCAAAATAACACCTTTTTTGTGGTTTGATAAAAATGCAAAAGAAGCGGCAGAGTTTTATGTCAGAGTTTTTAAAGATGCAAAAATCAATAGCGTGTCAACAATGTCCGAAACCCCTTCGGGGAACGTCGAGATAGTATCACTTGAACTTTTTGGACAAAATTTTACCCTGTTAGGAGCGGGTCCGGAATTCAAATTTAATGAAGCTGTTTCGTTCGTAATTGATTGCGATGGACAAGACGAAGTTGATTACTATTGGCAGAAACTTGCCCTTGAAGGCGGCGAAGAAGGAAACTGTGGCTGGCTTAAGGATAAATATGGATTGTCGTGGCAAGTCGTGCCGAAGCAACTTAATGAGCTTATGTCCGGACCTGATCGCGAAAAAGCTATGCGCGTACAGCATGCTATGCTCAAAATGAACAAAATAGAAGTACCAGAACTGCAAAGAGCCTACGACAGCTAATCAAAAGCTTGCTTTGATTTTGTTGCTGTTTTATTGTATTTTAGTCTAATGCGAAAAGTTGGCGATAACGAATCGATCACTGACGAAGAGTTGATATTATTCGACGTTGATAAAGATACTAAATTTAGTGAGTTGAGTGTTGCTATTGCATCACTGGGCAAATACGGCGCAAGTAGAATTGGTCGAAAAAATGCTTTATTTGCAGCACATCTTGCGCAGAGGCTATCTAACGCTGCCGGCGAACAAACCGAGGAAGGGAAAAAGCCCGAATCTATACAGGCGGAAGTAAGCGGACAAGAAGCTGAGATGCTCGCAAGTGCTTTAGATATTTTTATCGAAGATACTGATGCAGATGTTGCCTACAATGCCGGAATGCGAGCAAACACATATGTCGTATCCAGAATTATAGAGAGAGAAATGGCAGAAAAAATGCTCAGCGAGGTTGCTGATATTTTTGCCATTAATCTTGACCAATTGCCCACCCAAGACCCAATTGGTTTTTCGGCTCATCGAAACTAGATAATTTGTTAAACTAATTCAATGGCAGAGCAATCAAAAACTAAACCAGATCTTACTCCGGAACAACTTCTAGCGGAAGTAAAGCTAAATACACCACCTGACAATAGTTTTAAGAGAATCTGGATTATGCTGGGCATTATTGTAGCTATGGCAATTCTGACTAGCGTGACTCTAAGCATAATTAACTCGAGGCTAAAGTGAAATCATGAAGCTCTATGCTAGCAGTGACCAATATTTAGCGGAGCAATCTGAAGCCAATCGCCAAGAGCTTAATCGGATTCGCCAGCTGGTTATACAGCTCGTACCTGAAGCCGAGGAATCAATAAGTTATGGTATGCCGGCTTTTAAATACAAAGGTAAGCCCTTGTTATATTACGCAGCATTCAAAGACCACTTGAGCGTCTTCCCTACCTCAGGCCCAATATCAGAGATTGAAGATCAGCTCAAAGAGTTTAAGACAGGAAAAGGCACTGTATCCTTTACATTAAAAAAACCACTGCCAGACAGTATCATCGAAAAGCTCGTCATGGTTAGAGTTGCTCAAATTGAGTCAGGTTCTTAAGTCTCGCTTTTGATAACCGAAGTAGGCTGTTACAGTCGCAGCAACTACAATACCCAGAGACAGCACAATATAACCTACGCTAAGTTGATTATTCTGAATAATAACGCTGGCATCAAAATATTTGAACGGCGTGAAGAACCTAAGTGGATTTAAAGAATCGTTAAGATTGATTAAAAACATCACTAACAGCGCAACCATCATAACTGCAGTTGATAACCCTGATGCGCCTTTGGGTCGTCTCAATAATCCGGCAATTGCCGCACCGATGCTAAAGAAAACTAACTGTAGCATAACTAAGGCAATCATAAGTGCACTAATGTATCCTCCGTCGTTAAAATTCTTGGCAAAATAATTAACAAAATATACTGATGAAATCCAAGTCACCAAATTAAGAATTATCAAATTAATTATCCCAGCAGCCAACTTTGAAGTTACGACAGTAGCTCTACTTATAGGCTTAACAAACAAAAATTCAGATGTACGATCCCGCTCCTCCTTGGCAATTATTTCTGCCCCGATTATCGCTGCGTGAACTGCCGCCAACAATGCTATATACAAAAACGTTACCCCGAAGAATCCTTGAGCTGTCGTAAGATCAAATCCGCTAATCCCAAAAACGACTTTTATAGCCTTTGGAAACTGATCAACAACCTGATTCATGGACTGGCCTGTCGAGTTGAATGTGGCGTATTTCGCCATGCTGGACGAAACAAGAATTACCATGGCCAGACACCAGAAGAAAAGTCCTCTGCGGTGAGCTTTAATTTCTCTTATAAAAACATTCATAACTACACCGCACTCCTAATGTCTTTTTTAATATAAATCAAATAGGTTAGGCTCATAGCGATTAAAATAAAAACAATTCCGATGATTAAATATTGGGGTTCGTAGGCTGTGTTTTTGATAACATACTGTGAATCAAAGAATTTAAACGGCGAAATATATCTGACTTCATCGCGTCCAAATATTTCACCTAAAGTTCCTGCGATAAAGAAGATAAAAACCGTCGGCAACGCCACCGCTATAACTGACTTAATCTTGGGAATCGTAACTGCAAGCAGTAACCCTAAAACGTAAAACACCAGCTGAACGATAAAAATTTCCACTATCAGCAGCAGCATGATGCTGTTGTTAATCGACTCTTTGCTTACAAAATTGGCCGTTACGAAAACCACCGAGCCGAGAATAATATTTGTAAGAACTAGGACAGTCAGCCCTGCAAAAGATTTTTGAGCGACCACACTTGCTCGGGATATCGGCTTAGTCAGCAAAAAATCTGAAGTTTTGCCAAAATCCTCTTTAGCCAGTATGCCAACCCCAAGATTCGTAGCCTGAATTGCCGCAGCCAATAACAAAAAGTTCAGCATGTAAGCAAAAAAGCCATATATAGTAAAAAACGTAGCCACTGACAGGTTCAATGCATTCTTTAAGGCAGGCGGGAAGCTAGCCAATGTTTGTTTCATTTGATCCACATCCTTTGCAAACGAAGGATACAAAGAGAGAAAGGTTATCGCAATAAGGGATAAACTGACTGCCCAGATAATAGTCGAGCGGCGGTATGATTTAATTTCTCTTAGGTAAATGTTCATAAACTATTGATAATAGTGAAGGAATATTTCTTCTAGATCAGGTTCTTCAACAGTAAAGTTCTTAAGATCAAGCTTTGCGATCAACTTCGAGATTTCGTTCACTTTTCCCCTAAACAGGAAGCTAACATTATCTCCGTCAATAACTAGATCGCTAATACCCTTAATATCAAATGTCTTTTTGTCTTGCTTACGTACAGTTTCCAGCCTGACCCGTTTGGTACTGCTCTCAGCCAGACTGTTTATTGACTCAACTTTGATGATTTTGCCTTCTTTGATAATAGCAACGCGACTGCATAGTTTTTGCACCTCTCCCAGTACGTGTGAAGACATGAGTATAGTTGCGCCACGCTCGTTTTCTTGCCTGAGCAGATTGAAGAATTTTTGCTGAATTAGGGGATCGAGCCCGCCTGTCGGCTCATCAAGTATTATCAGCTTTGGCTGGTGTAATAATCCCTGGATTATGCCAACCTTCTTTTTATTGCCATAACTTAAGTCATCGATTTTTTTGTGTAAATCCAAGTCCAGCAGGGTTGCAAGTTCATCAATGCTCGAGGTAATTTTGGCTTTGTCGACTTGGTAAAAACTAGCTGAATAATTGAGTAAATCGATTACGCGCATATCGTCGTAGTAAAAAACTTCCGACGGGAGATAACCTATGTCCTGGCGGATTTCTTCGCCGTATCGGCTTATATCTTTGCCGAAAATCTCAGCAGTGCCACTGGTAGGATATATCAGACCGAGCAAGGCCCTTATAGTTGTCGACTTACCTGCTCCGTTGGGACCAATAAAACCAAATATTTCGCCTTCCAACACTTCAAGATCAACATCCTGAATGGCCTTAACCTCACCATAATGCTTGGTAAGTTTTGATGTCTTGATAATCAACTTGGTGGCCACAGATATATTTTACACCCTGTGGTTGATTATTTTACTGCGGCCATCTGTTTTTTTAACTAAAATTCTGTCTAAGGGGGACGTATGCAAACCATCGACTACAAAAAAGACCCGACCTATAAAGCCAAGCCTGAACCCAGTCTGATTGCAATACCAAAAATGAATTTTGTGATGGTTGATGGTGAAGGCGCACCAGAAACATCAAAGTCTAGTGAAACTGCTTTTCAAACGGCGATGCAAGCCATATATGGAATTGTTTACGGCATAAAATTCTGGGACAAAAAGCACCCTACTCCGCCGGGTTACTCTAAATTCACCATGCCTCCAGTTGAAGGTCTCTGGTGGACTATCAGCGGCAAACCTTTTGATACGGATAATCCTGATGATTGGAAATGGGTGGCAATGCACAGACTGCCAGAATTTGTTACGCCTGAATATTTTAGCGAAGTAGTTGAAGAGCTTGTAAAGTCAAAAGCAAGTGAAGTTTTTAGAATCGCCCGGCTCGAAGCATTCGAAGAAGGACTGTCAGCCCAACTCATGCACATTGGCCCCTACAAAGATGAAGGACCTAACATAGAGAAGCTACACGAATTCATTGCCGCCCAAGGTTACAAACCTCGTGGGCACCACCATGAGTTATATTTCGGCGATCCACGCCGAACTGCACCTGAAAAGCTTAGGACAATTCTGCGCCAACCTGTTTCAAAATAGTTAAGAAGTATACATAATTATTAGACCAGCTGTACCGATCAATGCTGCGGTAAGTTTCAGCCAAAGATGCTGTTTCTCGCCTAAGAAAAAATATGCTGCGATGACGATAATTACTGATAAAAAGCTAGTAACAGAGCTTATGAGCGAAGCGTTTCCGCTTAGTTTTAGGGAAGAAACAAAAGACAGCCCCATTATTGCCTTGGTTGATGAATACATGAGTATTGGGCGTCGGATATTTTTTGGGGTTAAGAGCTTAATGTTTTTACGCTCTTTGAATGCAAAGACAAGCATCCAAAAAGTTTGTGATCCCCAGCCAAAGACTAAGTAAGTTCCGAAGTCCATCCGGCCCAACATCCATCGTTCAAAAACTATGCCTACACCTAAAATTACAAAGCTAAGGAAGCTGAGTATTAATCCTTGGCTGTTGGCCTTCATGTGGTGGTGTAAATTTGGCAGGGTCGCCAAGAATGCGGACCCGATAATTATTGTCGCCCCTATTATTTGGCTCGACGACAGGCTTTCATTCAAAAGTAATGAAGCAACGGCAATCGTGACAATGGGTGTGATGTTACTGATTATGTTGAATAGGCCGGCGTCAACAAGCTCATTGCCTTTATAGGCAACTATGTTGAATATTGGAAAAATCATACTTCCGAGGAATACGAACAAAAAATTCTGCCAACCAATGGCAAGGTTGTGAGGAGCAAAGCAAGCAACGACCAAACCGATTGGGTAGATAATTAAGAAAAACGACGCATTTACCAAGCGGTTATGCTCGGGCAATTTAACGGCGAGGTATCTACGGAATAAATTGCTGATTGTGCCAAAAATAAAATAACCGAGTACGGTAATCTGCCAAGTCATTAACTAAATATTAACAGCTTGTACCTAAAACAGATTAAATTTGCGTTTTTTGCTATAATAGTAGGATGTACAAGCATATTTTGGGTGTGGCAATGGCTCTCGGTCTGATTTTTGCCTTCAGCGCAAACGCTTCGGCAGCCAAAAATACACAATCATCCAACCAGACTCAAACAACTCTTGGAATCGATATTTCCTATCCGCAATGCAATAAGACTGTTCCAAAAACCCAAGCATTTGGAGTTATCGGCGTGAATGGTGGAGTTGCTACTAGTAATAATCCTTGCCTCAAGGACCAATTAGTCTGGGCTAGCAAGTCACTAGGCGGGACGAATCAGGACAAGATTCAACTTTATGTAAATACAGCTAATCCTGGTGGTTTAGGTACAACTTCATGGCCTACCTCTGGGAATACCATTTATGGCATCTGCGATGGTTCTGATAGCCTTGCTTGCGCATGGCAGTACGGCTGGAATCGCGCTGATGAGGACATTAATATAAGGTTTATTCCCGCCGCCAATCAGGCTGGCATTAATCCTGACGCCAGTACTTATAAATGGTGGTTGGATGTAGAAACTATGAATACCTGGAAGCCATCTACTACTTTATTTAACAAACAAAGTAACACTGCCGTATTGGAAGGCTTTACCGCCAAGTTTGCATCGTCCGGAGCCAGGGTCGGACTCTATTCAACGGCTTATCAATGGACTCAGATTACCGGCGATGTTATTTCTGGAGTAAGCAACCTTAACAAACTCGATAACTGGCGTCCGGGTGGAGCAAATCAAAGCACTGCCAAACAAGCCTGCACTGCTTCACCATTAACCTCTGGTGGTAAAATCGTCTTAACTCAATTTATAAGCAAAAATATAGATTACGATTATGTCTGCTAAGCTCGGCTGAGCTATTATATAAATAATGACTTTTATCGACGCGATAATTCTTGGGATTGTTGAAGGTATTACTGAGTTTCTCCCTGTTAGCAGCACAGCTCATGTGACAATTACCGAAAAACTGATGGGCTATAATATCGACAATCCAGGCATGACAGCTTTTACGGCAATTATCCAAATCGGTGCAATCGCAGCGGTCCTGATTTATTTTAGAGAAGACATTTACAGAATCGTTAAGGCTTTGTTGGTTGGTTTATTTAACAAGCAGGCTCGACAAGAGCCTGACTCTAGGTTTGGCTGGGCAGTTTTGCTGGGTTCGGTACCAATTGGAATTGTCGGCCTAGCCTTTAAGGACCAGATCGAAACCTCGATTAGAAGCCTATATGTCGTTGCTGCTGCCCTGCTGCTCTGGAGCGGAGTTATGTGGCTGGCAGATTTTACTGCCAAGCTAAATCGGCACGAAAAAAACACCACTTGGAAGGACACCCTATTCATTGGCGTGATCCAATGTTTGGCTCTAATCCCCGGTGTTTCAAGGTCTGGCGCGACAATGTCAGCCGGCCTGTTTAGGGGTTTTGATAGGGTCACCGTTATGCGATTGTCCTTCTTCCTGTCAATTCCAGCACTAGTAGCTGCCGGAGCCCTCGAAGCTGTTACGCGCGCCAATGACATAAGCGGCGGCGTGGGCTGGCCGGCTACCATTGTCGCGACCATTGTGAGCTTCATTGTGGCTTATGCTGCAATTGCTTGGCTTCTAAAATATATTTCGAAGAACAATTTTGGGATATTTATAATTTACCGGGTAGCTTTGGCAGTCCTGCTGTTAGCATTGTTGGAAACCGGCAAGATTTCCGCAAAATAGCCTCTCTTGATAGTTGGGGCATAGACAGATATACTTGGCTACAGAAAGGGTAAAAGACTTATGACTAAAATCTTGCTCGTCGAAGACGATCCGCTAATTTATCGAATGTATCAAAAACTCTTCACGCTAGAAGGGTACGAAACTGAAGTTGCCGAAAACGGCCAAGAGGGCTTGGACAAACTCAAAGAATATACTCCAGATGTAATTCTCTTAGACATTATGATGCCGACCATGAACGGTGTTGAAATGTTAACTCATCTGCGCGAAGACCCGAAGACTAAGGACACTCCAGTAGTAGTTCTGACGAATATGTCTGATATCCGCGTTTCAAATGAAGTTTTTAGCAAAGGTGCCACTCTGTCTATCGTCAAAAGCGAAACTGAGCCCGATCAAGTAATCGCTTGGATTAAGTCGGTACTGGCAAAATCCTCAACTGGCGATGATTCAACAAGCACAGACGACGCAGGCATTTCGGATTCTGCTGACGACGAAAATAACTCAGATCAATAAATAGCAAATAGGTGGGCAAATTGGTTTAATCATGCAGCCAGTCAATTTTCATCAGCTGCTTACTGTTCAAATCAGGCAAACCCTAGGCCAGAACCCATCCTTGACGCCACAACTTGGCAGTCTGCTGCAACTGATCAGCGCAACTTACACTGAGCAAGACAATAAAAATTCGCAGCTTCAACAAGACGTAAAAACTAGGACCGATCAGTTAATTGCCTCGACATCTCGAGCCTATTCTTTTTTGGACAGTCTCAAGATGGGCTTTATCATGACAGACGTTAAACCGGATGTGGTTTTGGCAAACAATTCGGTCAAAACCATGCTGTTATCTAAAGGGGCTGCGCCTGCTGCGGAGAATTCGGCACCATCAGAATGGACTCTCGCCAAGATAGATCAGATACTCCAGCCTGATTTAAAAATAACTGACTTGATCACGGATAGTCTACAAACAAATCAGCCTCACGAAATAGGCGAGGTCAATATCGGTCAATTTGTTGCCAGGGTTTTTATTGCGCCAATGATCAGCGATAACGGTAATGGTGATATTCAAAAAATCGGTGCCGTAATTCTTCTTGAAGATATTACCGAGCAAAAAATGCTAGACCGCTCAAAGGATGAGTTCCTATCAATAGCCTCGCACGAACTTCGTACTCCGCTAACTGCTATTCGAGGTAACTCCGCCATGATTAATAAATATTACGCAGCAGAGCTGACCAACCCGGATCTCAAAGAAATGATCAACGATATCCATGAATCTTCGGTGCGCTTAATCGAGCTCGTTAATGACTTCTTGGACGTTTCGGCTCTTGAGCAAGGTAAAATGCCGATCAATCCTGAAACGATTAACCTGCAGGATATCGTAACTGATGTGGTAAGAGAACTTCAGAATTTGTGTGACGAAAAAGGCATCAAGCTAATCAGTGATGTCAGCGTTGCTTCGGCACCTCCTGTCCTAGCAGACCGTCAACGCACTAAACAGGTAATCTATAATCTTGTCGGCAATGCTGTCAAATTCACCGAACAAGGTTCAATAACTATTAGCACCCAGCTGGACGAAAATTTCGTCTATACATCGGTTACAGATACAGGCAGAGGCATGTCGCCCGAGAATCAGCGATTACTATTTAGGAAGTTTCAACAAGCTAGCAATAATATCTTGACCCGTGATACGACCAAAGGCACTGGACTTGGACTATATATTTCTAAACTTATAGTTGAACAATCTGGTGGTCGAATCGGACTTAAGAGCTCTGAACTTGGCAAAGGCACCACCTTTACTTTTACCTTACCTAGAGTTAAATAGATTAGATTCGTCGCAGGCCAAGCAGCACCAGTACACCCATCAAAGCAGCGCCTACCCAAGCTACAATTGCAGCATACATAGCAATTTGGCCAAATTGCCAGTAGGCATATCCGTCACCGAGCAGAAGACCGCGCAAAGTTTCACCCTGGAAAAGTACAGCTTTTTGTTTTTGCAGCTCAGCGTTTGTGGGGTCAGCCATGGCTGCCGTACTAACCTCCGAATAAGTCTTGCCGCCTGCTACTTCTTCTAGGTGCTTGCCAATAAAGTCATTGGCGTATGCCTTCGCCTTTTCCCCGTTATCAACCTGTTGACCGGCGTATTTTTGAAGTGTTGGGAATTTAGCCGGATCTAGTGCTGGACTGCCTTTGGGCGGGAAGAATATTTTTTGCGCTACGAGTTCTGACTTAACTTGATTGTCGGCAAACTTGTAAGCTTGCCACGCGAGGATACCCACTACAAGAAGCACGAGCATCATCACCACTCCTAAAAGGACGAACACTTTGTCTATTGTTTGTCGATCGTTCGATTTTTTTGCCATTTTATTAACCTTATACTTGTTATGTTTTTACGGATCTTCTTAATTGTTATCCATAAGAGGCGGATCTGCTGTGACACAAGTCACTCAAAAAATATTATTGTGGAAAAATATATAAACGGATCGCTTTAAAAGGTGTACAATGCCTACATAGAAATTTTAAGGGGGACTTGCTATGTTGAACTTAGCAGAGGTAGTTTACACTACTACAACAACCAGTACATCTGGTGGAGGAGCGGCTTTTGGCGTGCTCATGCTCGTATATCTTGCAGTATTCATTATTGCGGTAATAGCACTATGGAAAGTATTTGTTAAGGCAGGACAACCTGGTTGGGGAGCGATTATCCCAATTTATAACATCTACCTACTTCTAAAAGTCGCCGGTCGACCCGGCTGGTGGCTGTTATTAATGCTGATTCCTTTTGTTAACTTTGTAATTTCAATAGTTGTGTCAGTAGACATAGCTAAAAGATTTGGTCAAAGCGCACTATTCGGAGTTATAGCATTATGGTTCTTCAGCATAATTGGTTACTTAATCCTCGGATTCGGTGACGCCAAATATATCGGTGGCGACGGTGCAGCCGCTGCTGGTGCTCCAGCACCTGCTCAGCCACAAGGTCCAGCGCCTACTCCGCCAAGCTCTCCAAGTGGCCCAACTCAGCCACCTGTTGTTCAATAAGGTTTTTGGGTTAATCATTAAAACGCCCGCAACTCCAGCGGGCGTTTTTTATTCGGCTGATATAATGAAGGTACTATGAATTACATATACGCCTATATAACTTCTTTATTAACAATGACGGTCCTAGATGCAGCCTGGCTGGGACTAATTGCACCCAAGTTTTATAAAAAGCATATCGGCTTTATTATGGCTGATAAACCAAACTGGTTTGCCGCTGCAGCCTTCTATCTGATATTCATACTGGGCGTGACATTATTCGTTGTCTACCCGGGCGGGCGAGAGAGTTGGGCAATAGTAAAAGTTGGCTTATTAGGCGCTTTGTTTGGACTAGTTACATATGCAACCTACGATCTAACAAATCACGCTACCCTAAAAAACTGGCCAGCAATCGTAACCGGTGTGGATATGGTTTGGGGCACCGTACTGACCGCTGCTGTTTCTATAGTGGCCGTTTCGATACTCAAAGCTTTAGTGAAGTAATGCATCCAGAGCCATTCAGCAAACACCTAGACAAATGGCTCAAGGGCAGCAAGCCTAAGACTATTGGTGGCCTATTGGATAATTTTGCTGAGAAATCTTTTGCCATTCTCTTCGTGGTCTTAATGGCCCTTCCTGCAACACCATTGCCAACTGGTATAGTGACTCACGTTTTTGAGGCAATAACGATTATTCTGGCGTTGGAATTAATATTTGGACTGCGCAGAGTCTGGCTGCCAAAGAAGTTTCTCAAAAAACAACTCCCAGATTCTGTTGTCAAAACTGGCATACCATATACAATCAACGCCATCCGCAAACTTGAGAAGTATTCACGTCCTCGCATGAGCTCGGTACTTAGCAACCATGCAATGATTTCTTTTATGGGAGTGTTCGTACTAATCTTTACCCTGTTTGCAATTACCGCCATTCCTTTTTCAGGGTTAGACACGCTGCCGGCTCTGGGAGTTGTTTTTATAGGATTAGCGATTCTACTAGAGGATATCGTGCTTTTTATAGTGGGTATAGTACTTGGTTCGGTCGGAATCGGCCTGATACTAACACTGGGGACTGCAGCATTTGAACTAGTCAAGAGAGTTTTTGGCGGCTAGGACGTGCCGTTCTCGCGTTGCTCACGGTTATAATCTGCAACCATATCATGTATATTCGGATAGATATTTTCCGCCCCAATGATTTCGTATATACCGGAGGCCTCTAATTCTTCCTTGACATGTCTCTCAGCATTAACCAGCACCACACGTATTCCTTTGGCCTTTAGCGAGTTAACGACCTTGCGCAGAACTTCTGCCGCTGTGTAGTCAATATCTCCAACAGCTATAGCATCAATTGCAAACCACTTAATTTTGGTTTTTGGCCTTTTGGTAAGTTTAATGACTTCATCCTGGAATGATTCGGCATTGGCATAGTATAGATTTGCTCCAAATAAATAAATCATAAGACCGGGCACAGACTGGGTCCTCGTCGTTACTGGCAAAGTAGTAATTTTACCGTCCTTGTAAGCTATCAGCGCGTTTGATGGTTTATAGCTATGTCTTACATGAACAATAAGCGAGAGTGCAATTGCTAGCAATATACCTTGCTCCACCCCTGCCACTACCACAGTTACTACAGTTACCATAGCCACCCAGAATTCGGCTTTTCTGGTATCATAAATGCTTTTCATGCCTTTGAAGTCGACCAGTTCTACGCCAATCAGAAACACTACGGCAGACAGAACCGCATTAGGCATGTAAGACAACGGCTTAGTTAAAAAGAGCAGTACTATTACCACTAATGCGGCAGTTGTAAGTTGCGCAAGCTGGCTTCGTCCACCAGCACTATCGACCATCTGAGTTTTAGTTGGGCTACCATTAACTGGAAAAGTACCTGTTAGCGCTGCGCCCAAATTCGCACCACCGATGCCGACAAGGTCCTGATCTTCTTCAAAACCTTTGTCGTCATACTTGACCGCATATGCCCGGGATGTCGCCGCGCTCTGAGCCAAAATCACCAGGGCCAGTGAGCCTGCTATGGGCACGAGCGTGGCCCATTGCGTAGCTGTTGGTATAGCCGGAATAATTAAACTAGGCAGTCCACTAGGCACAGTTCCTAGAATAGAAACGCCCTGTGCACTTAGGTCCAGCCAGGCACTCAAAGCAATAGCGCCAATTACAGCGATAAGAGCACCGGGGATCTTTTTATTGATCAGCCTTGAACCAAGAATCACCACTAGAACCCCAGCCGAAACGGCGATCGTTGCCGCGCTGGCATTGGGTAAATCCTTAAAAGCATTAATCGCCTGCATAATTGGCCCACGACCAGTTTTTTCTACGCCGAACATGCCTGCGAATTGACCGCATGCCACCTGAATGCCAACTCCTGTCAAAAATCCGATCAGCACAGTTCTCGACATAAAGTCGGCCAGGAAACCCAATTTGAATATACTAGCTATAATCATGAATCCGGCAACTAATATCGCAAGCCAGCCGGCCAAAGCTACCCATTCGGATGAATAAGGTTGAGCAAGCGCCAATAAGCCCGCAAACATAATCGCTGCCGTGGCCGAGTCTGCACCTACAACTAAATGTCTCGATGAACCAATCAAGGCAAAAATAATTATCGGTAAAAGAATTGTATATAGTCCTGTGATAACTGGCATACCGGCAATTTTTGTGTAACCCATTACCTCGGGTATTGCGAGTGCAGCCAGAGTTACGCCAGCTACTATTTCAATCGAAATAGAGTTTTTGGCTATTGGCAGCACACCATTTAGAAACACTCGTTTAAAAGCCATTTATCCCCTTGTTTACAACAATAATGAACCGAGGTTTATTTTGAGTCAAGTTGTTTTGGAGGTGTTTTCTTGAATATTATTATCAAAGTCATGATCGAATTAGTTACGATCATAGCGATTGAATGTAAGGTTGTTGCAACATTGTATGCTTGTAGAGAAAACAAAGTTAAAATGTGCCGCACAACGTTTGCACCATATAAAGGCGCTGTCTCAGTACTTGGGTTTTTCCAAGTTTTTTTGATAGTCGGATAAAAAGCGACTAAATCTATGCTTACTGCAATAACGACCGACCACGTCGGGTCCTTTGTTAAAAACCAAGGTATTAGCCCAAGTAAAGCCGCTATGAGAAAATATTTATCAGTTTTACGGACATATTTGAAGCCATATTGAAGCGAGTATAAAAATATTATGACTGTAAAACAAAGTGCTACTCCGGCGGGTAAAGCCCCAATGCCGGCGCCTTTGTCTATCTGGCCAAACAAAGTAATACTAGAAACGATCACCCAAACCATCCAGGTATATGGATGCGGTCTAACCCGCTTATGATAAGCATCCATGAGATAAGGCACATTGCCAATAACAGCAATAATTGCTGCAGTGATAGCAAAGATGTCTTTCATTTACCTCAGTCTACATTAATATTGAAGATTTTGCTGTTGCCGGAGTTTGAGTTATGCTTGAGTTAAATAATAGGGGTTATTGATATGTCGGCGCAACCAGATCCTGGTGAGATAATTAAGTCAAAAGGTTACATTTCAATACTTATATTCGCCGGAATTCTTGGAATTCCGATCTCTATACTCGCCTATTTCTTTTTGTATTTGACAGAAAAACTACAAGAGCTAATGTTTACGACAATTCCTGAAAACATAGATAATGCTACTGTCGTAAAATGGTGGCCCATTGTACCGCTAGTACTGGCAGGTCTGATCGTGTCGCTTGCAATCAAATATTTACCCGGGCAAGGTGGAGAAACACCAATCGAGGGTTTTAAAACGGGTGGTGGACCATTGCAGCGCAAAAACATTATAGGTGTAACGATCGCGGCATTAGCCAGTATAGGTCTTGGTACCGTGGTAGGTCCTGAGGCGCCATTAATTGCCTTAGGCGGAGGCATGGCATTTTTAGCAATCAGCCTACTCAAGAAGGACATACCTAATCAAGCCGGTGCGATTGTGGCTGTTGCCGGCAGCTTCGCGGCAGTTAGTACTTTGTTTGGCAATCCTCTTACAGGAGCTTTTTTGATGATGGAAGTAGCCGGCATTGGAGGCGCCATGATGCAAGCGGTTTTATTGCCAGGATTACTGGCCGCAGGAGTTGGTTACCTAACTTTTTTGGGCCTTGATTCGCTGACAGGCCTTGGTACTTTTTCTTTAACAGTTAGTGGGCTGCCGGCGTTTGATCATATTACCGGCATTCAAATTATATGGGCTATTATTTTTGGACTCGCCGCGCCATTTATCGTAGAAATTATAAGATTTGTAGGATTAAGTATTCGTCCTATTGTAGAGAAATATAGACTTACAAGCACCCTTTTGATCTCTTTATTAATCGGGGTTTTAGCGGTCGTCTTCACCCAAATTACCGATAAGCCAAACTCCCTGATACTGTTCTCCGGCCAGAACTCATTACCAACCTTGCTCAGTCAAGGAGCAACTTACTCGGCTGGGGTTTTATTATTAATCGTGCTTATCAAGGGAGTTGCCTACGGAGCTTCACTTGTTGCCTTCCGCGGCGGACCCACCTTCCCGGCAATGTTCATCGGTGCAGCGCTTGGAGTACTTATAAGTCACATAACAGGCATACCAATGGTCCCTATGGTCGCTGTTGGTATAGCTTCTATGACCGTTTCTATGCTAGGTTTGCCTTTTGTTTCGGTCCTGCTAGCGTGTCTGTTCTTGGGTACTGACGGAATTCAAACAATGCCGCTCGCAATCATTTCAGTCGTAATAGCGTTCATAGTACGAGCCAAAATTCGACCGATTGTAGAATCAGCCAATTAATATTTATCGATTTCGAGTAAGTTCTAGTTCTTAAGTTTTGGTCTTATTTGGCTTATAAGATAAAAAGATCCAGTGATGACAAAGTAATGCTCGGGCGAATTCTGAATAAAATCTACGACATCATCATGATCGGGAATTGAAGTTATATCAATACCCTTCAATTCACTCGAAGCGCTTATGACTTCTTTAGGATCGAGCGAAATTACCGGAAGATCTTGTGTTGTATTAAAGGCAGTAATCACTATTTTATTGCTAAGCTTGGATAAATCTTTAACAAATTCCACGAATTCTTTGTTTTGCTTAAGTGCAAAAATAACGGTCGGCTTTATATCTTTATACTTCTGTTTATATGCTTCAATAAATGACTCTAGTTTTTGAATATTATGAGCTCCATCAAGAACAATCCGTTTATCTTGCAACTTTATCATCTCAAGACGAGCAGGAATATTGATATTTGCAGCATGAATGTATTCTTTACTTGTTAAGTTTCTAAGTTTATCTCTTTGTGACAGGTATTTATATACTTCAACGGCAAGCAAAAAGTTACGTTTTTGGTAGCCAATTAGGCCAATAATGGCAGGTGATTGCACAGAGTCTATTTGATTATAATTGGCATTTTTATCAACCGCATACTGTTTAATTAACTTGTTAACTGTGTTTGACTGCCCGTAAATAAATACTTGGTTTCCTTCATGTATAATGCCAGCCTTTTGTAGCGTTATTGCTTCTATTGTGTTGCCTAAAATATGCGTATGATCCAATCCAATATCAGTAATTACGCATACTTTATTGGAATTAGTAACCCCATTTGTTGCGTCGTAAAGTCCACCCATTCCTGTTTCTACAACGGCATAATCAACCTTTTCTTTAGCAAATACCCAAATTGCAAATGCATACAAGAATTCGAAATAGGTAGGCAGTACTTCTAGCTTATCGACAGATTCTATAAATTCTTCAAGATAATCACAAAATCTACTTTCGCTTATAGTGTGCATATTAATCTGCACCCTTTCTCGAACTGTGTCGATGTGGGGTGAAACCGTTAGTCCGACTTTTTTACCTGACTGGGTTAACAGCGCGGCAATATAATAAGACGTGGAGGTTTTGCCGCTAGTTCCGGCAACATGAATTACATTTAAGTTTTTTTCAGGATTATCCAATAACTTCAATAAGGGCTTGATTCGCTCCAGTGTCATTTGCTCGCCCGGCAATTGGGCAACCAAAGGAACGTATTTTGCCAGTTCAGCTTCAGCCTGATGCATGTTTGTTATCATCACTACCTTCTCTCCGTCATCTCTGGTAGACTTTAGTATACGATAATATGCGCCCGTAGCTCAGCGGATTAGAGTACTTGGCTTCGAACCAAGGGGTCGCAGGTTCGAATCCTGCCGGGCGTACCATTTTCGACTGTATAATTGCAGATATGTGGTTCGCTCTTTCTATTTTGGCGCTATTGGTGCTTGCTACCAGACGCTCCGCCGAAAAAAGAGCGGCCGGCAATATAGACAGCATCGCAATGGCATGGCTTCAACAAGCCGTGGCAATGCCGCTAATTATTCTGTCACTATTTTTTGCTAAATTTTATTTACCAAGTGAGTTGCCCGAATTTTTTTGGCAGCTTATGGCTTTGTATGTAGTGCTGCAATCATTGTTTTTATATTGTTACTTCCGAGCTATTTCTATTGCCGATATCAGCTATGTTGCTCCGATAATGTCGCTTTTTATAGTCACAAATATGATTGGTGCGTATCTTATACTCGGACAAAAACCAACATACTCCGGCGCAATAGGTGCTGGTTTTATTGTAGTTGGTGCCTGGGCAGTAGCTAGGTCAAAAAGGCACAAAAATTTGGCTTCTGCAACTGCTCACAGATCAGCCTTAATTTATATATTGACCGGCATTATTGTTATGAGCATATATTCGAATATTGAGGTAAAGATGATTAGGATGAGCAATCCTACTAGTTACAATTTTTATAGCTCTGCTCTAACTATCCCTTTTGTAATATTGGTCAGTCTCTTGATACTTAAAACCACCAGTAAAAAATCAAAAGAATATTGGCGAACTGTGGGACGCAAGGCTAAGGATCATGCATGGGCCCTTGTGCTTGTTGGATTTACTTACACAATCAATATGATCGCAACATACCAAGCAAAGGTTCTAGCCCCAAATCAGGCTTACGTAGGGGCAATTAAAACAGCTTCCATACTGCCTATAGTTATGTTTGGCGTATTGTTTTTACGAGAAGATGTTTCGAACAAGCAGTGGGCGGGGATTGCTAGTATACTACTGGGCCTAGCTCTCATTGCACTCAATGTCTAGCGTAAGATGATTTTTGTTGTAACATAATAAATATGGCTAGATATAGATACCTTTACCCCAGATGGATAGTGGCGGTTTATACTTTAGCTGTTGTCGTTCTTTCGCCGTGGACATTGCATCTTGCAAGCAGCCTACCCGACACACATTTAGCCGAAAATTGGGCTCTGGCGTGGATAGGTTTAAATTTTTGCATGATAGTACTTTTTATACTTACGGTGTATTTTGTTTGGCAACGAAAAGTCTGGATGGTTCTAACCGCCGCCCCGCTTGCTACGCTTCTCCTAGTTGACTGCTGGTTTGACGTCTTGACTGCCGAACCGGGCCGAGAACAATTACTGGCCTTTGCTCTGGGGTTATTTGTAGAGATCCCGATGGCAATAATCACTTTTCATTTGGCCTTTAGAGCAATAGATGAACTTCACAAAAAAGTAGACAGCAAATAAAAGTTTGACTTTAAATGTAATTGAGCTTATGCTTGATGTGAAATTTAAATTAAATTAAAAATAAAAATGACATTTATCAAACATCAAGAAGGCCACTTACACATCGGAGTGTTTCTGATTGCAGTAGCATTTGTAATAGGTGTATTAGGTTTCGGTGTATATAACTCAAGGCCAACTTCAAATAAAGTATTAGGGGCTCAGAGTGGCGACCCCGATTCTCCAGAGTGCTATGCCTTAGATGACTTGGACCCAGATGTATACGATGCACTTCCCGACCAAAAGCTTATAGACGCCTGTGGACCAGACCAATGCGAGAATGGAATAATTGATAGGCTTGTTGATCGCGGGACAATGACCGATGCTGAATATGTTGCTGAGTGCGTGGACAAGGACACGAACACAGGCGCGGGTTCGAACAGTAATGCAAGTATTGATAATGGTGGACCTGCGGATGATTCGACAGATGGCACCGGCAGTGATCCTGGTTCTAATAGTGGCGTAGGAGCAAACTCGCTACCAGGAGCAACCGCCGGACAATTGGCAATAATATTATCTAGCAAAAACAAATGTGTAAGCACTCTGGGTCAGTTCGAGTTAGCTTCAATCAAAAAGTTTGGCAATTCTAGAATTAAGGCGAGAAGAGCTGCTCTTAATAGTTTGAAGAAAAAATATAGCTCGAATAAAGGGATTTCCGCAAAAATTAAGGCCAGACAAACAAAAGCCAACAATAATCTAAAGGCGGAGGCTAGGAGCGCAAAATATAAATTAACCAAACGCGATAAAATTAATGTTTCGGTTACTCAAAAGGACCCTAAACAGATAAAATCTGATATCAGTAAATACAAAAAGAAGCTTGATGCATACTCAAAAACCTTAAAAGCTAGCACAACTCAAACCACCGCTGCTGAAACCTCCTGTTCAGTAATCTTCGATCTGCCAGTCTATTCTTATCTGATACCAAAAATGAGAGCTCAGGACAAAATCGAAGCAGCAAAATACAAACTTGCTGTTGCCGAAATAAAAGCTCAAGCAAGCGCCACAATGAGCCGCATTCACCACACCGCAACCGCCTCAGCTAGCAAGCAAGCCAAACTCCAGCAACTTAAGATCAAACTGAAGGGCATACAAGCTAGACAGGATGCCATAACAGAACAAACTGTCAAAAACGCCCAAGCCGCTAACGGTCGCAGCTATAACATCTACACGCAAACAATAATCCCAGGCGTAAGTGAGACAAGAAGCTCTCTACTAAAATTATAGAATTTTGTAGTGCATCAAAATGGTCGCAGCGTCATTCAAATAAGTAGATTTAACTAGTTCAAGATCTACGTCCAGTTCCCTGCCGGAAACAAGCTCTGCCCCGTTACCAAATATTTTCGGCTCAATTGTTATATAAAGTTCGTCGACGCAATCAGCTGCCAAAAAATCTGTCATTATCCTGGTTCCACCAGCAATCAATACATTCTTCTTTTTGAGCTGTGTTAGATAATCGACAATAGATGCTGGATCAGCCTTAATAAACTCTATCTGGCCTGGAACTGTTTCTGAAGAGAAGTCATCCGGCTTGCTGGTTATGATAAGTCTTAGCAGACCTTCTCTGTGCTCAATATTGCCTCGCATCAGCTCATAGGTTTTGCGACCAATTATTATGGCGTCTGAGTTGTCGACCAGTCCGCTAAAGTGCTCTTGGTCTTCAGTACTTACCCAACTATGTAGATCGTCTTCGTTGTGCTTAGTAATCTTGCCGTCAAGGCTAATTACAGCCGCAAGGATGGTTTTCATTTCTTCTTTTTATCAGTATCTACGTCATCGCGCAACCACCACACGCCGAGATAAGCCAGTGGAGTTTCTGCTACCGACAATGCGCATCGCAGCAACCAGTAGGGAATAATCAGGCCGATCATAAAGGACAGATTTGACGATATCGACTCATTGAAAGCATAAAATGCAATTACGATGAATACCGTTGAATCAACCAATTGAGAGGCAAAATTTGACACATTATTCCTCAGCCATAGACCGTGTTTTCCCATACGATCACGCAGTTTGCTGAAGATTAAAACGTCTAGAAACTCAGATATTGCAAACGCCATGAGACTAGCGATAGAAATCTGAATTGATGCTCTGAAAATCGTATCGTATGCGTTCTCGGTCGGAGCATAACGGCTTGACGGTGGCAATGACGTTGCAATCCAGGAATAAACAATCAACATCGCTACGACTGCCAGGCCAGAAAAAACCATACTTCTTGCCCGGTTTCTACCATGAACTTCGACTACTATATCCGTGAGCGTAAATAGTAGTGGCATCATGAAGATAGCCACAGTTGCATTAAGATGCAGCCAGCTTGTCTGAATTAAGGGGAAAGTTTTTGCGCCCATTAACTCCGCTGTAATAACACCAAAAATATACAGGGCAACTATAAAATCAAATTTCCTTATTCCGAAAATCATCCCAACTCCGTAATTACTTCTAATGTCTTAGCGATGCAAATTTGGTTACATCATATCACACCTGTAAATTTCAGCCATAAGCCCATACCAAGCTGGCAGTGTATAATATTGCTCTATGAAGGTTTCTGTAATTGGTACTGGTTATGTAGGACTTGTGACAGGTACCTGTCTTGCCCATGTCGGCAATCAAGTTACTTGTATTGATAACAATCCCGAAAAAATTGCTTCTCTTAAAAAAGGCCAAGTGCCTATTTTTGAACCTGGCCTAGAAGAAATATTATTAGCTGCAGTTAAATCAGGTAATTTAACATTCACTACTGAAACCAAGACTGGTATAGCTGCTGCTGATGTAATATTTTTGGCCCTGCCAACCCCACCGCAAGATGATGGTTCGGCTGATTTAAGCGCTGTACTTGGCGTAGCCGAACAGCTAGGAAGTATTCTGCCAGACAAATATTGCGTAATTATAGATAAAAGCACGGTGCCAGTAGGTACCGCCGAAAAAGTTCGGGATCAAATTGCCAAAAACGCTGCTGGCGAGTTTGACGTCGTGTCGAACCCAGAGTTTTTGCGCGAAGGTTTTGCCGTTAAGGACTTTTTGGAACCAGAGAGAGTTGTGGTTGGCGTTTCTAGCAAAAGAGCCGGATCAATCATGAGTGAGTTGTATAAACCATTTACTAGCGATGATAGGCCGCTATACATCACCGACACTGTAACGGCAGAATTAACGAAATACGCTGCCAATGCTTTTTTGGTCACAAAAGTAAACTTTATGAACGAAATGTCGAACTTATCCGAGAGAATGGGTGCAGATATTGATATGCTAAGGTTGGCAATTGGCTCGGATAGCAGAATCGGGCATAAGTTTTTGCATCCTGGAATAGGCTGCGGTGGGAGCTGCTTCCCTAAGGATATACGTGCGCTTAATCACATGGCCGAAGAAGTTGGCTATGATTTTAAGCTGCTTAAATCGGCAATTGACATCAATGATCAGCAGCAACATGTTTTATCGACAAAACTAATTGATCACTTCAACGGCGACATCAAAGATAAAGTAATAGGAGTCTGGGGGCTTGCCTTTAAGCCCAATACAGACGATATTCGTGAAGCACCAGCGCTTGTGATAATAAAGAATTTGCTAGATGCAGGAGCAGTAGTAAAAGCTTATGACCCTGAGGCAAACAATAATGTTAAACAATTCTTCCCCAAACACGACCGTTTACAGGTTTTAGATGATAAATTCGCAGTGATCGAGAGTGCTGATGCGCTTGTTTTAGCCACGGAATGGGATGAATTCAAACAAACAGATCTAGAAGAAATAAAAAGGCATTTAAGCAAAGCAACTATATTCGATGGTCGAAATGTCTGGAAGCCCGACCAAATGAAAAAAGCAGGTTTCACCTACTTCAGTATTGGCCGAGGGCCGGTACTTAACTAGCCTTTTTTTGTTTAGGTGGTGTTGGTTTGTCGATGGCCGTATTTTTGGCCATGTCATGCAAATTTTTCATCATTTGCTCGATCGTCATAAAGCCCCTTTTCCGATCTTTTAAGCAAGTTAACTTGTAAAGCATATTATCGTAATCGGAATAGGTCTGTAAGAAATCTAACTTTTTTGCTCTTGATTCTCAGTACCGGAGGCCAACATGTGGTTAGGAGGCAGATATTTTGCTCTCAATAAAGCTTGCTCTAATGTATGCAGCACCTTGTGTGCCTGATCATAGCTCATTCCGACTCGAGCAACCGGAATTGACTGATCAGGTGCACTCGCTTGAGTGAAATTCAGAGTAACACCAGCGTGATTCCAAATTACATCAAGCCCATCACTATAGATTGTCCTTGCATCCATTCCAACAAGCATAACAATCTGTTTGCCGTTTAGCTGCTGCTCCAGACTCTCCGGCTTTATTTGATCTGGCAATTCTCCGTCATAGTCAGCCAGTTCCCAAAGTTGTAAGGCTTCTCTGTCTGCAACATTGAAATGACTAATCAGAAGAAGCAGGATGTCTTCAGCCGGGCGTTCAAGTCCAGCTTCAATCCTCTCCAATAGCTCAGCGTCGATTTCAACAGCTCCGCTCACTTCTAATAAACTCTCGTTCGACTGCTCTCTTACAAACTTGAGATGTTGTCCAAGCGTCAGATATGGTGCTTTTTCATTACTCATTGCTATATTTTACTGCCGAATTATGCAAGTATGCAAGCGTAAGCATAGGCGGTGACGAACCAGTCCAAAACTGTATAATGACTGCATGGATGTTATCAAAAATGCCAGCTTAGCCGATCATTCTACGATGGGGTTAGGCGGCAAAGCTGCCTATTTAGCCGAAGTAACAAGTCGGCCGGAATTAACGCAACTGATAGATTGGGCCAAAGAACAAAGCTTACCCATTATCATGATTGGCGGTGGCAGTAACATTGTTTGGCGCGACGAAGGTTTTAATGGACTAGTCATTGTCAATAAAATCATGCGCTATGAGGTTTTTGAACAGGATGAAGATGACATATATATAACAATTGGTGCCGGTGAAAACTGGGATCAGTGTGTCGCTAGGTCGGTTGAGTCTGGCCTGACTGGCATTGAGGCCCTCAGCCTTATACCGGGAACCGCCGGCGCAACACCCGTGCAAAATGTCGGTGCTTATGGCCAGGAAATTGCCCAAACACTTACAGTAGTAGAAGCCTATGACAGTAAAGAAGAAAAGTTTGTTAATATTCCCGGAAGCGAGTGTGGATTTGCTTACCGAACAAGTAGATTTAACACGATTGACCGAGGGCGCTTTTACATCACGGGACTTACGCTACATTTGCGTAAAGGAGAGATGTTGCCACCTTACTACCCTGGCCTACAAAGATATTTTGAAGAAAACTCCATCACCGATCACAGTCCGAAGGCAGTTCGAGAAGCTGTAATTGCTATAAGATCTGCTAAATTACCAGATCCAGCTCTCATCAGAAATAATGGATCCTTCTTTGCTAATCCCATCGTCAATGATGAGGAGTTTGAGTATATTCGCCAAAATTATCCCGACGTACCTCATTGGTCAGTTGGTATTGGCGAAACAAAACTATCAGCAGCGTGGCTGCTGGACCAAGCTGGATTTCATCAGTATGACGACGCCGAAACTGGCATGTCAACCTGGCCTCAACAATCATTGGTTTTGGTTAACAAAAATGCAAAATCTACCGAGGATTTGCTCAAATTCAAAAACAAAATTATCGATACCGTAAAGACTCAATTTAATATCATACTAAAACAAGAGCCAGAATTATTGCCTCATCTAGCAGAAGAGCCAGACGAATTTATTAAATCTGAGCCGGCATATTAGGCTGACAGTTAGATTATGTATCGCTGGGCAGAGGAAACTTCAGACAGAAGGACTTAACTTCCTCTCTTAACTTGTTAAGTTTAGCTTCGTCTTCTCTGTTGTCGATAGCCTGTTTCATCCAATCAGCTATTTTGGACATGTCCTTTTCGACCAAACCGCGACTAGTAATTGCTGGGGTGCCAAGCCTTATTCCGCTAGGCCTAAATGGCGGCAACGGATCGTCAGGAATTGAGTTCTTGTTTAAGGTTAGGCCGATTTTATCTAGGGCCTCTTCTGCGATTTTGCCGTCAACACCAAAACTCCGATTCACGTCAGCCAAGATCAAATGATTACTTGTGCCGCCGGTCACCAAATGAAAGCCTTGATTCTGCATGGCATCGGCGAGAGCACTGGCATTTTTTACTATCTGAGCAGCATATTCTTTGAAGTCAGGTTTTAGAGCCTCTCCAAAAGCTACAGCTTTTGCAGCAATAATGTGCTCGTGTGGCCCGCCTTGCATACCAGGGAAAACGGCTCTGTCTATGAGAGTTGGGATGTTTTCGAGAGTCTTTTCGGGAGCTCTTAATGGGGTACTAACTGTGCCTTTGCTTAGAATTAAACCTCCGCGCGGGCCTCTTAAAGTTTTATGTGTCGTCGTAGTGATTACATGGAAGCCATAATCAAAAGGATTCTTCGCAACTCCACCGGCAATTAAACCGGCAATGTGTGCCATATCTGCCATTAACAAAGCGCCGACTTCGTTGCCAATTTCGGCAAACTTCGCGTAATCAAGCTCACGAGGATAGGCGCTAAAGCCAGCTAGAACAATTTTTGGCTTGTGCTTACGGGCAAGTTCTCTAAGTTCATCATAATCGATTTCCCCAGTTTCTGGATCCTTCATCTTGTAAGGAATAAAGTTATACAATTTTGCCGATCGGGTCATCGGGTTGCCATGAGTTAAATGGCCGCCGTGACTGAGATCCATAGCCAACACCGTATCGCCTGGTTCAAGCCAGGAAAAATAGACCACTTCGTTTGCCGGAGCACCTGAGTGAGGCTGGACGTTTGCATGGTCAGCTTTGAAGAGTTTTTTGGCTCGATCAATTGCTAATTGCTCGAGTACATCAGTGTTCTCTTGACCGCCGTAGTATCGCTTACCGGGATAGCCTTCGGAATATTTGTTGGTAAAAATGCTGCCCATCGCATCAAGCACATCGCGACTAACATAGTTCTCAGATGGAATTAGTTCTAACCCTTCACGCTGGCGTTTTTCTTCTTTTGCAATCAAATCAGCAACTACTTTATCGGTCATTACCTCTCCAAGAATTACGTTTATACTTCCATTGTAACAGATTGACGAATAAACAATATTGATTTGGAAAAATACGTCACAAATGATATTATTTTGTGATAATGCCGACTACCAATCAGAAGATAGGTAAGCTAATAGCTCAAGTAAGACAAGAAAAGGGCCTGACGCAGGCTGAATTTGCTAGGCGCCTAAACACTTCACAATCAGCTGTCAATCGGATCGAACACGGACGTCAAAACCTGTCTATCGAAACTATGGGTCGCATAAGTGATGTACTGCACAAACAGCTAATTAGTATCAGCAGCGGAGCAATTAATCTACACATTGATGGCGGACACGAATTAAAGGGCGAAATTACCTTAAAAACTAGTAAAAATGCTACCGTAGCCCTACTCTGCGCCAGTCTGCTCAACAAGGGCACAACTAGGCTAAAGAATATAGCTAAAATTGAAGAGGTTAACCGGTTAATCGAAGTGCTTACGAGCATTGGTGTGTCAGTAAGATGGATTGGCGACAATGATCTAGAAATCAAACCACCAGCAAAATTAGATCTCGCCAACATAAACAAAGATGCCGCTCGAAAAACGCGCAGTGTATTAATGTTTATCGGTCCACTGATGCATCTGTCTAAACAATTCAAGATACCTTATGCGGGTGGTTGTGAGTTAGGACGCAGGACAGTTCTACCTCATTTGTATGGTCTTGAGGAGTTTGGCGTAGATGTAGATACAAAATCTGGCCACTATCTTGTTACGTCTAAGCCCAAAGTACCCAGTAGGTCAGTCGTGCTGTATGAGTCGGGCGATACAACCACCGAAAACATATTAATGGCGGCCGCACTTACGCCTGGTGAAACAATCATAAAAATGGCAAGTGCCAACTATATGGTTCAGGACCTTTGTGTATATTTGACTAAGCTGGGTGTAAAAATTGATGGAATTGGATCAAGCACTCTTCGAGTTCACGGTCTTGCCAATATTCGTAAAAACGTAAGTTTCTCTCCCGGCGAGGATCCAGTCGAAGCCATGACATTTATAGCCGCAGCTATAACTACTAATTCCTCAATCACAATTAAGCGAGCACCAATTGAATTTCTAGAATTAGAAGTATTAAAGTTAGAAAAAATGGGACTTAAGTATGACCTTAGTCCGATATACAAAGCTGATAATGGACACACAGATTTAACCGATATTAAAATTCACAAACATAATGGAACATTGAAGGCGCCTGGAGAAAAAATCCATCCTAATGTTTTTCCAGGCCTTAACATTGATCATTTGCCCTACTTTGTTCCAATCGCTGCAGTTGCACATGGACGTACACTAATCCATGACTGGATCTACGAGGATCGTGCACTAATGTATACCGAGATGAAAAAAATTGGCGTTCATATTGAACTAGCAGATCCGCATCGTGTTTATGTTGAGGGTCCGACCCGATTCAAACCGGCTGATCTTGTTGCCCCTAGCGGCATCCGTCCTGCAGTAATGCTACTAATTGGCATGTTGGCAGCACCTGGAACGTCTGTACTTCGAAATGTTTACACAATAAACCGTGGCTATGAAGACCTTGCCGAGCGCTTAAACAGCCTGGGCGCTCAGATCACGGTACTGCACGATATTTAGTCAAATATGCTATAATCACCTCTTGTAGCGGGTGTCGTATAGTGGTTATTATCCCAGTTTTCCAAACTGGTGATGGGGGTTCGATTCCCCCCACCCGCACCACTTAACGTGTACGCCCCGGTAGCTCAATTGGATAGAGTCACGGAGTTCTAACCCGTAGGTTGCAGGTTCGAGTCCTGCCCGGGGTACCATTTAACAATTTAACCCTTATGGCGGGTGTAGCTCAGTAGGTTAGAGCGTCAGTTTGTGGCACTGAAGGCCGTGGGTTCGAGACCCATCACTCGCCCCATTTATTGCTTATGCTAAAATTTGGACATGCAGCGTACTAGCAAACAGTCTGGTTTTTCAATATTTATCGTCCTAATAGCACTGGCAGTTTCGGTATTTACAATCAGTACTTTGGTGGTTGTGCGCAATAATCAAAACAAGAAAACAGACTCATCCAAAACTGCAAAAAGCCAAAAAGAAACAGCAAAATCGGTTTGTGCGTCTAAAGCGAGCGTCAAGTTGTGCGTAATATATCCAAAATCCGTCATTGGCTACACAGAGAAGATAGATTTGCTGGCAACACTGACAAACGAGGGCAAGGACGAATACGAATGGTATGGTTCGAGTTCATGCCAAGAAAACGCCACACTGTTGATAAATGATCAGGGTCCGTCTGGAGCTTGTACGACCGATATTGCCAAATTTACACTGGCTCCAAACGAGAAAAGGACAAATACTTTAAACCTAACCGGCGCACAAATAGGCACTGGCAGCGGAACAGTCGCGGTAGTTTGGGGCGATCTTACTTCACCTAAGATCAACTTTAGCATTAAGTCGATCACTCCCTCAGATAAGAAGATAACTCAAACTTGCTTTGGCAGTGATGATCAACCATTTTGTGCTAGTTTGACCGTAGTACTTAATGATCAGTATTTTACTGATCAAACTACCTGTGACGATGTTGCAAAATATTTTATTACTCTTAAGCTCCAGCCGCAAAAGAAGTATTGTCAGCTGGCGAATCTTGGAGCTGTATATTTTATTGTGCCAAAACAGGATGCCAATCTATACAAAGACAAACTGGCCGCATTCCCTCAAGTGCAAAGCGTAGAAATCGACCGTTAAAGAGTTTTCTAATCTGTAACGCAGATACCAGTACTTACTTGACGGTTACTTCCCTCGGCATTAGCAACTTCCTGGATTAAGCTCTGTGAGGTGAGCACGAAACCGTAATCTGGGTTGCTCTGTGATCTGGCAAACAAAACACCGGCAACCTGGCCATTAGCCAATATTACTGGTCCGCCTGAACTTCCATCCTCTACTTTGGCTTGTACTTCATAAATCGGTCTTTTTATTTCAGCATTTTTATAAATATTTGAGGCATACAATTCGGTAAAATTGCGGATGGCGCCAAGCTGTATACTTTGATTGCCTTTTGGGAAACCTGCAATAATCACAGGGCTATCAATCTTTACATCCGATTTAGATAACCCGAGCGGTTTCAGCGGTAATTTCGGAACCTTAATTACTGCGAAATCCGTGTTCGCATCGAATAACACGACTTGGCCCCCATAACTACGATTATTGTACTTGATGATCGGTCGGTCTACACCCGCAACAACGTGAGCATTAGTCGCAACAAATTCTGGGTCAACCACGAACCCGGATCCAGACACCAACCCACCGCAGCCAAAACTAGTAATTCGCACAACTGACTGTTTGGCTTTGCTTATTGCTAGCTCCATATTAGTTGATTTAGGTAGGCTGCTTAGATTAGGCTCGGCTTCGGTTTTTACATATGGTTCTGCGTTAGGATTGACCTGTTTGTCAAACAAAGCATAGACGGCAGGTATAGGCGGCAACATACCGTCTAAGCGACTGATTACATATGAGTCACGCACACTATTGCTAAATCCTTCAAAAGGTAAACGTCCGATCATCGCCCCAACCAACCAGGCGATAACTAGCACAGCTAATGTACTAACAACAACTCCCAGTTTATTCTCCAATTGATATAACTTGCCATTGCCAAGTGAGTAGCGAAATTTTTGACCATAATCATATCCTTTTACAGCTATAAAAACTGCAAATAGTAGCACTAGATTACCGTTAACAATTGCTAAAAGACCGGGATCATTAATAGGGATTATTTTGGGAAAAATCCAGCCCGCCAAGAATAACGCCCCGAAGAAACCTGCTAGCACGAAAAGCAGAATTGAAAGGCCGGCTTTAAGACCATAATATATTCCTGCGCCGACCAGTCCTAGGATTATTAGGTCAACCCAATTGAAGCCAAACATAACGTAAGCATTATGCGCTTCAAACTGTGACTATCGCAAGCTAACTACGACTTTGCCTCTAGGATGCCCACTGACAACTTTCTCAAGAGCCTTGGCAGTTTCGTCAAACTTATAAGTACTATCAATTATCACCTTAATCTTGCCTGCGCTAACAAGTTCAGCCAGAACTGCAAGTTTATCAGCGGATGGAGAAGTAAACTGATATACAGCCTCGACTTGATTGACTTTCATGAGCTCCTCATCTGGTTGGCTCCATAAGGAAACTAGTTTGCCACCGGACTTTAAAACCTGATAACTTTTTATACCGGTGTCCCCGCCAATCGTATCTAGCACTGCGTCGAAATCTTTAATCACCTGTGTAAAATCGGTCTTTTTATAGTCAATTACTTGGTCTGCTCCAAGTGACTTAGCTAATTCAAAGCTATCATCACTAACAGTAGTTGCGACGTAGGCTCCAATGTTTTTTGCAAGCTGAATGGCAAAGCTGCCGATGCCACCGGCACCACCGTGAATCAATATTTTTTGCCCAGATTTTAATTCTAGATGCTCATAAATTGCTTGGTAGGCACTGGCGCCGGCGAGCGGTATCCCAGCAGATATGGTATCTTCAAGGCCTTCTGGCTTTTTTGCCAGTTGGGATGCCTTAACCGGACTGTATTCCGCGTAAGATCCATTTCCTCCGACAGAATTTGCCGCACCAAAGACTTGCTCACCTACTTCAAAATCTTCGACTTCCTCGCCAATAGAATCAATGATGCCCGATAAATCGCTACCAAGTGTTGCTGGTAAGTTCAAAGGAATCATTTCTTGCATGTAGCCTTGTCTTACCTTGCCATCAAAAGGATTAATTCCAAAGGCCTCTACCCTCACTAATATTTCATCTTTACCAATATTAGGTTTTGCTACATTATCATTTATTACAATTGAATCTTCGCCACCATAGGCCATAAGTTGAGCAGCTTTCATTTTTACTCCTTTATTTTGTTAATACTATACATAGTATAGTAATGTGCATGACGAGTAAAGTCTTAATGATGATGCTTGTGTATAACCGCGTGACCTTTGCCTCTCGCTATCAGATACCGGTTTACCGGCACAGCAGCAAAAAATGCAAAAATTAACGACACAATCAGGCTGCCCCAAAACAAGAGATTTTTAGGGCCAGCGTACACAGCACCAGGAATAAGTAAAAGAATAAAGGTGTCTACTACTTCCATAGTAGCAATCGAAAAAGTATCGGACTTCAAGGCCAGCTTAGATGAAGAGCGAAAGGTCATGCCGTGCTTAAGTAGTGGTCGCATGGTCAGGCCATAGCCAAATAAAAAAGCCAGCGGTATTGCTAACATTTCGGTTGCCATGGCCGTCCAACCCAAACTCGATCCAATTACATTACCCAGAATTTCGCCAATTGCACAACCAGTCAAGCAATGAGCAGTAGCACGAACAGCCATCGAATTGAGATTTTGGTCCATTAGTACATTTTAGACGTCATTTAATTGATATACTATGTTTAAGATTACAAACGGAGAGAGAATGAAAAAAGCACTAAAGTTTATTAGTGAGTACAGAATATTTAGCCTGGCAGTTGTAGCCATTATTATCGGATTAGGGTTACTTTTAGCTGGTCAAAAATCGGCCAGTAATTTAGTCATAGCAGTGGTTGCTGCAGTTGAGTTAATTCCCCTTCTATGGAATATGTGGAAGGACTTCAGAAATGGTCGATACGGCATTGATATATTGGCTGCTACAGCTATTATCGCATCACTTCTGCTCAAAGAATATTGGGCGGCGATTGTAATTGTACTTATGCTAACCGGTGGCGAAGCTTTGGAAAAATACGCCGAAAACAGAGCAAAAAGCGAGTTAAAAAGCCTGCTAAAAAACGCTCCTCAAAAAGCCAACCTGCTCCGCAAAGGTAAAATAGTTGAAGTCAAAGTCGATGAAATAAAAGTTGGCGACAAGATATTTATCCGCGCCGGTGAGCTTGTTGCGGTTGATGCCACATTAATCGAGGGCGCAGCAAACTTCGATGAATCATCTTTGACTGGTGAAAGCATACCAGAGCCAAAAGCCAAAGGCGACTCGCTTCTAAGCGGATCGCTAAATATAGATGGTGCAGTGACCGCTAAAGCCACAGCTACTGCCAAAGACAGCCAATATCAGCAAATTATAAAACTCGTTAGTAGCGCTAGCGCTAGCAAAGCTCCATTTGTAAGACTGGCTGATAGATATAGTATCCCTTTTACCATTCTTGCCTACGCAATTGCCTGCGGCGTATGGGCTATCAGCGGAGAGGCCATCCGATTCCTAGAAGTAATCGTAGTCGCAACACCCTGTCCGCTTCTGTTGGCAGCTCCTATTGCCTTAATTAGCGGCATGTCACGTGCCAGCAGTAAAGGAATCATTGTGAAAAGCGGTACTGCCTTGGAGCGTCTTGCGGAGGCAAAAAGTATGGCATTTGATAAAACCGGCACGCTCACCAGCGGCAACCTGGCAGTTGAAGGGGTTACGGTTTTTGGCAACTTTGATCAAGATACAGTGCTTGGAATTGCCGCTAGCTTAGAACAAAATTCTGGTCACATCTTGGCACAGGCGATCGTTACTGCAGCTCGACATAAGAATATAAAATTCAAAAAGGCCAAGCATGTTAGTGAAATAAACGGACGAGGCCTATCGGCGACCATCAAAAGACAAGAAATAATCGTTGGTAGATTCAGCTTAATCGAGGAGAGTGGTGTAAGCTTACCTCGCAGTTTTAAACCTGAAACTGTTCAAAAAACAGCTGTATATGTAGCCGTTGATGGTACACTCGCTGGTTACATATCTTTAGAAGACCAAGTTAGAGACGAAACCCCTTCTACGCTCAGATCAATTTATGAAATGGGTATAAAAAATATTCTTATGATCACGGGCGATAATGAAGCTGTTGCATCAAAAGTTTCAAGTGAATTAGGCATCAGTCAATTCCACGCCGACGCCCTACCAGCCGACAAACTACACATCATGGAAAGAGTCAAACAAAGACCAATCGTTTTCGTTGGCGACGGCGTAAACGACGCTCCCATCTTAACTGCAGCTGACGTTGGCATCGCTCTAGGGGCGCGTGGATCGACAGCTGCCAGTGAGTCAGCAGATATCGTAATTATGCTTGATAATTTTGGCCGTGTGGCTACGGCACTTGCCATTGCCAAGCGAACTTTTTATATTGCTCGTCAGAGTATTTTAATAGGCATAGGCCTAAGTATTGGGCTAATGTTAATCTTTGCCACAGGTAAATTTACTCCTCTGGCAGGAGCAATCGTCCAAGAAGTTGTGGACGTATTTGTGATAATTAACGCGCTGAGGGCTCACACCGGTAAACTAGAGGCCTGACATAAGTTAAGTTGCAAAAACTAACAACCGGCTCAGTACGACAGCCACAAAAATAGGTAGCACTATATTGTCCAGACCCTTTACGGCTACATTCTCTACTCCGGTTGCTACTAAACTGGTGGCTACAACCACAAACGGACTCAAATCAGTACCGCTGCCATAGACATAGAATACGAAAATAGCCATCGAGATAATGTAAAAAGTCAGACTACCTGCCAAACTTTTACGGTGACCAAAAATTAAATAAGATTGTTTACCGAATCGCTCACCAACGACTGCAGCGAACCCATCAGCTAAACTCATCTGTAAAATAGCTGCCGTAAAAATCCATTTATCGTGGGTAATAAAAGGCACTATCCCCACCGCCAAGGCAAAATACAACTCACCCCACGTTGGCCTTTGCACACTATGTATAGCCTGGAAGAAATTAAGATATTTTGATATTCCTACTACAAGCAAAAATGCTAAGCTCAATAATTGTATTTGTCGCCAATCTAAATAAAACGGCCAAAAAGCTACAAAGCTACCAACAGTAATATGTACAAATTTCCTACTAAACTCACCGTGGATTCGACTTCGACGCCACCAGATTTCGCTTCCTAATATGATCAGAGCAACTACAGCAACAGTAAATATAAGCGCCATAGAACAATTGTACGCTAAGCTCGTCTAAAAGACTTTTTTAATTTTTGCCTGACTTAAATACCATATAACTGCAATGCTATACAACAGCGCTATCGACTGTCCTACGATTGCATAGCTCAAATTCTTACCAGATTGGTGTCTCAGATTACTTATATCTGATTGATTGTTCGCCAATTCATTACTGGTTGAGCTTTGCTCAGATCCAACTGCTGAATTTGGTATTGGAAGTTTACTAACAGCCTGATTGTACTGCGCCTCAAGAGTGTTGATGCGTTGATGGTCAATAAATGTCACTGCCATAAGTGCTAGGGAAGCAATAACTATAACGGTACTGATAACGATCAAGGCAATCCTAATAAAGTTTTTGCGCAAGAACAACATAAGTGCTGCGATTGATTGCAGAATAATAAGCAGTGAAGTAATGTCTCCAAAAGAAGAAGACCTCAAAAAATTTATAATTATCGCAATAAACGAGAAACCGATGATCAAATATATCCCCAAAGGCATAGGAGATTTTTTGACTGCTGCCTTTGCTTCAGGCTGAGCCGGCGTTGTTTGCTGGGTTTGTTGACCGAAATTTTGACTGTAAGTCGTTTGTTGCACTTGAGACTGCATTGGCTGATTTTGAAAAAGTGGGCTAGCTATGTCGTGGACCGGGTCGGATACTGCAAAATCTGCCGGGTTTGGTGCCTGAGGTCGAGTTGGCTGATCTGGCTTAGACGGCAATCCAGGAATTGGCGTCCCCTGCTGCATATTTTGTGGAGCTGGTGCAGCTTGTGGAGTTGGCTCAAGCCGACGACTAGGGCGATGATTACTAAAGTCATTTATCGGCTGACGGCGAGCATAAGTCTGGCCACGATTTGGCGTAAATTGAGGCTGCGTATTTGTTGTTTCTTCCATGTTTATTTTGCCACCTAACTAAATTAAATTATACCAAAGAATATTCTATCTTGATGGTGGTTTTATGTGGCCAACAACTTTTTTAACTGTAAAATTTTTGCCATCATAATCGAGCACAACGTGGCCCGCATTAGAAAAAGATCCTGGGGGAAAATCTTCATGCTTGCCGTAGCCAAGTTTCATCAGGGATGTTCTGATGCAATATCCATGAGTGACCAGAATTATTGTTTCGCCTTGGTGCTCATCTGCCAAATGAGCAACCTCCGATAAAAATCTTGAAGCTACTTCGCCATCAGTTTCTGCATCTGGGCTATGCCGGTAGTCCCATCTATCGTCTTCAGGCATATCTAGGGTTTTGTAGTAGATCTCTTCTAGGTATTTGCGTGACTTACCGTCAACGTTGCCAAAGTTTTTTTCCCTTAATCCCCGTCTTTGCGCAGATTTAGGCAATTCTTTTCCATGGATTATTTCTGCTGTCTGGACGGCGCGTCTAAGATCCGAGGCATAGACGGCATCATGACCAATATGTTTGAGATGTTCACGAGTTTCGAGTACCTGGCGACGCCCTTCATCAGTAAGTTCAGGATCATTGCTCTGTCCGCTTACGAGTCCGGCTTTGTTTGACTCAGATTGGCCGTGTCTAACTAAGTAAATGGTCGTCTTTGTAGACATAAATATACCTCTCCGTAATGGTCGGGGAGACAGGATTCGAACCTGCGACCTCACGGTCCCAAACCGCGCGCGCTACCAGGCTGCGCCACTCCCCGATCCCTAAATTACTGAGGTGATTATAGCCGGTTTCGACCAAAATTACTAGTCAAAGATCCGGCGTATTGGCTCGATTGACTTGGCCTGTGCGGTTACCTCGTCGACTTCAACTAGTATGGCATTAAACTGCTTACGTCCGTCCTGCTCGAGTACGTTTCGTCTCTTTTGGCCGTCTCGCCAGCGTCCTATAATAACTTCGTACTCAACACCCAAAGAAGAATCTAGACTGCCGGTCATGCCTACATCAGTTATGTGTGCGGTGCCGCCTGGTAGAACCTGAGCATCCGCAGTCGGAACATGCCAATGATCACCAACCACCAGGCTTGCTCTGCCATCGAGATAATGCCCGATGACCACTTTTTCGCTACTGTAATCACCGTGAAAATTCACAACGACCGCTGCTAGATTTTCTTGTTCATATTGTTGCAAAATAGCATCAATTACTTTTAGGGGGTTTTGTCTAGGTTTTTCGCTGTCTTTACCGACGATGCTGCCAAGCAAGCTGACAACTAAAACTTTATCGTTGTCGGCTGTCTGTATTATTTTTGCCCCGAGGCCCGGTGTGCCTAAAGGATAGTTTGCCGGTCTGACGATTGGCTCTTCAGAGTTGTCAAGCAGATCATAAATCTCTGATTTCTCTAGGGTCCAGTTGCCGCCGGTACAAAAGTCAACGCCGCAGGATCTTAGCTTGCCATAGTCCGCTTTTAAAATCCCTTTGCCTTGAGATAAGTTTTCGGCTTGGGCTATAACTATGTCTATAGATTTTTGCTTGCGTAAATCTGGCAGTATTTCAGCCACAACATTTAGGCCCACGTCGCCCATGACGTCACCTATGTAGAGCACTCGCATTTTTTATTTGGCAAATTCTATCGCTCGGGTCTCGCGAATGACATTGACCTTTATCGTACCAGGATATTGCATCGTTGATTCAATTTTTGTAGCTATGTCTCGGGCTAACTTAATTGCGCTCAGATCATCTACGTGCTCGGGTTTTACAAAAACTCTAACTTCACGCCCGGCACTGATAGCGTATGATTTTTCGATTCCAGGAAAACCATTGGCAACGTTTTCGAGGTCGCGCATACGATCGCCAAAATTCTCAGCAGAAATATTGCGAGCACCTGGCCTCGCAGCGCTAATTGCATCAACTGTGCGGACAATCAGTGCCTCGACGCTTGTTGCTTCAACATCATCATGATGCTGCTCGGCAGCTAGTGCGACCTCTTCAGGGGCGCCATATTTACGAAGTATCTCTCCAGAAATGTGGTGATGCTTGCCTTCCATCTTGTGAGTCAAAGCCTTACCTAGATCATGCACCAAAGCTGCATACTTAGCGGTTTTAATGTCGGCGCCGACCTCTTCAGCAATTACGCCAGCAATGTGAGCCATTTCGGTTGAGTGCTTAAGAACATTCTGGCCATAACTTGTTCGGTACTTCAGTTCGCCTAATAACTGAAGGATTTCCTTGGGTATGCCGATTACGCCTACTTCTCGGGCAGCGTCTTCGCCTGCCTTGATGACGTCCTTTTCGACGTTCTTTTGTGCCTTCGCGACTACTTCTTCAATTCTTCCTGGATGGATTCGTCCGTCCTTGATTAGCATTTCAAGCGTTTGGCGAGCTACTTCACGGCGTACTGGATCAAAGCTACTCAAGACTATATAGCCAGGAGTGTCGTCAACCATGATATCGACTCCGGTAGCACGTTGTAAGGCCTGAATATTACGTCCTTCTTTACCAATTATGCGGCCTTTCATTTCTTCATCTTCGAGCTTCATACTGGTAACTGTACGCTCCGCAGTGACCTCACTAGCCATACGCTCCATTGCTGTTGTGATGATGAGAGCAGCCTGCTCCTCTGCATCCTCACGTGCATCGTTTTGGAGTTTGTTAACCAATCCAATCAAATCTTGCTTGATATCCCGCTCAGTCATCTGCATAAGCTTATCAGCGGCTTCAGCTTTGGTTAGCTTTGCTATTTTTTCTAATTTTTCCTGTTGTTTGGTGCGAATCGAACGAATTTCGTTTTTTAAAGCTTCAACTTCATCCTCATTTTTGCGTAATGATTCACTGCGCTTGTCTAATTGATCAAGCTTTTTGTCGAGTGCCTCTTCACGCGCTACAACTCGCTCTTCTAAGTCTTTGAGGTCTTTGCGACGTGCCTGTTCTTCCTTGCGAGTTTGCTCGATTGCTTTTTGGGACTCCTCTCGAGCCTGCTCAATCATCTTGTTAGACTCTTTGCGAGCCTTTTCTAATTCTTTTTTAGCTTTTTCTTCGGCTGAACCTTTACGCTGCTGGTTAATAAACATGGCCGCGCCAAAACCAATAACCAGCCCTACTATAGCGAGCAGTATTGCTAACATACACTTCCCTTTCTAACGGTAAGAATTTACAGATTGGCAATCGCTTTCACTTCTCTAGCTATATCTGTAAAGATCTTATTTGTAATAACTTGATTTACTTAATTCGGATTACTAAAGTCTCTCACGACTTTTTAGTCAATTCCTGCTTTAAATATACTGCTGTTTGGCCGTAACGGTCAAATTTGCTCAGCGTATACTACTGTTCCTTGTGTTGCCGGTGTGTTTGTTGCAGCGGGCACGGTTGTGATAAGAACCAGACTAGGAACGCCGGGCCTACTTGGAGCTAACAAACTGCCGGTATTTTGTGTTGCTGGATCAAAAGCAGCCGTTTTAACAACTTTGTAGTTATAAGTCTGTCCGTCACCCCTAATTACCTGAATACTGTCAGATATCGTCAATTTGTCTAGCTGGTTAAAAGGTCCTGGCTGGGTGGTCGATCCTAGCGCACCATTAAACACCATGGCTGTTGGAATCTCGCCAGGTTTCGCACTGGCAGAATACCATCCAACATTCTTGATGTCGCTCGGAGAAGCAATAAGGCCTTTATCTGTTAAAGCAACCGGTTGTGCAAGACTGTTCAGCTGTAATTTAGGAATGATCAGGTTCTTGGGCTGATCCGGCAGGACTGTAAAGGTTGCGTTAGACTGGGTTGTATTTGATCCAAGCACAGTCCCTTTAGGTTGTGTATTTGTGCTAGCCACCGTTTTTTGATCCGCTTGTCGTGTTAGCTGAGTTAATTGTTCTTGAGCAAGTTTGTTTTGATGTAGCGTGTTTAAACTGACGCCCATACCGATAGCAAAAACCGCCACTGCCAGTCCGACCATACCGGCTTTAACGGCCGTCGACGGGTTTTTACTTTTATTCTTTTTTGCCCCGTGATGTTCTTGGGCAACGTTTTGAAATTGCTGCCTTTCCTGATGATGAGCAGCCGGCGCGACTGTATTAATTTGTCTAGAATATTGATACAGGTGTTGGTGCCCGGTCTGCTGGGCTTGATGGTGCTGCGAGTTCGGTTGACCAGAGGCCTGAGGCTGTGACGAACTGTGATGTTGCTGAGGCTGCATCTGCATGTGCTGCTGCGGTGGAATATTTTGAGATTGTTGAGGCTGGTAATACTGTTGTTGACCAAAGGGGTTGCTAACCCGCGTGCGATCGATGACTTGCGATTGAGCTGGCACCTTTGCTGCTACTGGCTGGGCATTTGACTGCGTACGAGGATTGGACTGCAAATGTAGTTGTTGTCTTGGTGAAGGATATTGTTGACCCATTGAAGACTGGGGTTGATGTATTTGTCTGGTAGCTGCAGGTACTGGATTATGGCTAGCATTTGCCGTTGCCGGATAACCCCTTGGCTGAACAGGCGGCATATTTTCTGGTCTTGGCTGAACCCTGCGGCTATTCGCGGCAGAACCTAGAAACCCATCCACCGATCCGGACCTCGGCGGCTGTTTCATACGGCTCGCAAAAGAAGAGCCGTCAATATTTAAGCTGTCTCCATCTGACATTTTTTTGACTTTTTTGTCTTAAACTTTTAAGCATTTATCACTATAGTGACGGTTATGCTTTTTGTCAAGGATATGACCCCTAAAAATTAATATGAAAAGGTTCTAGGTCGTCCAAGTGACAACCTGAGCAGTACTGCCAATACATGAAAACTCAAAGCCACCACCGCAAAAGACAGCAGCGCCGACAAAATTCCTCCCAAACTTATCAGATCAAGGGCGGCCACTCGACCAGCCATGATTCCATATGGAATGACTTTGTGCCAAACAAGATATGCTGTCGCTAGCAAAAATATAAACGAAACTATTCGTAGGGTCGCCCTCTCAGCAGTGGCAACCAGCACTGTTTCTGGATGACTGTTTACGTAATCCATTGAGTCCGCAAACCGTTTCGTAGTTTCTATACTGTGCACAATATATACGGCTATAAGATACACAACGAGTCCAGTCAAACTCCATACAACAATGAGCGGCCAACTACCTTTGAGCGTAGGCTTATCGTTTTCCTCGAGCACTTGATCTGGCGTGGTTAAGGCTTTTTCGGGTTTTGACTGCTGCCAGCCGATAAGTTGTTTCTGCATAGTAGTATCGTTGTAGTGGAAAATTGCAATAGTACCGACGCATACGATTAGACCTGCCAGCACTGCTATAAGACCACTAAGCCAAGATGGCGTAAGAAGCAGGCCGATAGCTTTTTTGTCTTCTCTTGATAGCTTAAGCATAATTTATTAAACAGTATAAATCATTTGCGAGGTGAAGTAATGTTTGGTGCTGCGCCATATTCTGGCACTACTGATTCATCGTTTTTACCAGAAATCAGACTATCGATCCCAAGCTCAAGCCAATTTTTGTCTCCAACTGCCCCTACTATGGGTATTTTTAAGCTATAGGCTAAGGCGTTTGCAACAGTTATGCCAATGCGCAGTCCTGTAAAACTACCCGGACCTTTGTAGACAACTAGCCCGCCAACGTCCTTAAAATCAAGGTTTTGTTTGTGTAAAAGTGTTTCGATTTGTTGGTGAATGGTTTCGGCAAGCTGACGATCAGCCTGGTAGGGCAAATAATCTAGCTTGGTCTTATCATTAAAAATACCTATTTCAGAAATCGGCTTGTCTGTTCTGAGTGTCAAAATATACATAAAATTAACTCATCAGGTATTCAAGTTTTTTATCTAGCGATATTTCTATACTGCGGCTGTCTGGCCCAGTGACTAATATTTCCACCAAAACAGGGCTTTGTTTTTTAAGAACATCGGACGCAAGCTTGAACCATTCAATAATTATGACATTAGTTGGATCTGATAGTTTTTCTATAATATCTTCCTCGATAATTCCAAGCTCTTCAATCCGGTACAAGTCAAAATGTACAATATTTAGATTCTTTGCTTTATATTCATTCGCAATTGTAAAACTTGGACTTGTAACATCGCCGTTAAAGCCGGCTCCCTGAGCCAATCCCTTAACCATGGTAGTCTTACCTCCGCCAAGATCGCTCGACATAAGGATGACTTCCCCACCTTTTAATTTGGCTCCAATATCTTCACCTAGTCGCTTTGTGTCCTCTGAACCTTCTGTATCTATTTGAAATCTCAGCTCTGTACTCATATGCAACGTATATTATAGCTGCGACTATGACAGCCGCAAGAAAATGCAGATTGACTGATGTTTTTTGTGAAGTATTCGCGATTGGCATAGCTGTTGCGATTACTTTTTGTTTTTTTGGTTTGCGCAGCTTTTTAGTTTTAGGGGTGGATTTGGATACCTTTTGTAGCCTAGTCTTCGTGCTTGATGAGGTTTTAGATTTTTTTGTTGAGGCCGTTAAATTCGATGGGGAGTTTCGAACGATATTCGCCAGACCCGGTGTTACATCACTGGTCCAAACCCATTTCCCGCTGGCATAAGCCCAAGATTGTCCGTCTTTAGCATTGGAATATTCAGCAGTTTGATTTAGTACGTTTCCATTGGGATCCAAAAACCTTGCTTGTCCAGCAGAATTACTGAGAGAGGCGCCAGTCTTCGTACTGTAAAATGCCGTAAAACTTAATGGAGCAAGGGTGGCACGTTGATCAAACTTGTAGTTATGAAATGTCGTTAATCCTGTTTGCAAACTAAAGCCGCTCAAATCAAACTCAACAGAGTTAGGGTTATATAACTCTATAAACTCTTCTGTAAGGTCGTTGCCATTGCCGCTCGGATTAGGCAAAAGTTCATTTATTAACGGCATCATTAGGCCTTGATCTGCATCAGGCAAATTTGATCCAGCCAACTGATTTGGGCTAGAGCTCGACAAAATATTGATAATAGTTAGCGGTGGCTGGACCGGCGGAAGAAGTCCAGAATTTAGTGTTGTGGGAATGTTTGTTCCCAGCATAATAATATTGCAAGCATCAGCGCTATCCTGCTGAACAGCCATCCAGCTACCACTGCCGGGGGAAACTACGTTAGGTGAGCCTTGGGAATCGACCGGCCTTCGTTGAAGCCAGGCTGAAGAAGATGTCGGTAAAGTTTGAGCGCCAGTTGCCGTCGACTTAGACCAGCTAACAAAATCCTGGATCGTAGGGATGACTGACGCTCCATTGCTGTTCTGTGCTAATTGAAGAACTTGAATCATCCCAGCAGTCGAAGAAAAACCAAGCGAAGTTGAATCTACAACCATTCGGTAGCACATTACCAAATCATCGTCGCTAACAGTATAAAAACCATGCGGCGAGAGCGTACCCACCAAAGCCAACATTCTACTTGAAGTAGCTTTGGCGAGATCATAGCTATTGAAGTACTGCAGCTGAAACTTTGTCATATCTATTGTGCTGTTTGTGGGGTTGTACAGCGTAATAAATTGACCGTTACTGCTGGTTATTTTGAACTGGCTAATGACAAGGGAGGGATCACTAGCTGCCCAGACATTCTGAGACAAAACCATCTGCATTGTGCCGACTACAAATAGTATTGCCAATACTGCCCTATTTACTTTTTCTGCTCGCCGCATAGTAGAGCGATTTTAGGCCTAAGTTTTGGTAAGGCAAAGCACAAGCATCAACTTTTTGGTAATTTGATTAAATTATTTAATTTTCGGTTATCCACAGGCAAAGATCTCAGGTGTTGACAAGATATAGCTAATGCTTAAAAATAGGTCTAGAGTAATCAAAAATAAAAAGGATAACAAACAATGAAGATACCAAAGGCGTATAAACTACGTGCCCTCAATAATAAGGGCATATCACATCTGCTAGTTCCGCTACTAGTAATAGTCACGTTAGCAGTTGGCGGCACTTTTATGGTCGTGGCCAGTCACGCTAACGGCGGCGGCGTACTCGGTGCTAATACCGGAGGAGCCTCGGCTGACGGAGCAGGTTCCGGTTCCGGCAAAAAAACAGGTAAGAAACCTAAGAAAAGCAAGATCGATCCAAACACAACAAAGCTTTATGTGTACAATGGGGCAGGCACTCTGGGAAGTTTCCAGATTGTACAAGGTGGAGATAGCGGCAAAGTTACTGCGGCAAAATGTGGAGTATCGCCACTAGCAGGATCTGATCATCGAATCTCTAAGACTCCGACTATGAACAAATCTAAATTCAATCTTAGCGAAAAAGAAGTGGTTCAAAATGGTGTCAAAAGATATCCTGTTACCAGGATTATCTGTAAAGATCCGGCTTCTGGACATCTCATGATTCGATATGCCGGCAAAGGAATTAAGAAAAATAAGGCCAAGTTTAATGCTAAGCCTATCCTCATTGGCGAAAAAGATAAATCCTGCTACTTCGTGCATTTTGACGGTATCAACAAGAGTCATAAGAGCTACAATTTCGTGAACGGTAAATGTGAAGAGGCTACGCCTCAGGCCGGTGCAGCGTCAGCCGGGACTTCAGGTGGCGATGAAGGCGGCGGCGAAGCGGACAATCCAGTACCACAAGATCAGTTACAATACCTGCTATAAATCATTTGGCATCAGTACCAACGCCCGCAAATTGCGGGTGTTGGTTTATTTTTGGACAGCAAAAACTAAAGTTCGCTGGCTATAACCGGTTTTTTTGTCGTACTTGCCGCCACAAGTTATCAAATTCAGACCAGCCTTGCCTGGGGTGATTGATGCCATTGCAAGCCGCATATCTAGAGTATTCGCATCATAACTCTGTACTTTAATAACTTGGTAGCGAAACAGTTGATTATCGCCTCTTTGAATCTGGAGCTCGTCGCCAGCCTTAAGGATTTTTATTTTGCTAAATACTCCGGGATAAGTTGGACCATGGACATGCCCGTCTATTAATATTGCACCCTTTGCTTCGCTATCCCCAGGTTTGGCGCTGGCATTGTACCAGCCTGTGTCATAGATATTACTCGGTGCTAAGAGTTCATTGTTGCTATTTACGCCTAATGATCTAACTCTTGCGCTAATTCCAAGTCGTGGAATTTTTAAAAATTTTGGCAATGAAGGCGCAACTTGATATGCAGAAATGTTGCTTGGCTTCGTCTCACTTGGGACATCGCTCGTGCCCTCTTCAGGATTTGCGCTGTTAGTAGTTGCCGCCTTCACCTGGGCCTGGATGTGCCTATTTGTCTGGAATGACAAAATACTAACACTTAAGCCAACGACTAAGACCACTGTAGCCATGCCAGCTAAAGCATATTGGGTATGGCTATATTTCGGTCTAGGCTTACTAACTGACTTGTGTTTTTTATTTTTTGCTGCGCGAATAGTCTCGGGTTTAGGCTGAATAAAAACCTGTCGATTCAGGACTGTAGATTTTTGAGTCCTAGTTCTAATGCTGTCTAGACTGGGTTTTTTGGTTTCTGGTTTAATCTGGTTTGAAAAAGTCTGATTATGAGTCCTAGCCGGCCCGGCAGCAGTTACATCGTTATTGATGAATTTTTGAGCCCGACGGGAAGGCGCAATTGATCCGTCAAACAGACTAGTTGGCTGTTGCGGCATCAATCCCTCCGTTGAATTATTTTGCTAACTTGCGTTGCCGAGCTAGGTAGTACAATGCTGATGCAGACAATATGGTAACGAGTAGTGTAACGATCGGGTTGCCGAAAAGTAGTGCAAAGCCCGTATTTGGCTTGCCAGGAAGCTTAGACGGATCGATAGATTTAACAGTTAGTGTTAAGTCATTGCCATCACCTCCAACATAACTGACGGTATAGGTCACACCGTCACCTGTGATGCTACCACCCTCGGCAACACCGCTTAGAGTGCCGCTGATAGGATCACTGCCGTCGTTGCTAATTATTGTGTACTTCTGGCCAGCTGTAGGAACAAAACCGTTATATAGTGTCGGCAAAACAGTCCCACCGTTTAGGTTCACTGATCCTGTAACAACAATTTGATCGTAGCCTGTGCATGCCGTGGTACCACCTATTTGAGCCGCGTAATTACCATTGAGCGTCAGGTTTCCGCTATTAATACATCCGGGACTGTGGCCGGGGCCAACATTTCCACCAGATTCTATACCGAGAGCACCTACTGTGCCTGTGCCAAGCAGCCAACCGCCATTATGTACAGTGGTGCCCCCTCGACTACCATCGATTGTAATTGCGTTATTCTTGTAGATTTCTACCGTATTTGCGTTGGCGTCGCTGATTGTTTTAGTGAATTGCGCTGACGTATATGTACCGTTTGCCGTATTTGAAGCATTATTCGAACTATTAATTACCAATTTACCGGCTAGACCTGGCAACAGACTGATGCTGTAGGATCCGAGTAAATCACCTGTAATAGTTGTCGTGCCACTGTTTGGAGCAAAAGTAACGTCGCTACCAAGATTAATAGCGCCAGCGAGGGTCAGGTTTGCGCCATCCTGACTGTCGTAGCCATAAATTTCATCAGCATTCCCTCCGCCTCCTGAAGGGCACCCAATTGCGCTATTGAACTTGCCGTTCGGGTAATCACCAGTGGTTAAGGAGCTCGAACCGGTGAGCGTAAAATGGCCGTTAAATGTCATATCACTGCAACTGATTATTGCTAAGTCTGCACCGTTATTAAATAAAGCGTCCGTAGGGCTCGAACCAAAAGCATTCGCCGACTGGGCAGCCACAGAGCCTTGATTTGCGATCAAGCTACCAGTCCAACTTGTATTATTGCCCGCAAGCTTAAGCAATCCGTCCCCTTGCTTAGTGATGTTAGCCGAACCACTTACATCGCTGGTCGGTCCACCAAGGGTTAAAGATACATCTCGATTATTGATACTTACTACGTAATTACCAAGTAATACTATTGCCAGATCAAAAGTATCAAACGATCCGGCTGTCAAACTGTTATCAGTAATCGATCCGCCAGTTAAATTAATCGAGTTTCCGGTAAAAGTAAAGCCTTCTGTGCCAGAGCCATCAATAATAATTTGGCTGAAATTTGTCCCCGCTGGCAAGTCATTAATTAGCGTTCCCGGGGTAGCTGTGTCTTTGTTGAAAATTAAAATATCATTGTCTGCTGAAACTGGCGCATTACTTCCATTACATCCAGCATCCCAGTTCGCACCAGTACTGAATTTGCTATCGCCCCCCAAACCTGTCCACGTACAGGTATATTGAGCGGCGTGAGCCAACGGGAGTGATATGGCCATTAATGACGACAAACTAATAACAGTTGCCGTAAATAATTGTGTAAGTCTCTTAATTTTCATTTTTGTACCTATTTATTTCGCTATATGCTCTTTTAACTATAAGCGCTTTTTAACAGATGTCAACAAAGTTTATTTTATTGGCTATAATGTACTTATGCTTCAGTTAAGTCGTTCATTATTATCAAAGCCTGTTCTTTCGCTTAGAACAGGTTCGGCCGTCGCTCAGGTTACTGGAGCTATATTTAACCCCAATAACCTTAAAATTGAGGGTTTTTACTGTCGGGATAGCTACAGCAAGAAGGAATTAATCCTGCTTTATCAAGATATTCGAGATGTACTGGCTACCGGGTTTGTAGTTAACGATCACGATGTACTTGTAGAAGAGAGTGATTTAGTCCGCTTAAAAGATATTCTAAGCATAAATTATCAGATTGTAGGTAAGCAGGTAGTAACAGTTGATAAGCAAAAAATCGGCAAAGTAAGTGATTTTGCAACTGAAGTAGAAACCATGATGATTCAAAAAATATATGTTGCCCAATCTATTATGAAAAGTTTAACTGGCGGATCGCTTAGTATAGACCGAAGTCAGATAGTTGAATTAACGCCGAAGCGAATCATAATTAATAGTCTGACGCGAACATCTAGGGTGCCCGCAACCTCGCCAGCAAGTTAATTAAATATCTAATTCTTCGACGACTTCTTTTATGTCGCCATAATTGAAGCCTTGCCTGGATAAAAACTGCATTAATTTTAGTTTATCCTGATAGCGTTTCTGTTTGATTTTTGCCTGAGCCAATTGTCTGATGCTTTCTTTTTCAGAAATATCTACTCCTTGAGCAAGAGTGATCTGTATCACTTCACTACTCACATGCTTGAGCTTTAGCTTTTGCTCAAGTTTGCGCAGGGAAGTGGGCTTACTAAGCAGTCGAGATTCCACCCAAGCCTCAGCAAATTTTTGATCATCAATGTATCCTAGTTTACTTAACTTGTTAAGTATTATTTCTGATAGGGCAGTGGGGCACTTTTTCTTTTTGAGATACTGTTCAATTTCCCAACGACTGTGAGGCCGTAGCATAGCATAATTTATGGTTTGTGATAACAGCTTGTCTTGATCGGATAATTCTTTAAGTTCCCCGAGCCTTTTTTGAGAAATCTCCTGGCCGTTTACAAGTTTACTCTCGAGAAGGGCAGTATCACTCAGCGAAAAAGCGTACTTCCCTTCTACAAAAATCGAGTATCTCCCCTGCCGATTAACTTGTGCTTTGATGCTGGTGATCTTCATCAGCTAAACAAATTGAGTTTCTGCTCTATTCTTCGATACTATCTAGAATTTGCTTTACTACTTCGTCTTCGACTTTAGGATTTTGTTCCAGGTAGGTCTTGGCAGCTTCTCTGCCCTGACCTATCTTGGCGTCCTTGTAGGCATACCAAGCACCAGATTTATCAATAATTCCCTTGTCAGCTGCAAGATCTAAGATATCGCCGCTCTTACTAATTCCCTGGTTGTACATGATGTCGAACTCGGCCTGTCTAAATGGTGGTGCAATCTTATTTTTGACTATTTTAACTCTTGTGCGATTGCCGAGTATCTCCTCGCCCTGTTTGATTTGACCTACTCTGCGGATATCCATACGCACACTGGAATAGAATTTAAGAGCATTTCCACCAGTTGTTGTTTCGGGATTACCGAACATCACGCCAATCTTCATACGAATCTGGTTGATGAAAATTACGCTGGCCTTACTACGGCTAATAATTCCCGTTAACTTCCTTAAGGCCTGGCTCATCAAACGTGCCTGCAGACCCATATGGCTGTCGCCCATTTCTCCGTCGATCTCTGCTCGAGGAACCAATGCTGCAACCGAGTCGACAACAATTAAATCTACTGCGTTTGAGCGCACAAGGGTCTCTACTATCTCAAGAGCTTGCTCGCCATTATCTGGCTGTGACAAAAGTAGATTCTCCACATCTACGCCAATTCGTTTGGCATAGGCTGGATCAAGGGCGTGCTCTGCGTCGATAAACGCTGCTGTGCCGCCGCCTTTTTGAACTTCGGCAATTGCATGTAAGGTCAAGGTTGTTTTACCTGAACTCTCAGGACCGTAAATTTCAATTATTCTACCCTTGGGGATACCGCCGCCAAGGGCTAAGTCCAAACTAAGAGCCCCTGTCGAAGTGCACTCAACATTAGTTGCGTGCATGTCACCCATCTTCATAATTGAGCCTTTACCGAATTGTTTCTCGATACTCTCCAGCGCCATTCCAAGCGCTTTTGCCTTGCCTTCGCTGGCCTTAGGCTCTTCTGTTTTCTTAGTCTTTGCTACTTTTGCTTCCGCCACTTAAACCTCCTAGTTATAGACCGTGCCGTTACCCATTTCGATTACTCTTATTTTACCACTTTTAGCACTATATGGCTTGGTGCCCTCGAATGAAATTGCTCGTGCTTAGATGTTATTGGCTTTTTAATAAATACTTAACATTTGGTATGATTACAAGGTTATGGGTGGATTTCTACAAATAAAAAATAACCGGGGTTAAAAATGCGAATTGCCGACACCTTGGTTGAGAAACTACTGCTTAGTGGCGGAAAAGTAAAAAAGGATCAGCTTGAAGCCCTTAATCAAGAGGGGGCCAAGGACAAAAAGCCTCTGCAAGATCTAGCCATTGAGGCTAATCTGATTAGCGAAAAGGATCTGACTAAGCTATACGCTGACGAAATCGAGGTGCCATTTGTTGAATTAAACGCCAAGGAAATAAAATCCGAGGTGCTCAAGCAGCTGCCAGAGAGAATCGCCCGACAATACAACGCAGTTGTGTTCGAAGTTGAAAAAGATGGCATCAAACATGTTGCCATGCAAGATCCCGATGATATCCAGGCCTTAAACTTCCTCCATAAGCAGCTCGGTAACAATATTAAGGTTTTTATAACCACCAAAAGTCTACTGCAATCCGCCCTTGACCAGTATCGCGGCAATATTAGTAGCGAGCTTACGAAGGTTATCACCGATGATAGCCCTGAATCAGAGGAAGACGAAGATATTGACGAGAGCGATCTTGCCGAAGATTCACCGGTTGCTCAGACGGTTAACATCATTATTGAATATGGCATCAAGTCTAATGCCAGCGATATCCATATAGAACCTCGTGAAGGTTTTGTGGTTATAAGATATCGAATAGACGGAATGCTAAGAGAAGCCAACAAATTGCCGCGCAAGATGTTAGGTTCACTTGTGAGCCGAATTAAAATTCTTAGTAATCTGAAGATCGACGAACACCGGGCACCTCAGGACGGGCGCTTTAAGGTTGAAGTTAATGGCCAGATTTATGCCCTGCGTGTTTCGACATTACCAATCTTGGATGGCGAAAAGGTTGTCATGAGAATTCTAAATGAATCAAGTAAGCCAGCCGATTTTAATGAGCTTGGTTTCTGGGGTAACGCGCTAGAACTTCTCAAGGGGGCAATTATCCAGCCGCACGGAATGGTTTTAGTGACCGGCCCTACTGGATCTGGCAAGTCGACTACATTATTTAGCGTACTCAGCGCATTAAATACCCCTAGCGTTAATATTTCGACCGTTGAAGATCCTGTCGAATATCACGTGGTTGGTGCTAATCAGGTGCAAGTAAATCCGATTGCCGGAATGACTTTTTCCAACGGCCTACGAGCACTTTTGAGGCAAGACCCCAACATTATTATGGTTGGCGAGATACGAGATGGCGAAACTGCCGATCTCGCAGTACAGGCCTCTCTGACTGGGCACTTGGTTTTTAGTACTCTGCACACCAACAACGCCGCCACCTGCCTACCACGACTGCTAGAAATGGGTGTCGAGCCCTTCTTAATTGCCAGCACCGTACGTGTTGTAATTGCACAACGACTAGTTAGGCGGCTGTGTGTCGATTGTCGTGAAAAAGTCACACCTGACGATGCCTTTATCAAGGAAATTTTCAAGGCCTTCCAGATCGAAGAAAACGGAGGCATGAAGCGCATACGCCAACTCGAAGAGGCTGCGCTCAATGATGGTATCGGTAAAGGTACAGAGGCAAAAACCGACGCTACGTACGAAATGAGCTCATCTGCAACATCAATTACCAGGCTTTACAAAGCACATGAAGAAGGCTGTGATAGCTGCAATGGCTCGGGCTATAAAGGACGTTTAGGCATATATGAAGTCTTAGCAAATACGAATGAGATACAAAAATTGATAGTAAATAATTCTACTAGCGAAATAATCGAAGACACAGCCATAAAAGAAGGAATGATAACTATGCAGCTAGATGGTCTGATTAAAGCTCTTCGTGGACAGACTACAATAGAAGAAGTTTTACGTGTAACCAGCCAGGAATAATATGCGATTTAAATACAAGGCGACGAACAAAGAAGGAAAGACAATTAGCGGAAGCGCAGAAGCTGCCAATAAACAGGCTCTGTTGACAATTCTGCACAAAGAGGAACTTTCGCCTGTATTAATTGAAATTGACAAAAGTAAAAAAGGTGATGGTGGCAGCAGGCTTTTTGGCGGAAATAAAAAAATTAAACAAAGTGAATTAGTTATCTTTACCAGGCAGCTATCTACTATGATTTCTGCTGGTGTGCCGCTAACAAGATCCTTATCTGCGCTTCAGGCCGATGCAGAGAGTCCTTACATGAAGGAGGTATTGGCAGGAATCACGAAAGATGTTGAGAGTGGTGCCACGCTCGGTGATGCATTTGCTAAATATCCAGGGGTTTTTAACGATGTCTACGTAAATATGGTAAAAGCAGGAGAAGAAGGCGGAATACTTGACGACATTCTGAAGCGATTAGCTCTACAGGTTGAGCAAGACGCATCCATGCGCAAGAAGATCAAGAGCGCGATGATGTATCCAGTGGTAATATTGGTCGTCACCATAGTAGCTTTTTTTGGAATAATGCTATTCATCGTCCCTAAACTCGGCAGTATATTAACTAGTCTTGGTGGACCAAACGCCAAATTGCCTATTTATACGCAGATACTTCTCAATATTTCTAATTTCTGCAAAAGCAGCACAATAATCCCGCATGTGCCCAACCTTATTTTGATCACGATTGCGTTGGGAATAGCTGCATTTTTTACTCTAAGGTATATTCGGACACCGGCCGGGAAATACAAATTTCATGGATTATTGCTACGCTTGCCGGTTATAAAGACCATAATTACTAAAGTCGCTATCGCTAGATTTTCCAGAACCTTTGCTTCGCTAATGGGGGCTGGGGTTAGCGTACTGGATGCGCTCGATGTTACAGGTGCGGCTATAGGTAATAAAGTAATCGAAAAAGAACTAAAAGACGCTGCGGTACAGGTGAAAAATGGTAAACCGCTAAGTGAACCAATAAGCCAGAGTAAACATTTTCCCCCGATAGTCGCGCAAATGCTGATTGTTGGGGAAGAAACAGGGCAAATTGATACCGTATTAGTAAAAATTGCCGATTTCTACGAAGAGGAGGTCTCCGTGTTAATAGATGGCCTGGCCTCAATAATTGAACCCATAATGATTATTTTTCTTGGAGCTGCAGTTGGATTGATTGCGGCAAGTGTCATGGGCCCAATCGCCAACCTTAGTAAGAACATCGGTGGCAGTTAAAATTATCCACATTATCTCTTGACCTCAAAACCGTTATGGTTATAATCATAGCCAGATAGTTACAGCGTGCTATTGATTGCGCTCTGTTACGATCAATAAGTAAAAAACTAATCAAGGAGGGTGGGCTCTAATGATCTCCCTGAAAAATCGTAAAGAACAAGGTTTCACGATCGTCGAACTTTTGATCGTCATCGTCGTAATCGGTATTTTGGCACTATTGGTTATAACAACCTATAGTGGCATCCAACAAAAGGCACGTAACAGTAAAAGACAAAGCGACATTGCTGCTATTCAAACACAGCTCGAAGCTTTTTATCAGCAAAGTGGTTATTATCCATCACGAGCTGACATGAATAACGGCACATGGCTTGCAGCCAACTTGAAGAGTCTTGATCAGAACGCATTGGTTGATCCTTCTAATGCTACTCAGAGTAAAACTCTTGTTGCAACTCCAACTGCCAAGTCATACTCATACGAGGTTACTGATGCCAGCGACCAAAGCTGTGAATCTACAGACACAAACTGTGCTAAATACACTTTGACTGCTACCTTTGAGGGTACTGTTAATGGCTCCAGCACGGCAAGTAAGAGCAACTTAGACTAAAATAGTTTATTCGCTCATTAATAAAAACCCCCGTTAATCGGGGGTTTTTATTGTAGTATTTATGTTGTCTTATGGATGAGTCAGTACCTCTCGCCAAGACAAAATATTATATCCAGATGTCAGCGGATAGCTCGGCGGCGGCGAATACTGTAGATTGTAATCATATTGGCTCTGGTTATTCAGAATTCCAGAAATGTAGCCGTTTCCAGCCGAGAATACAGCATCACCGCAGGCTCCCCCGCCTTGTAACCATGTCCAAGTCCAGGTTTGTCGAGTTGCTACTGAACCGTAAAAAACAAATTGTTGATTGTTGCTAACCCAGCCTCTGGTACAGCGGTTTGTATTTGTCAGATAAGTACCTGGATACCAGACTTCGCCAGTTTGAGCTAACAAAGCGGCATCGATCTCAAACGTAAAGGAACCAGTACTCGGCGGAGCGTAGGGTTTAATTAGGACGGCTTTTTGGGCTACTAAGCCAATCGCGTCAGTACCATCCTTTGCAGAATATAGTATTGGTCCGGCAATATTAATATTTGCATATGATGAACTGTTGCCTGCAGCAAGTTTCCCGGCTGAAATAGTCAGTCGGCCATGATAATTTGGATTTGATAGCACCCAGACATTGTCCTCAGCAAATATTACCCCAGAAGGCGGAGCGGCAATATTCGAAGCAACTAATGTCCTGGTTAAGGCGCTAGTGTAAGGAGTCAACTGGTCATTTTCGCCATCTACATTGTACAGATTATATGTTCCGTTTGAGTTTAATATAATTAGATATCCTCTAGTTGTGCTGTATGTAGTGCTTCTCTGTGGCAAGTAGGCATTAGTGCGCGTATTCGGTACCTGAGTACAAGCATTTGCTTGACTAGCAAGCGCTGAAGTAGCAGAGTAATCCGCAAAAGCTATTTTTTTCATAGAACATTGGGCATTTGTTACGACGTTGAAGTCTATTTGTGGCACAGGGTAGATCCAAGCACTTTTTGATCTTGTATTACAGTTAACTGGTGTAGTAACTGAGGAACTACACCATACTCCTGGATGACTATTGCCGTCGCCCCCGAGATTTGAAGGGGGCGTATAAGTAGTGTTGGCGCTGCTAACCGTAGACGTGTTTGCGCCATCCATCCGAACCCCCTGATTGGATACTACGGGACCTTGGGCTGATTCAGTACTTCCAAACCAGAGAGCTGAATCTGATGCAACTGCATAACTCGCAAATGAAGGTGAGCCTATCTTAGCTTCTACAGTTCGCTTAAAACCCGAGCCACTTGCCTGCCCAATTGACCTTACAGTAACGATTGTTGACCCCGCTGAAGCAGGTTTAATCCAAAGGGTATAGGTTCCCTTAACGTCAGCGTTACTATCAACATAGTTGTGAACATATGGTCCGTAACCGAGCTGTGCATCAGGTGTATTTGGAGTAGTTTTGCCATCTTTATAATCGGTTGGGTTGTGATTTAGGTGCCATAGGTAATAATTGAGTCCGGATTCAGCAATATTAAAAGCTTGTTGACGTTTGACGATGTTACCCGAAATCGACAAGTTCGTAAAAGCAACTTCAGCGATAGCCGTTCCCATCAGAGCGAATGCAATTATCACAGACAGTAATGCAGGTATCATAGATTTGTCTTCCTGTTCCTTAAGCTAACTGTCGTGCTAAGAGTTTGTCCAGATGGGTTCTTACTACTCGGAGAGGCTATATCAACTTTAATACTTAGAACGGTATGCTGGTCTGTTAGGGGAACAGATAGTGCTGTACCTCCCGCGTCGTAGTAGGTAAAGATTTTACCATTTGTTGGTAAATAAAAATTACTGATAATGGTGTAGGTTTTTTTCTTAGCAGTTAGTAATGTGCCGTTAGGGGGATTTGACGACATAGGCGTGACATCCACCATTAACGTTTTATTGGAATTCGCTAAATAATACCTCACCTGTGAAACATATGCATCAGCAGGCGAAAAGTAAGCATAGATGGTGATGTCATTATTTGAAGCAGAGACAATATCCGTTAGGCCACGAATAACATCAGATATTCGTTGAGATTGTTGGGACAGCTCACTATAGGCCATGCCATCTTTTTGATATTTAGAATAAAGGATTAGGTAGTTCGTAAAAAACGATGCAAAACTGGTAAAAATAACTACCACTAATAAGATAACAACTAGCAGTTCGACAAGAGTAAAGCCTTGGCTATTTGATTTATGGTTTAACAATTAATCCTCCTAGGAGCGGACTTGTAGGTAAGTTAAGCGTTTTACCGCTGACTGTAATTATCATTTGAGCATCGCCCTGACCAATAGCTGATAAGTTAGCGGTGCAGTTCAGTTGCGTCCCAGCTGCTGATCCTGTACATGAAGCAATATAATTGTTACCGGCTTGACTGAATTTCACCTGAGTTGAACAGCTGGCAGGGTTGGAACTGCAAGGAAGATTCGTGCCATTTACTGTAAATGTGAAGCTAGAGAGATTTCCTGCGGATTGATTAACATCAGAAGGGTTGAAGTCGCTTACTCTTGGGAAAGAAGAATCAGTAGTCAGCATTAGCCTGACTTTTTGCAAATAATTATCCCCGTTGTAAGCGAAAGTTGTTGCTGGCGGATTTGAGGCTAAATAGATCGGCACAGAAATAGGTTGCAATGCATTGTCTCCGGTATATGGTATGGCCGCAGCTAAATAATAGGTCGTATTACCTATCTTGCAGTTACTTGCCCCAGCATCACCGCAGAAGTAATAGCTGCCTGGAACGAGGTTGCTTACTCCAACCAAACCACCACTATCGGTAGTTGGCCTTGTATCTGAAGGGCTCATATTATCAAAGTAATAGCTTGTATCTGTTGAGGAGGTGTATTTTTTATAACCTCCTTTAATATATATCTTGGCATTGGCCAAAGGATTGCCATTTACATCCGTGCTCTCTACAAGCAAACTATCAGAGCCCATCGGCTTGATTGTTAAGGTGACATAAGACGAACTTTGAGCAATTAAGTTTTGACTTGAATAGTTAGGCTGAAGACTACCGCTAGGTGCAATAGTCGTCAAGCTGGAATAGCCGGCATTTGAAGCAGTTATGACGTATCGATAATTAGTGGTGCTAGGAGGTAAATCATAAAATATAGATAGGCCATTACTGTCAGTCGAGTCGGAGACATTTACTGCGGGTGAAACATTGCTATTTACCACGTTCACAGTCGCTCCGGATACTGGCTGACCACTATCATCGATTACTTTTACAAACAGAGCTCCTGTATTACTTGCTGTTTCAGCCACCAATGCCCCGATATGAGTGTCTAGGGAGTCTAGTACTGTTCCTGATGGATCTTTAACGGTAACCCTTGCATCTTTGTAGTCGCCTGCATTTGTATCAGTTGATGGAGCACCAGTTGGAGGTGGATAGTTTCGGCAATACTGTTGTTTAAGTGTTGCATTGGGATATGAACCACAACCATCATATGCGTCATCAACATAATTTATACTCGTGGTAACTGTATAAGTAACCCCCTGGACTTTTTTTGTATAAGAAGCAGGGATTGTTTGAGTCGAATATATCGACCCTCCTGCTACCGCTAAGTGATCATAGGGTAACGACTTGAGATACTCCATCTGATTGGTCGCTAGTGTAGTGGCCACAGACTGCCTCTGAGATACGATTGCTGAATTCAGTAAAGAGGTGAATAAGTTAGAGGCACCGAGCACCAAAAAACCCAGCACCAGCATACTAACTATCAATTCTATTAGGGTATACCCACCCTCGTCGGTTGTCATACTAATACAATTATAAAAAAGCATTACCCTTTTACATAATTCTTTTGCTTAATTTTGATATAATGTTTCTTGTCAAACTGTGCCTTTAGGTGGGCAAACGCATGAGAACAGCAAAAATACCAAACTTTTTCCAAGATAAACCAATTTTCGGTCTAGATATTGGCCATGGCTCAGTTAAGGTCATGCAAATGACTGAAGAATCTTCGAACGCCAAAGCGCACGGCGGCAACCCTCAGATTCAAGGTTACGGATTTACATTTTTTGATAAAACTGCTCAAGAAGATGGCGTCGTCGTCAAGCCGGAAATAATTGCACAAGCAACACTGGACCTCTTTAAGAGCAGTTTGGTAGGCCGAGTTGATTCTAAGCGGGTTGCAATGTCGATACCATCATATAGAACCTTTACGAGGTCTCTACAATTACCCAAATTAAAACCCAAGGAGCTTAAGGAGTCTGCAGAACTAGAAGCCGAACAATATATACCTGTTGCCCTAGAGGATTTGTATCTTGATTATGAGATCGTAAAAGAAACAGATGAAGGCTATGAAATTTTCCTTGTTGCCGTTCCAAAAGAAATAGTCGACTCATATATCGATCTAGCTCAAATAATGGGTTTGGAAGCAGTATTAATTGAAACAACTCTGAGCTCATCGGGTCGACTTTTTTCATCCGACAAGAACAGTAATGTTGCAAGTTGTATTATCGATTTTGGCTCCTTGTCTTCAGATATTAGTTTGTTTGATAAGCATATGTTGGTATCTGGAACAGTTCAAGGCGGAGGTGAAATTTTCACCAATATAATTCAAGAAAAGCTCAAAGTCAGCCCAGAAGAAGCTGCGCTAATAAAAACAAAATACGGACTTGGGATGAGCAAGCGACAGCAAGAAGTCATTCAGGCTCTGGAGCCAAGCCTCGGTCAAATTATCAAAGAAATCCGTAGAATGATCAGATATTATGACGAACGCTATGGCAGCGAGCGGCCGATCGGACAAATAGTTACAACTGGGGGCGGTGCTAATGTACCAGGTTTAAGCGATTATTTGACCAAGGAATTGCGTCTAGCTGTACGACATATGGATCCATGGCAATTCTTGAGTTTCAAGGGGCTGCAGCCTCCGAGCAACGCAGACAAACCAATGTATGCGACAGTTGCCGGGCTAAGCCTAGCTGATCCCAAAGAGGTGTTTAAGGTATGATCAATTTAATACCAAATGATCATAAAACGAGTTATGTTTATGCTAAGCGTAACGTTATTCTCAAGAAATGGATAAGTCTGTTCTTGATGGCCATAATCGGCCTGGGTCTGCTCGGGACTTATGGTTTAGTAACCATAAAACAATCGACCGCGGACTATAAAAATAAAATCAGCGCGAATAATAAGTACTTCCATGATGAAGATTTTGATGCTACAAGCAAGCAGGTCAAAGACATGAGCAACAACATAAAGCTATCGGTAAAAGTCCTGCAACAGGAACTGCTTTTTTCTAAACTCATTAAACAAATTGGAGCGGCCCTACCAGCTGGCAGTGTTCTCAATAGCCTTGAAATATCACAAACAACTGGCGGAATCGACCTGAGCGTATCATCAATTGACTACAAAACGGCTACGCAAGTCCAAGTTAATCTTTCCGACCCCAAGAATAAGATTTTTACCAAGGCGGATATTCAGAATATCACCTGTAATGCCACCAACGACGACGGGACGCCAAAAATCGGGGGATATCCATGTACGGTTAGCATACGAGCTTTGTTCGGCCCCAACAATCCATATTTGTTCACTAATAATGATCCGGGTAACTAAGAATGAATCCTAAAAAACTAAATTTTATACTGCTCGGGTCGATCCTAGCACTTTTAGTTGGTTTTATTGGTGGCGCTTATTTTATCAACTCTTCTCTTCATAAGGAAGCTGACAAATTGACTGTCAGTAAAGCGAAATATCAGGCCCAGGAGCAAGAAAAACTTGCCCTCAAAAAAGCTAAGTCAGATATAGAAAAATATTCTTATCTTAATGATATTGCTAGATCAATAGTCCCAGAAGACAAAGATCAGGCGCAAACTGTGCGTGAAATCGTTAATCTAGCTAACAAAAACGGTATAGATATCGTTTCTGTAACATTCCCTGCTTCTACCCTTGGAAAAATAGGTAGCGGTAATGCGCCTGCTACGACATCTAGTGGTCAAAGCGCAGCGACATTGGTAAATCCCAAAGCACCGTCCAAACCAACAAAAACCGACCAACTGTCTCAATTAATTCCAGTTAAATCTGTCCCGGGCGTTTACCAACTTACTATCAATGTTCAAAGCAATACGACAAGACCTCCGAGTTATGGACAACTTATACAGTTCCTGCATGATCTCGAGAGCAACCGACGCACAGCCCTAATTAGTAGTATTAACTTAACCCCTAAGAAATCAAACCCAAACCAAGTCGCATTTGAGTTAACTTTAAATGAGTATATTAAGCCATGAAAGAAAAAGCTAAATTCGATAAAGACCTCTTATTGTCTAGAGCCCAAGGACTGTTTGAGGCTGGAGGCCGCTATAGCATGACGATATTCTTGCTTCTGGTAGCAGTTGTCTACGGTTTTGTATTCTACCAGATAACAACTTTAGACAGTCGCCAACCAACACAACCCCAAATAGACAAGTTCGTACGCGCTTCACACGCTCCGCATATAGACAGAAAGATGGTTAAGCAGCTTGAATCTCTCAAGGACAATAGCGTTAACGTACAGACTTTATTTGAGCAGGCGCGCGAAAATCCTTTTCAGTAGGCTACACTACAACGGCCAAAGATCTTTTTTTTGAGTTTCTGTTTCTACTGGGACTGGAGGAGCTACATCTTCAGGGTCTAGAAACCTAGGTTTGGCAGGTGGCGGAGTTGATTGTACCGGGCTAGATTGAGACGAAGTTGGCGTACCATAATTAAAACTATTAATTTTTGAACCCGTCAGACCTTCGGTTATAGCATCTCTATGAGAAGTCAGGAAGTTTTCTCTAGCGGCAAGTATTTGACGAGCGTAAAAATTAGGATTTGGGCAGAAATTAAAAACGAATTTTGACTTTTCGCCTGCCGTCTCGGCCTTGATAAGACCATAATTGAATAGGTGCGGGAAAAATCCATTTTGCTCTGAAGAAATGTCCTCAAGATTGTGTAGCGACAACTGGCTAGATTCCCGGTCAAATAAATTGCTTTGAGTTACTTGCGTCAGGCTGTCATTGGTCAAAGTCCAACTGTTCCCCATATATATCCTTGTAATTAAGAAGCTATAGCCGATGCAAATAACTGCCACTACCAAAAACACAAAGACTGCCACAGCGGCAGACATTGTAGCGTTTCCACTGGTTACGGTGTTGTGAGATAAATAATAGGCCAGAAAGGCCACGGTTAGAGTTACTACGCCGCTTAATGCGTATGGCCCAACTAGGCCTATTGGATGCTTATTAACATGAAATATGGTCCGTTCGCCAGCTTGACGCACAGGTAGTTCGTTATTGACTTTGTTTTTGGGACTGTCGTTGGCTGGATCGAGAGGATTCATCTTATCAACATTATACCGCTAATGTTGGTGTGCGGCACTAATTAAAGTAGCGTGGGCTGGTCCTTGCTGGCTGGCGGTTTTTGACCCAAGTGCTTATACGCCTTAGGGGTTACTTTTCTTCCTCTCGGAGTCCGTTCGATCAGTCCAATTTGCATCAAATATGGTTCGTAAAAGTCTTCGATTGTGCCACGTTCTTCAGCCGTAATTGCAGCAATGGTTTCTACGCCAACCGGCCCACCATTATAGTTTTCGATTATTGCCTTGAGCAGATTTCTATCCGAATTATCTAGTCCTAAGTCGTCAATATCGAGCAATTCAAAAGCTTTGGTGCTGATTTCGGCATCTATAATTCCGTCACCGTTGACGTCTGCGTAGTCACGAACACGTTTTAGCAGCCGATTTGCTATTCTCGGAGTTAGACGCGATCTTTTACCTAATTCACCGGAGGCTTTTGAGTCTATTTTGACGTTTAGAATCCGGGCCGATTGCTCAATTATTTTTTGGACCTCTTCTGGCTGGTAAAACTCAAGGCGGTGAATCATGCCAAAACGATCGCGTAGCGGAGCAGCGAGCGAGCCAGTGCGTGTAGTAGCGCCGATAATACTAAACTTTGGTAAATCGAGCCGTAACGAGCGAGCCGAAGGACCCTTACCAAGCATAATGTCCAGCTTGAAATCTTCCATAGCGCTGTAGAGAACCTCTTCAACGGTTCGGTTTAAGCGATGTATTTCATCAATGAATAGAATGTCTCCATCTTGAAGATTTGTAAGTAAGCTGGCGAGGTCACCAGGCCTCTCAATTGCTGGGCCGCTGGTGATTCTTATCTGAGATCCCATTTCATTGGCAATAACACTTGCCATTGTAGTTTTGCCTAGCCCCGGCGGCCCGTGCAATAGGATATGATCTAGCGGTTCACCACGCTTTAACGCTGCATCGATTGCCAGTCTGATATTTTGTTTGAGCCGCTCCTGGCCGATGTAGTGTTCAAAATCTCTCGGTCTGAGAGTAATCTCAAGTTCAACCTCTTGTGGCTCTTCTCCCTCATCACTAGGATTTACTATCCGGTCTATCATTTAGGTTATTATCTCATCAAACTCCACCTGTTGGCTAGTAAACAAAGATAACTACAACGTATTTAGGGGACGTGGACCGGGCTCCAGCAGGTCCGCATTTCTTTATCCAAGGCTTTGATTTCAGCGAGATCGTCGCTATCGAGCTCAAAATCAAATATCTGGAAATTCTCTTTAATTCGATTTGCATGAACTGACTTTGGAATCACTACTAAGCCCTGTTCAATTAACCATCTCAGCATGATTTGAGCATAGGATTTGCCATGCTTAGCGGAAATCTGCGAAATCACTGCATTATCCATTTCGTGACTCCTAGCTAATGGCGAATATGCTTCAACAACTATGCAACGTTTAAGACAATATTCGATAAGCTCTGGCTGCTGCAAAAAAACATGTAACTCAACCTGGTTTACAACAGGCTCAATATCGGAATATTCTGCCATTTCTTCAAGATGCCGGATGGTGTAGTTGCTCACGCCAATACTTTTGGCTTTGCCTGAGTCCCTAACTTCAACTAGTTGCTGCCAAGCATTTTTTCTGAACAGAGAAACTGGGAAGTGCAACAAAAACAAATCGACATAGTCTGTTTGTAGATTAATTAGGGATTGTTCGACACTTGGAATGAGGTGATTCTTGCCGAAATTTCTAATATTAATTTTTGTGGTTAGAAACAACTCTTCTCTTTTTATACCTGATCTCTGCCATGCCTTGCCAAGAAAATGTTCATTGTTATAGGCCTGAGCACTATCAAAGTGTCGATAGCCTACATCAACCGCCGCATCAAAGGCTTCCAAAAAAGTCTTTTCATCGGTATTTTGCCATAAGCCAAGACCAATCTGAGGGATAGTCAGTCCATTGTTTAGTTTTATCTGAGGAACTTCAGTCACGTCTATTTACTCAACGCTTTTTTGATTCTATCCTCAGTTGGTAAATCTGGGTCAACATTCTGCAGTGCCCTAGCGGCGTCGCCTGCAGAGTAGCCTAGTGAAATTAACGCCTCGGCCGCATCGTCTTTTGACAGCGAAGCTTCACTCGTGAGTAAGCCAGTAGCTTCGAGATCCACTCCAATAAGTCCAACTTTGTCTTTGAGATCAACTACGACACGTTCGGCAACTCTTTTACCAACGCCATTAGCTTGAGAAATATATTTGACATCACCACCGGCTATCGCCTGCTTAAGCTCGCTACTAGAACCTATGCTTAACATGTTAAGTGCCATCTTGGGACCTACGCCATTCACTTCTAGCAACCTTTCAAAAAGATTTTTAGTGTCTCTGGACAAAAAACCAAACAAATCGTGTGATTGTTCACGAATATGCTCGTAAATATAAAGTCGGTGATCCTCGCCAACGTTTAGATTATTGAAATCCTCTAGGTCAACATTAACACCATAACCAACCCCTTGAACGTCAATAACTATATAATCGTCCAATTTTTCGCCGACCACTCCACTAAGAACTGCTATCATGCATCCATTATCGCATAGTCATAGAGTGGGTGATAGCAGCAGCTAGCGCATCTGCGCAGTCGTCAGGCTTTGGTACTTCTTTGAGTCCAAGAATTGCCTTAACCATTTCTTGAATCTGTTTTTTGTCGGCCCGGCCATAGCCAGTAAGTGCCTGTTTGATCTGTAATGGTGTGTATTCAAAAATGTTCAAACCCGCTTGTTTGCCACACAACAGAATCACTCCCCTGGCCTGCGAAACAGACATTGCGGTGGTTACGTTTTGAGCAAAGAATAGTTTTTCGACAGACATTTCTGTGGGATTTGTTTCTTTGATGATCTGGGTTAGCTCGTTGAATATAGTTTCGAGTCTAACGGCATCATCTTGTTTTGCGGTAGTCCTTATGACCCCTGCATCTACTAGCTTCCCCTTGCCGGCTTGAGCATCAATTACACCAAAGCCGAGTATTCCCGTACCTGGATCAATTCCTAGAATTCTCATTGGCTTGAATTACTCCTGCGACAATCAAAACTAACTCTTTGTGGATTAATCCATTACTTGCAATATAGCCCTTCGTGCGGCGATCATATCGTTGCGGATTCCCGTGCATATCGGTGAAGTTTCCTCCTGCTTCAACCACTATCAAACTTACTGCTGCTGCATCCTCGCACTTAATGCAGTTAAAAACAATCCCTGAATATTCACCAGCGGCTACTAGAGAAGTTGGCAATATTACTGACCAAAGATTGGTGACTAAGGCCTCACGATTGCGTAAAGCAGCTTCGATTCCATCAACATTTACGTAAGACAAGTGACCGACAGATGGTATTACATCAATCAAAGCGCCTTTAAAATCTTGTTTAGTGTTTACTGATATCGGCATGGAATTTAATTTTGCACCACGTCCTTTGGTAGCTTCAAATAACCTGTCCATGTAGGGATCGTAGACAACCGCTACTTCAGTTTCACCATCCACAACAAGTGCCAGAGAGAATGTTGAAATCGGTAGGCCATGCGAAAAAGGCACTGTGCCGTCAATCGGGTCGCAAACCCATGCAAACTGAGAGTCGTTGTCAAAATTTTGCTCTTCGCCAATCACAGCGTGCTCGGGATACTTTGAGTTAATCTGCTCTATGACGTATTTATTAATGGCATAATCCGTGTCAGTTACTGGGGTATTATCACCCTTCCATTCCTTAGACATTCCAAGACTAAAATTGGATTTAATAATCTTGCCCGCTGCATAAGCTATATTCTTGGCTAGTTCCAAAAACTCATCTTGTTGCTGATTAGTTAACTGGCTCACTGTAAGTCGAAGTTTACGTGAGTATTGGTGACGTCGGGGTTGTCTTCGAGTGCGTCCATCATACGCATGATTTTGCCCGCAGTTTTTTCGTCATCGATTACTACTGTGGTGTTAGGTACGTAGGTTAGTTCGGCATCGAGTAGCTCAAAGCCTGAATTTTTTAGATTATCACGAACTTTAGCCAACTCTTTGGGATTGGTATATATGACTGACTCCTCACCTTCCTCTTGTACGTCCTCGGCACCTGCATCAAGTGCTTGCAACAGAAGCTCATCGCCGGAACCCTTAACTCTAATCATCCCCTTATGGTCGAATTGAAAAGCTACTGCGCCTTTTTCGGCGATATTACCGCCGTGCTTAGAAAAAGCCAGTTTGACCTCCGGGTACGTTCGATTGGTGTTATCGGTCGCGCATTCAACCATTACCGCGACACCTCCTGGTCCGTAGCCTTCATACACTACTTCTTGAAGCTGGGCTGCGGCTTTGTCTTTGACGCGATCAATTGAACGCTGAATATTAGTCATTGGCATGTTGGCCGCCTTGGCGCGATCAATTGCCAACCTAAGACTAAAATTCATTTCTGGGTCAGCTCCGTCTCGGGCTGCAATTGCTATAGCATTACCAAGTTTCGTAAACAAAGCTCCGCGAGCCGCGTCTTTGGCGCCTTTCTCACGTTTTATAGTCGACCATTTGCTGTGACCGCTCATTCTTATCTGTTATTATATCATGTTTCTTGATGTAATAACGATATGACATGAATGCTGTAACGCTAAAAATTATGCAATATGCAACTAAAGTAACAACTAAACTAATATTCACATCGTCCCGAAAAATATGAGGCAAAGCAGCCAAATTATTTACAATTCCAAGCATAAAACTTAAGAGCAATTTAGCAGGTAAAGCCACCCATCCAACAATCCAAAGTCCTATCATGCCCATGACCGCCGCGACAGAACTTAGCAACATAGACAGAGGTATGAGCGGCACGACTAACGCATTAGCCAATAGGCCTATAAACGTCATTTGCCCAAATATATGCAGTATTAACGGGAGACACATGATTTCAGCACAAATGCTCTCAAGCACAGCTGCGAGTACAACAGACTTACCAATGAGGTCCCCAAAAATTTCCGAAATCGCCGGCGATAAAACCAAAACTCCATAAAAAGCTAGGAAACTCAAATACCAGCTTATGTCGCTCCAGATATTTCGCGGGTTTGCCAGCGCTGTTACCGCAGCAACTAAAATAATCAAATTAAGCGGCCTAAAAACCCTACCATAATACCCAGCAATAATACTTAACATGCTAACGATGTAGGCTCTGACTATTGAAGCGCTCGCCCCTGCCAAAACAACAAAGCCTGTCGCTAGAACTGCTATCAATATCAAAGTTATGCGTTTTGAGCTTTTTCCGAGCAGCCGATTTAGTGCATTTACGATAATTGTCAGGTTATATCCAGATACTGCAATCACATGCGTAAGACCAACCATCAAAAATGCCTGTTTAAGTTCCTTGGACATATTCGATCTTTGCCCAACTAGTATTCCCATTGCAAAAGCCGATTCGGGTTCGGGTAAAGCAGTTTCCATACCAGCCGCAAAATTTCTGCGTAAAACATCAATTAAAGATGTTCGATTATCCAGCAGTCGAATCTTTGCGAAACTAATTCTGCCCTCATATTGCCCATATCCGGGAAAAACTTTTCCCTCAACAAGCACCTTGTTTCCCGCAAGGATCGTATTAACTCCAAATCCACTTACCGAAATTTTTCCTGGCACCGATTGCTCATTCTCGAGCCTGATCGAACCTAAATCAAAACTAAGCTGCATTTTGCTGCCATAAATTGCGTCGTTTAGGACCCTACCCTCAATATAAACTTGCTTACCATAGTTTTGCGACAATCCTGTTAGCTTGTTTGCATAAAACTGTCCTCTTATTGCCCCAAGCCAAATACATAAACAAAAGACGCTCAGCAAAAATGCTATATTTTTATATCGAAAAGTTACCATGGTACAGAATATAAGAGACATGACTTGAATAATGTTTAGTGTTGGAAGCCATTTACTTAAACCAACACCCACCACCAGCCCAACAAACATAAATATGTGCAATGTTGTTTGACGACGCCTTTTTAATAAAAAGCCAATCATGATTTAAAAAATTAACATCATAGATATTTTTTAAAAATTTATTTAAGATATCGGTTTAAGCGGCAACTCAGCTAACAGGAGTACTACTAGAGTATGAAAAAGTATCGCGTCGCAAGGATTGATCGTTTTGATACATACCAGATTCTGACCGTAGAGCCGGTAACATCTAAAGACCTCGTAGATTTTGAGCCCGGCCAATATGCAACTGTCGGTTTTTATCAAAATGGCAGACCTACGCCAATGCGACCCTTTTCGATAACTTCTGCACCAGGAACAGGACAGCTTCAGTTTGCAATGAGGCCATTTGGCAAATTCACTTCTAGGTTGCGTCGTTTACGTCCGGGCGACAGAATAAATATTCAAGGACCATTTGGCAACTTCATCATTGATCATAGTCAGGATGAGCGTTTGATTATGTTGGCCGCGGGCATAGGGATAACACCCATTCTTAGCATTATTCGCGATGCGACACGCCGAGGCCTGTCACTACCTATAACTCTGATCTACAGCAATAGTTCAGCAGAAGAAATCCCTTTTAAGGAAGAGTTATTAGCTTTGATGCACGAAAATCCGTTGCTTAATGTAGTGTTCAGTGTTACAGACTCGGCAAGCAATCAATCTCAAAGGATAATTGGTGGACGAGTAAACGCACATCTAATCGAGCAGTTGTCGGGACCCGATATTAACAAAAATACTTTTTTTGTTTGCGGTCCGAGTGGCTATCTGAGAAGCGTCAACAAAATGCTCAAGTCACTATATGTCGATAAGTCCGCTATTATTACAGAGTCGTTTAGCCAGAAGCTAAAACTAGGCATCGGCCTAAGCGGGTTTGGTGTGCAAGCCAAAACAATTACCACTGCTGTAGCCGCTATGGCAGTAATCGTTGGGGTAGTAGGTACGATTGATCTGTGGCAAAACTCACCACAAGCAAGTGCGGCCAAAGCCATCGAACAGCTGCTCCAAGACGATGACGATCAAGCCTCAAAGACTGCTACAAGCGCAAGTAATAATTCATCTCAATCAGGAAGTTCAAGTTCAAGCTCAAGTAACTCAACTAACGATACCAACACTTATTATTCTGACCCCTATGGTTATAGCAATCAATCTCCAAGCGCTAATTCCTTCAGCAGTTCGGGCACCTCACAAACATACGTCAGTCCTAGCACAGGCGTTTCATGATTAGATTTCAATCTACAGGTAAAGCGCTAGGATCAGAAATAGTGTTCACCGTTGTGGTTGGTCAACAAGAAACAGCCAATAAGCTATTTATGCATCTTTGGGCAGAAACTATTTCGTTCGAACACCGTTTTAGTCGATTTAACTCGGATAGCGAGATCACAAAAGTAAACCAAGCAGCTGGTGAAAAAATTAAAGTTTCTACGGAATTCATTAGTCTTGCTCGAGTATCAGCAAATTATCAAAGCATAACAAATGGGCTTTACTCTCCTTTTGTCTTGCCAGCTCTCCAAAAAGCTGGCTACAAGGGATCCTGGCCAAATCCGGATAAGTTTGAATCATCACTTAATTTTGCAAATCGTAAAAACATCGAGCGGGTTATTGAACTCGATGCCAAAAATTCGATGCTTGCAATTCCTAAGGATACTGCAATAGACTTTGGCGGTATCGGTAAAGGATATTTACTTAGAACGCTGAGTAAGTTTTTGGATAGTAAACAAGTTAAGAGTTATTGGCTTAGCTTAGGTGGTGACATAATTTGTAAGGGTTATGACATTGAGGATCAGCCATGGCAAATCAATGTTAATAACGCATTAGGTGATAGGCGGGAAGTGAAAAGTATCAGCAATAGCTCAGGGGAGCACATGGCTATAGCTACATCCGGAATAACTAAACGCAAAGGTCGTGACTGGCACCACATTATTGATCCGCGAACCCAAAAATCAGCAAAAACTGACATACTTACCGCTACAGTGGTTTGCAATAATTCAATTGATGCAGATATTTTTGCAAAATGCATTGTTATATTAGGCAGCCAGGAAGCTAAAAATTTCATCAAAAAGTTTAAACTCCAAACCTACATCCAAACCGCTGACTCGGCAAAGATTTATATTGACAGCTTGAGCAAATAGTCGTAAATATTAAGATACTACTATTAAGGGAGGAGGATTTTATGCCTACCAACACTAATAGCGGAAACAACATGGTGGGATGGGTGTATTTCGCAGGGATCATTATGATCCTGAGGGGGTTGTCGGAAGCCCTGCTTGGAATCTCGGAACTCGTCAACAAACATTATTTGTTTGTAACAACCAATAACAACCTAATCTACTCTGTAGAGCATTCAAACGCTTGGGGCTGGGTGCAGTTTGCAATCGGCATTCTTGTAGTTGCAGCAGGCTGGTCGCTACTACACGGCGCTAATTGGGCACGGATTGTAGCAATCATATTTACAGGAGCCATGTTCCTAGTAAATATGTCGTTCCTGACTGTGTTCCCTCTCTGGTCAATCATTGCCATGATCATCGACGTGATCATTCTTTATGCACTGATTATCCAGGGCGAAACTAAATAAGTTAGTTAAGACTTTTTAAAACTCCGCTCATTCCGAGGCGGAGTTTTTTACTGGGCGTCTGCCAGCAGACTTCGGGCGATTTCTAGGTCGTGCTCAGTAATGGCTTGTCTTTGTTCAACAACCATTTCATCTCGACGAGGTAGTATTACAGTGCTTTCCCTTCTAACTGGATGAGAGTTTACTGTCAGAATTACGGCCGATTGCTCAACGATACTTCTTATAAATCTTCCTGCTTCCACCGTATTGTCTCTGTTAGGTAATACAATTCTTGAACCTCTTCGGCGGGACTCTACATAGCCTCCGTTTTCTTTAAAGACATCGAGATGACCTGTTCTCAGTTGCGTGAAAGTTTTTTCGGGCGGCAATTCATCATCGGGTTCCGCAACTGGCAATAGGTCATATGTTTCTTCTCTGTAATCACCACCTAGCAGCAGCGAAACGCTATGCCATGCTTGATCATGTATGTGAGGACCATCTAGATTTATTTTACGATCCGCTGGTTGCGGCCACATTGTCAGCCTTACCGATCCTATTAAAGAATTCTTGCCTAATGAAAAAACCATGTGACCAGCTGGATTCCAGCGGTCAATTACGTCAGGGTCATCCAAAAAATCAGGTATAACCTCGTTTCTAACGACACCTTCAAGGTGCCTTAAATAACCTTTTGCAAGGGCCACAAATTCGTCTGGTCTTGCGCGGCTAATGTCCGGATCATGGTCTTTGACGACTAAAGTATCCGTGTCTTCTCTTGTAGGTTTGAAGGGATGCGACCTATCAACTTCAGGCGACAATCCATAACTTCTGAGGACTTCAAATGCTGACATCCTAAGAATCTCCTTTATAGCATAGAATAAAGTATTGTATAACTTAGTTCGCTTTTTGTCAAGCATTAAAAAAGCGCCGGTTTTTGGCGCGAGGTAATCTGGAGGGCCCACCGGGGCTCGAACCCGGGACACGCGGCTTAAAAGGCCGCTGCTCTACCAACTGAGCTATGGGCCCGTTTCTGGCATCGGACGATGTCGCCGAAACGGAAATTAACTCCTTATATTATCCGTTTTTTGTCCAAAAAGTCAATCTAGTGTTTCTTTTTGTCGTGCTTATTGCCGTCGGTTTTTGGCCTTTGCATCCAAAGAACCAACATGCACACTAATGCACTTGATCCAACAATCAGTACTTGGGCTTTCACAACTTGGTCCCACAGATTAGAACGGACAATGTCATGTGATACTCCTGGCGGTAGAAGTGGCACTATAAGTAAAGCTCCGAGTAGACCAACACCTATTGCAGGCAACAAGTTAAGAAACAGCTTGCCTCTGCCACTAACCGTGCGAATCATAAAAATAGAGGTTAGAATGGTCGGAAAGAGTAATAGCACCAGTTTAATCGTATTGTTACTCGTCGAACTCAAATCAGTGTTGGCCTTAAAAGAGAAATCTTCTATAAATCCCTTGGTTTCTGGCGCCACAAACTGCACTAGCACGCTACCCAAACAAAGGCTTAAAAAAACCAATGCTGCATTGATGCGTAAAACCATCAAAATAACTATCGGCAAAAGAATAATTGCGCCAAGAATTACATCTGGTGACATGCTCATACTATAGCATGAGCATTATCCATTAGTAGGTCGTACTAGGCTCCAACTTTGTCTTTACGACGTTTCTTTTGCGGAAGGGTTTCTACGTAATCGATAATCTTGGCTGCTACGTTGGTGCCAGTAACAGTTTCTATGCCAAAACCTGGACTAACGTTTACTTCAAGCACTAGCGGTCCGCGTGCACTTCGCATCATGTCTACGCCACAAACTGGCAGGCCCATGGCTTTAGCCGCCTGGAGAGCGGTTGTGCGCTCTTCACGAGTTAACTTCACCTTAATGCCCTCGCCACCTTGATGCAGGTTAGATCTAAAATCGTCATCTAGGCTCTGTCTTAACATTGAGGCAACAACTTTACCATTTACTACCATAACCCTTATATCAACACCGGCACTCTCTGCGATAAATTCTTGGACAATGAAACTTACGCCTTCGACATAAAACGCCTGCATCACTGCCTTGGCAGCTTTTTTGGTTTCAGCGAGAACAACGCCGTTGCCATGCGTACCTCTCGCTACCTTGATAATAACTGGTGCACCACCAACCTGCTCCAAAACATCGTCAAGATCAGCGGCTTCACGCGCAAACACTGTCTTTGGGATACCCACACCAGCTTTTGCCAATAATTGGTAGGCGCGCATTTTATCACGTGATCTAACAGTGGCGATCGAGCTCGCGGTGGTGGGAATGTTTTGCATTTCGAATTGTCGAATTATTGAACTGCCATACTTAGTCAAACTCGCCGAAATGCGTGGAATAATTACATCAACATCCTTAACTTCTCCACCTCTATAATGCACTGCAGGGTTGCCACGCTCCGCGGTTATATAGCACTTTGAATAGTTAATTATCCTGACTTTGTGGCCACGAGCTATAGCCTCTTCTTTTAACCTCTGGGTTGAATAATTGGACGAACCTTTTGATAAAATCGCAATATTCATGAAGCCACCTTATGCACTTATGTTATTTACGTCAACCAAAAATCCATGCAGTCTGAGAAACTTGCGGCCGATTAACATTTGATATTTCATTGCGCTGCGGTTAGTTAAAGTGAGGGTTATTGGATAGGTCTGGCCCATGATTGTGATTTCTGTGTCTATGGCATACCTCATGGCTGCTATGCCATTACTGCTCTTGACTCTTCGCTTGTGGTAAGTGGCAATCTCAATAATATGGTCGGGGCTGCCGCCAGGGTTGAAGCGAAGATAAGTGTTGTCATTGTCATCTCGGATCTCCCGAATGTTGCTGGCATGAAGAGATCCATTATAAGCACCTGTATCCACCTTTGCTGTTAGGGCTTCTATGCCTAATAGTGGCAGATCTACGTCAAGAAAAGTCCCTATCGTTTTGGCTGGTTCGACTCTTAAAAATGATGTCCAAGTAAATTTCATAATTTATGATCTCTAAGATCACCTACTATACCATATTTGGTAATTTTGTTCAACAGTTTTTGTTACTTTTGAGCATGTAAAACACGAGTATATGCGATGTATATAATGGCACCTACAATGAGCAGGATTGTTATAAGCATGGGTATGAAACCGGATTGGTCAAGCTGTTTACGTGTCATTGGCTACCATTATTAAACCATAAGAAGAAAACATCAAGACTTAAACTCAGCGTCTATTGATCATATTGTTGATTTATGGTATAATCATACTTAATGTCGAGACATAATCGTTTACCATCAAGAAGTGCTATTCCCTACGCCCTTATTGGAGGCATAGGAGCTGTCACATTGCGAATGGTTCACAAATACTCTAAGAGCAGTCGCGAAAATGCAGAGCTAGAAAGACGATTACGCGTAAGCCAGGAAGAGCTTCATCATGCAGAAACCGATCAAGCCGCGTTAGAAGCAAAAAATGCTGATCTAGAGAATCAGCTTCGACATGATGATCTCACAGGCCTATTAAACAAACGAGGTCTTAGGGAAGAAATAGAAGCCAAAAAACAGGCAGGAGTACGCTTTGGGGTGATTGTTATGGACCTAAATGGTTTCAAATTAGTCAATGATACTCTTGGACATAACGAAGGCGATGGCTTACTACAAGATTATTCAATCCACCTAAACGAAAAGCTTAGACGAGAAGGCGATACCATAGCTCATGAGCGCCTCTATCATCCTCCTGAAACGGATCAAGCTACTGGAGCAGCCGCCATAAGTAGGATTGGAGGAGATGAGTTTGCGCTAGTATTCGATCTTGAGCCCTCCGAACACGGAGGACAACGCAGAAACCCTAGTTTAGAGGGAGTTGTAGACTATGTTAAGTCAATCAATTCAGCTTTCTTCGCAGAAGCTGAGCTTCAATACCCAGGCATTCCGCTCGGAGCAGCTGTAGGTGCCGCAGAATACGCCCCAGAATCACCAATAGAGATTTCAGACTTGCTAGGGCAAGCCGACAAAAATATGTATGTAGATAAACAAGCCTCTGGTGGAGGTCGCTAAGAGTCTCGAAGCTCCTCAAGTAGCTGCTTTTGTTTACGATTTAGTTTTGTAGGTGTTGCCACATGAATCGTAACTATGTGTGCGCCCCTACTACCTCCCTTGAGATGCGGGACACCATGACCAGACAACTTAAAATCTGATCCAGATTGGGTTCCGGCGGGAACCTTCATTCTTATCGGTCCATCAACCGTTTCGACGTCTATTTCGACACCTAAGGCGGCGTCAGCCATATCTATAGTTTCTTCGCTTAGTATCAAATCACCTTCTCTGGTGAAGTGCTTGTGTGGTTTCACCCGAATATTTACATAAAGATCCCCTTTGGGGCCATTTGCGATGGCTTCACCATGCTCTCGCAGCCTGATCGTGGCACCATCATCAATGCCTGCTGGGACTTTGAGTTGCACAGTCTGTTTACTTGATTGGGTTCCCTTGCCTTTACAAACAGAGCAAACTTTTTCTGGAATCTTGCCGCGGCCCTGACATTTTGGACAGATAGTCGCCTGCTGGATGTTGCCAAAAATCGTTCTGGTCATTGTTATGACTTGCCCGGATCCTTTGCACTGATCGCAAGTTACTAACTCATGGCCCGGCTCAACAGTTGTACCTTTGCAGTGCGAACAATTATCTTGCAAATTAAGTGACAGATCGACATCTGTACCAAAAACAGCCTGCTCAAAAGTAATCTCAATATTTGCCTCGACGTCACGACCACGCGATGGTCTCTGCTGCCGCTGACCACCGCCACCAAAAAAACTACCAAAAATATCGCCGAGTCCCAGATCACCAAAATCGAAGTTGATATTTTGAGCATTGCCGTAAGCACCGCCAAATGGATCGCCACCGGCACCAGCTCCACCTACCCCAGCGTGCCCGAACTGATCATATCGTTTACGTTTATCATTATCTTTTAATACTTCGTAAGCCTCGTTTATTTCTTTGAACTTGGCTTCATTGCCACCTCTGTCAGGGTGGTGTTCAATTGCCGCGCGCCTAAAGGCTTTTTTAATTTCGTCGGCGCTGGCATCTTTTTTGATGCCAAGGATTTCATAATAATCACGTTTAGTTGACATAATCTGATCTATATTTTAGCACTCTCTGGGCTTGAGTGCTAGTGTTATTTGTCGTTATGTTTTTGTAAGCTGTAGACGGCAATTCCAATCAAAACAAGAGCTAATACCCCCAATGCAAGATAGCCTAGATTCCTGAGTTGATAGAGCACGGCAGCTGTCGCAACAAACAGGCCCCATCGAGCAACAAATCCCTTGCCTAGAGCCATGCCGATTAACATAATGGCAACTTGCTCAATCAACAACCACCAGCCATAGACACCTCCACTTTGACCTCTCAAAGCCTGCAGTGTTAGCGGTAACGTCGCTGTAATTAGTGTAGCCCAGATATAATTGTCAGATTCCTGAGTCTCGCCACGGGTCGCTCGCCAATAGGCATAAATGGCAAAAGTTGCGACAACTACATGTACATATGCCTGCAGTTCTTTGACACCAAGACTTTGCATTAGCAACATAATTGATAATGCAATAATGCCTCCCGACCATTCACGATCAGATTGTCGCTTGTCTAATGTAAAGTGCATGCACAGAAGTCCTGCTATCAACACGCTCAGTGCAATCGGCCATATATTATCTTCGCTGAAAAAATATGCTGCTGGAGCGATAAAAGCCGCAAGAATCGATGATTCAACTGAATAGATAATATCGTGTTCGTTAGAATTACTTTTTTCGGCATATACCGAAACCAAATATGAAGCAACTGCTAAAGCACTACTGCATAGAACCCAAACTGTAAGTTTAGTACCACCGACTTGAGGCCTTATTAAGCTAAGCAGAGCAAGCTGTGCCAAAATCGGCACGATAGCCATGATATCAATTCTTTTTTCTACGAATTTGCTTAAAGTCCAGCTGATTATTATCAATGCGCCAAGAATAATGGTCGTTTCTGTTCTCGAGTTGGACGAATTCAGTGAACAAATAACCGCTACTGGCGCCGCGACGCTATAGCCAATCACGTACGATAGGCTCTGATTTCTGGCATAAGCAAGCACTGGTATCTTTGATGAGAAGAATATTACCCCCCTAGCTATAGCTCTAGCGATTACTAATCCTACAGTCGCAACTAGGTAGGCCCAGCCATATGCGTCAGGGCCCCAGCTGCCCCAGAGTGCCGCCTGTCCCATGGCAATCGGTAAAAACAACCAGACAATTGTGCCAGCCCAGCGTAATAGTTCGCGGCGATACCTCAACGCCAAAATAATTAGAACTATCAAGGAGCTTGTGGTAGCAATCAAGAAGTCATGCTTGTCTGGCCAGGCTCTTGCCATGGCAAATAATAAAAGTACTGAGCTCGCGTCCGCCCAGATATATGCCTTATCTATTTCAGCAATTACAACGAACATTAGACTGATGCCTATTGCACAAGCCAATGCGGTTATTGAGTTTGCGAATAAACTGCCAACCATTACCACTGCTGCTGCTGCAACAAAACTGCCTTGTGCAAACTCTATAATCGATTTATCGACGACTTTCCGTACGTGCAAGGCATAGGTAAGTAGCAGGCCTGCTAATACGACCATGCCAAAACTCGCTTGACTCACCCCATTCATTTTTGGTGTAGCTACTAGCTGTCCATAAATATATGGCAAGCTAATTAGTGCGAGTGAGCCAAGACCGTAAGCGTCGCCCCTTTGCTGTTTGAGATAGATAGCGAAGCTTATTAAGCTTGTGGCGCCTGCAGTAATTAGAAGAACGTTATGGAAATTTATGGCTGCGCCAATTGCCGCGATCGCAGTTACCATTGTAATTGAGGCAAAATTGCCCATCAGCAGCGAGTCTTTTTTTGCAAGCAGTACAATAATTGCTTGCAGCACAGCAAAAGCAATCAGGCCAATTGAAACCGATTTTATAGAATTTGTGAATCCGTAGGTTAGAGTTCCAACAGCTGCATTAGCTGACAGTTGAGATAATCCGGCATTGATTTCCTGCTCTTCGGCTGGTCCATCCAGCAAAGATAGTCCATAAAATGCTACCGCAAAAAGAAATGAAATACCCACTTGAGTAACACCGTTTTGGCCTGCCATAATGATCGAGCTAATTACAGCAAGAGGTAAGAAAACTTGTGCGGTAAAAGCAGTTGGCTCTTTAAGCTCAGGCCAGAGCTTGATGTAGCGGTTTGCTAACTGCAAGAGTATTCCTACGGTAGCTAAAGCCCAACCGTAGTAATAAACCGGAACATCTATGATCGATACACCGGACTCAAATAAGGACAAAAAAGTAAAAATTAACAAATAGCCTATTATTGGACTTCGCAGCACTCTCAGCGCATGTAAATATAGCGCCAAACAAAAAACTGATGTTAATAGCCAGATAATTGGACCATTAGCTTTATCAAAGATATATAAATAAGCGGCGGCGCCAACAAGTGGAGCAATAACTATACCAATAGAAACAAAAGCCACGCCAGCTTGCTTGAGCTTGGGTTTCGTTCGATAGACCCAGATGCCAGCACAGTAAAATACTGCTGCCAGCAGCAATACTAGCAATGTTCTAATAGAGCCGTTGGCGCCCCCAAAAGCTATAAACAAGCCAACCGATGCAACAAATAAAAAAGCCCCAAAATACAAAAGCACTGATGCATTATCCATTTGGACTTCCGGCAAACTATAACTAGTTGTAGCGCTGGCAGTTGTCGGCTGAGTTGTCTGTAATGACGTTGCTTTGGCTGTTGGTAGATATGGTGTTTCGTCTTTTATGCTAGCCTGGTCGTCTTCTGAGGTGTGTTCAACATTATTAGTCTCGCTGTTCGGAGGTGCTGGTAGCTGCCTCGACGCCGCCAGATTCTGGGCGGCAATGTCATCTAGCATTCTCTGCAGCAAAGCACGTTCTTTGGCAGTTTTTGCCACAATCGCATAACTCATCACAAACTCAGCCCACTGTTCATTTCGGGCTGCAAGTTGCTGATTAATTTCTTTTTGTTTTTGCTTGCCCGACATTGACGAAAACACGACTATCAGAATCACTGCGAGCAAAAAAAGCCAAAACATGTCACCCCCTAATAGAGGGAATATAGCATATTTTGGCCTTTAAGCGTTAGGATTATTTCTTATCGTCGTCTTTGTCGTCGACTACTTCGCCCTCAATTGGCTCTTCTTTTTTGTCTTCGTCAGATTTTACGTCTGCATCAGAATCAGCAGAATCGTCTGAGGCGCTTGCTTGTTCGTACATTTTTGCACCAATTGGCATGATGGTGTCGTTGAGAGACTTTGTAGCAGCTTCTAGATCATCCTTGCCGGCTTTTTCGTCAGCTACAACCTTCTTGGCTGCTTCTATGGCTTCATCAAGTGTTTTTTTATCATCATCGCTCAGTTTGTCGCCATTATCTTTTTTGAGCTTTTCGGCTTGATATACAGCGCCATCAAGTAAGTTTCTAGATTCAACCATTTCCTTCTTTTTGCGATCTTCTTCAGCATTTGCTTCAGCATCTTTGGCCATTTTTTCGACTTCGCTTTTATCCAAATTACCAGATCCACTGATTGTAATACTTTGCTCTTTGCCAGTGCCTTTATCCTTGGCGGTAACGTTCAGAATTCCATTGGCATCAATATTGAACGTAACTTCAATCTGAGGTATGCCTCGAGGTGCAGGAGGAATCCCATCGAGAATAAATCGTCCGAGAGATTTATTTCCTTCGATCATGTCGCGCTCGCCTTGACCGACGTGGATTTCAACTTGTGGCTGATTGTCTGCAGCTGTACTAAATACTTCAGATTTGCTGGTAGGTATTGTAGTATTACGTTCGATCAACTTGGTCATGACACCACCCATCGTTTCAATACCGAGGCTTAGAGGCGTAACATCTAGGAGCAGTACATCTTTAACGTCACCCTGCAGAACACCACCCTGAATTGCAGCACCAATAGCCACAACTTCATCTGGATTTACGCCCTTCATTGGGTCTTTGCCAAAAATCTTCTTAACTTTTTCTTGTACTGCCGGCATTCTAGTCATGCCACCTACTAATACAACTGCATCGATATCACTGGCTTTTAGACCTGCATCCTTAAGCGCTTTTTCGCATGGGTCTGCTGTTTTGTCTATTAATTCCCCGACTAGGTTCTCGAGCTTCGCTCGAGTCAGTTTGTGCTCGAAGTGTTTTGGGCCTTCGGCATCAGCAGTCAAGAAAGGTAAATTGATGTTGATCTCTTGGGCTGTGCTGAGTTCGATCTTGGCTTTTTCGGCCTCGTCTCGGAGTCGCTGCATTGCGGCATTATCATTCGTAATATCAATACCACTCTCTTTTTTAAACTCATCAGCAAAGTAGTTTACAAGTGTTCGGTCAAAATCCGCGCCGCCTAAATGCGTATCGCCGTTTGTGCTCTTAACTTCAAACACCCCGTCGCCTAGCTCAAGAATCGAAACATCAAAGGTACCGCCGCCTAGGTCATAAACTGCAATCTTTTCGTCTTTTTTCTCACCTTTATCTAGTCCATAAGCTAGAGCTGCCGCAGTTGGCTCATTAATGATACGTTTAACCTCAAGACCGGCAATCTTGCCAGCGTCCTTAGTAGCTTGACGCTGCGAATCATCAAAATATGCCGGTACGGTGATGACGGCTTCGGTTACTGAGTCGCCAGTAAAAGACTCGGCATCAGCCTTAAGCTTGCTTAACACCATGGCGCTGATTTCTTCTGGACTGTACTCTTTGTCAGCCATTTTAACCTTGACCCCATTGCCACTTTTGACTATTTCGTAACCCATTAGCTTAAGATCACGTTGGACTTCTTTGTCGTTAAAGTTACGGCCAATCAGACGTTTTACTTCATAAATCGTATTTTTACTGTTTGTAACTTGCTGCCGACGAGCAACCTGCCCAACAAGCCTTTCGCCATTTTTGTTAACGGCCACTACAGACGGGGTTGTCCTTGCGCCTTCGCTGTTAGCGATTATTTCTGGCTTGCCTGACTGCATCACAGCCATGGCTGAGTTAGTTGTACCGAGGTCAATTCCGATTATTTTGCTCATTATTGCTTAATACCCTTCCTATTAATAATTAGCAGTCTTATATAACTACTGCTAGTTTAGCCAATTAGCACTCTCGTGTCAAGAGTGCTAACTACCTCTGTTAGCCTTTGACTCTAACCATGGCGTGGCGGATTACGTCATCGCCGATTTTGTACCCGGATTGGAGCTCTTCGCTAACTATTTCTTGGCCATTGTCGCCTTCTTCCATGCTGACTGCCTCATGTAAGTGAGGGTCAAAAGTTTCACCGACAGTTTTTATGCGTTCAACGCCGATTTCACCTAAAGTGGATTCGAACTGTTTAACAATGCCGAGAACGCCTTTTACGAAATCATTTCCTTCTAGATCCTTGGGCACGTGACCGAGCGCACGCTCGAAGTTGTCAATAACTGGAAGTAAATCTTGGACAACGCCGCTTTTTAAACGTGTGCGTAGGGAGGCCATTTCTTCTTCATGTCTACGGCGTAAATTGACTGCATCAGCTCTTTCACGTTGCAAAGCCTCAGTTAATTCTTGAACCTGACTTTGTAGCTGCTCGACTAATGCAACATCTTCTGTTGGCACATCATCACTTTGGTTATCAGGTTTTGCTGGGTCGGCTTTTTTAGCCATACAAAACCTCTTCAAGTTCTTTTCCGGCTCTTGAAACCAAGCTAATAACGTCTTTGTAGCTCTGTCTGGTCGGTCCGAGAGTGCCGATATAACTTCGGTCACTAAAAGGACTGCGGAAGCGACTTATGACCAACGTGCAACCGGCTGCACGGCCAATTGGATTCTCCTGACCAATATAGACATTTAGGGGTTCGTTGGGTGCAGCCTCTCGTAGCCACGGTTCTAGGTTGTCCAATAATTGTGCCACCTGCTGTACCTGCAAACCGTTAATAAATTCTGGCTGTCCAAAGAGATTGCTTAGGCCACTCATGTATACTTGCGACCCTATAGTTGCGATACCAAGGTTGTGGGTAAGGTCTACCAAGGTATCAACGGCATTGCGAATAACCCTGTCTGGTTCTCCAGCGTTCTGAACCCTGGCTGTTAGAGCCCGCTCGGCACGCCGCTCTACTCCACTAGACGGCGTATCGGTAAGATGGTTGACGTAAACTCGGTAACCTCTATCTGTTGGGACGCGTCCAGAGCTAGTATGGGGTTGCATGATGTAACCTTCGCGCTCAAGTTCCGCCATTTCTGATCTAATAGTTGCTGAACTAACATTAAAAGCTTTGGCTAGTAAACTTGACCCGACAGGCACAGCTACTTCAGCATACTGCTCAATTATTGCCGACAATATCTTTTCTTGGCGCTCCGTCATATGCTAGCAATTGTACTTTTCTAGCACTCGAGTGTCAAGAGTGCTAGCCGATTCGGCGAGCTATTCTAGCAATGCCTAGTACGCTGGCAAAGGTTATGACAAGCATAAGTATTGGATTTGCAAGAATTAGCTTTAATCCTGTATTAGGTACACCAAGAATACCTGTATTACTTGCTGGCACCGGACTATTTACTATGGTTAGGACTACGTCATTGCCGTCTCCGCCAACATAGCTGATCCTGAATTGGGTGCCACCAACTGTGAAGGTTGCCCCTTCGGCTAAGCCGTTGAAGGTACCTGTGACTGGATCACTGCCATCGTTATCTATTATCTTGAATTGATCACCTTGCTTGCCCACAAAATTGTTTAGCAGAAGGGTGTTCAGAGTTGAGCTGCCAAGATCTACTGCACCAGTAACAATTGTTTGGTCGTATTCAGTACAGGCTGTGTTACCAGCTATTTCAACCTCGTATGTTGCGCCTGAGTTGAGAGTTAGTCCACCGCTACTAATACAGCCGGGGCTTTGGCCGGGAGCTAGCTTGCCGCCAGACTTGACTGTAACGCCCATTACTATGGTGCCATGGCCCTTTAAGACTCCGTTGGAATTGACGTTGACCTGGCCAACTTTGCCGTTTACGACGAAGATCGTTTTGTTGGTCGAGTTATCATCACTGACATCATAATCACTTGCTTCTTGATCATCTTCAACCGTATTTGTTGTAGTGCCTTGTCCATCAGTTGTTGAAGAAGAGAGCGGTAAGGCTTGCCAAGCGGGTACGCCAAGCTCACCCTGACCAGAATAGCCAACATTTATCGGATTGCTGCCATCAACATCAGTTACAACAGCGTGACGCCCACCAGTTCCACACTCGGTAATAAATAGTAATTTTGATCCATCCGGCGAAAAGATCGGATCAAAACTGTCACTATTTTGGCAATAGTTTACTGCCTGAGTGTTGCTACCATCTGCATTCATTATGTAGATCCAGAAGTGTCGTCTGGTAATAGTACCTAGGAAAGGGTCGTTGACCGTATACTGATCACCTGCATCGGTCCCAGTTATTATCTTTGTTCCATCTGGGGACCAATACGCATTCCTGCCACCTGATGTACCGTTAGCAAAATTTGAAATTTTAGTAAAAGATGTTCCGGCAAAATTATATGTATATACTTGCGGCACCTGGCCCTGAACCAAACGCATAAAGGCTAGTTTAGTTCCATCTGGAGACCAAGACGGACCAAAATCATCTATTGTAGTTCCGTTGTTTGATAGTGCAGTAAGCGCTGTGCCGTCGGGATTCATTGTGTAAAGTGTGTACTTACCATTGCCTGACTGGCCGGTGAAGGCAATTTTACTGCCGTCGGGTGACCATGTTGGCCAAGCATCATAACCGCCGCTATCAGCTAATAGCTGCTTATTAGAACCGTCTGAATTCATTATCCAGATATCGTGGCTACCGCTTTGGCTGCTCGAATAAGCGATTTTTTTATTATCCGGCGAAAAGGCAGGAGTTTGCACGATAACATTTGAGGCAGATGTAGTCAGTTGAACAGGATCAGTGCCATCAGCTTTTTTGCTAAACAAATCTTGGCCGCCTGGTCCCTCGGTGCTGCTTATTACAATTCTGCCATTTAGTTTTGGTGTAATTGCGGTAGCGCCGGCACTTATTGGCGCTACAGTACTAAGAGCTATAAATAATCCCGATGTCAGGATAAATATTCTTTTTTTAATCATATTATGCCTCAATTATTTTATCTATTTACTTGTCGGGCAATTCTGAATATTCCAAATACGCTGGCGATTGTTACAGCTACGGTAACTACTGGATTTGTGAGCAAAAGTTTCACGCCTGTGTTGGGCACTTTAGGCACCGGACTATTTACTATGGTTAGGACTACGTCATTGCCGTCTCCGCCAACATAGCTGATCCTGAATTGGGTGCCACCAACTGTGAAGGTTGCCCCTTCGGCTAAGCCGTTGAAGGTACCTGTGACTGGATCACTGCCATCGTTATCTATTATCTTGAATTGATCACCTTGCTTGCCCACAAAATTGTTTAGCAGAAGGGTGTTCAGAGTTGAGCTGCCAAGATCTACTGCACCAGTAACAATTGTTTGGTCGTATTCAGTACAGGCTGTGTTACCAGCTATTTCAACCTCGTATGTTGCGCCTGAGTTGAGAGTTAGTCCACCGCTACTAATACAGCCGGGGCTTTGGCCGGGAGCTAGCTTGCCGCCAGACTTGACTGTAACGCCCATTACTATGGTGCCATGGCCCTTTAAGACTCCGTTGGAATTGACGTTGACCTGGCCAACTTTGCCGTTTACGACGAAGATAACCTTGTGGTTATTGTCACCGCTCTCTATTTCATACTCTTCGGATGATTGGTCATCGCTGACTGTATCAACTTCGTTTCCGTCTGAGTCGGTCGTTCTAGAGCTTATGGGAGTTCCGCGCCACTCAGCAATGGTACCAATATCATTGGATGGATCATGGTAAAAATCTACTGGGTTTGACCCATCTAAACCAGTTAATACAGCGCCGGTATTATTGGTTATGCTCTCGGTGTAACAATTTGAAAAATGCAGAATTTGCTTACCATCAGGCGAAAACAATGGATTGTTGGTATAAAGCGAAAATGTCACAGAGGTATTCGGGCAGAAATTTACAATATGCTGATTCGTGCCATCGGCATTCATAATATATGTCTGGAGCGCTCCACCGGCTTGTGTAGAAGTCATCAACATCTTCGTGCCATCAGGGCTGTACGAGGGCTGCCTCTGATCACTACTGGCATTATTTGTTATTTGAGTGACGCTAGTAGTATTCAAGTCATAGGCATAGATTTGTGACCTGCCGCTATCTGAGTTTTCATAAACAACCTTGTTGCTGTCTGGTGACCAATTAGGGAAATTGACCCCATTTGTTGTGTTTGAAATATTCACCTGATTGCTGCCGTCGGCATCCATTAGGTAAACATCATAGTGACCGCCGCGATCAGATAAAAACGCAATTTTAGTACCGTCCGGGGACCAGCGAGGCTCTTCATCATTGTAGGCATCGTTAGTTAGCCTGGTTTGATTGCTGCCGTCGGCATTCATGATATAAATTTGCCTGTTAGTATTGCCAAGCCTATCACTCTGGAAAATTATTTTTTTGCCATCTGGAGACCATGACGGTGAAGAATTTATTATTGCGCCTGGGCTGTTTGTTAGCTGCGTAGCACCCGAGCCGTCAGCATTAAAAAGAAATATCTCAAAACCTCCACCCTGAGTTGAGGTAGTTAAAATTTTGCCATTTAGTTTTGGCGTGATGGGAATCGCACCTGCATGCATTACTGCTAACCCGCTCAATGAAACAACGGCCCCACTCGCCGCAATCAATAGTCTCTTCAATAACATTTTTGTTTCCTAGTTTTTATTAGTTTTCCTAAGCCGTACTATAGAAGTCTGTTATATTCCTGTCAACGTTTTTTTATTAATAACTACTCTGCCGGCGTGGCGTCCAGATGAGCACGAATATCTACAGCTAACTTCTGGGCAACTGCACGCGCTGCCGGCTCGTCTGGAGTGGTGTGATTCTCGGATTCAACAACTGTTAAAATCTGTTGAAAAGCTGTTTCGATATTGTCGTTTATCACAGCGACGTAGTAATCAGTGTTTAGGAGTTGATCCAGCTCGTCTAGGGCGGTCTGCATTCTTAGTCTTGCATCGGCTATGTCCATTACATCACCGTAACGACGCTGTAATCTAGCCTGCCATTCATCAAAGTTAGGCGGCAACAAGAACACTGCCATAACCGAAGGGTCTAAGGCTTTATATTCTGCCACACCCTGCACTTCGATATCTGTCATGGCTGTCTTGCCCTCGTTGTGGGCAACTTGGATTTCGGCAACGGAAGTTCCATAAAGGTTGCCGCTATAAATCTTCGCCTCAATAAAACCCTGATCATCAAGCATTTTGGCGGCTGTTTCTTTATTAATGAAATGGTATTCTCTACCGTCCTGCTCAATCACACCGTGATTTATACGCGGCTTGCGCGTAGTGTGCGAAATAATATGGTGAAACTTGCCAGTATTTAATAGCTTATCCTTTAGCGAGTCTTTACCTGCCCCAGTTGGCCCAACCAAAACCAGTACTGGCGTATCTTTGACCAGTTTTTTGGCGGCTTCTGAAGTTTGATAATTTGAGAGTTTTTGCGCTAAAGCGTCATCCATTGCTAAGTTATACCAGAAACAGAGGCGAACGAACAAGCATAAAAACTGTTGACAGGTATGTCCAATCTGTTAAACTTCGAGGTAGATTCTAAAAAATAAAAAGGCAAAAAAATGAATATAAAGAAACTCGGTCAACGCGGATTCTCGCATGACATTTTACTAATCGCTATGGTTGCGGTTGCTGCTATTGGCGGCACGGGCTACATCGTAATGAGTAAGGCAAATAGCTCAAAAGAAGTTCTGGGAGCGGCTGTCAGCGCACCCGTAAATAAAAAAGTTACTTACTGTGAAATCAAAAATGTGCCTAAAAAGCCAAGGCATGAGGCGGTGCTAAATCCGACCTTAGTAATCCACAACAAGAGTAAAGAAATAATTCAACCGAAGATAAACACCTATCTTGCAGTTTATCTTAAAGAAGGCCAGCCACCAGTAGTGACTGCTCCTGCGGAGCCTATCGCAGTCAATGCAATAGCGGCCAAAGGAACATCTCGAAACAAAATTTTCCCTACACTAACAGTTCCATACAAATCAACCGAAAAAGGATATAGAGGTGTATATATAGCTGAGAGCACAACGCCTAAGTTTAGTTGCTCAACAAGCTTTACCTTCCCTAAGCAACCCAAAAATTCCAATAGAAATACGCCAGTCTACGGGCCAACTGTAGTCGCCCCAGCACAATAAATACGGAGTCAAAATGAAGTTTATTTCTAGCGATCAACGAGGATTCTCACACGACATATTAATTGTTGCGGTTGTAGCTATAACTGTAATTGGCGGAGTTGGTTTTATGGTTGCCAGCCATGCTAACAGTGGTGTTCTGGGATCTAAAGTCAGCAGGCCGACAAGTTCGCCCACCAGCAGCCTCAAAAAGATTACACATTGCGAAATCAAAAATGTACCGAAGACACCTCGTCATGGCTCTGTGATTAAGCCGACTCTGTATTTTTACAATAAAGAATTGACCACTCAGTCGCCAGATATATCGATGTATTTGGACTTTTACAATAATAAAGTAAAAGGACCATCAAGTAGTGAGAGCTACGGCGGTATGATGCGGATAAAATCAACAGGTTCTATGAAAACATCTAAGTCCAAATTGGGCATAAATTATAGTGTTCCTTATAGATCTGAAGAAAAAGTCAGAGGGGTCTATACAGTCGACAGTGGTCCATCTTCATCACCAAGAATTCAATGTAGTGCAGTTTTTACTCTACCCAAAGAGCCTAAAAACAAAAAAGCCTCTCCTGCGCCGACACAACCTACGGGACCTCAACACGGCATAATTGGCGGTTAATTGAATATCTTAAAGTAAGGATTACGTTAATGGGGCTATCAAAAATCAATACGCGAGGATTCTCACACGACATACTTTTGGTTTTAATTGTGGCTATCACAGCTATCGCTGGTGTAGGCTATATGGTCGGCAGCCATGCGAATGGCGCATGTACCAAAAAACAAATCGCCAAGGGTACCTGCAAAGCCAAAAAAGCAGCATCGCGCCCTGCTTCATCCGCGATGAGTGGCGCCGGTAGCTCCGTGCTTTCTTGCTCTATCAAAGGTATACCGAATACGGCCAGGGCTAACCAAACTATTAATCCAAGCGTATATGTATACAATTACGGCCGCACAACGGCAAAACCAAAGGTTAATGTAACGATCAATTCATATGGATCTACGGGCGCTTCTAGTCTGACCTACTCAAAAACTTTCTCGATTAAAAAACTCAAAGCCAATAACTATTACAAGATTAAACTCTTAAAATACAAGGTTGCTTATAGAAGCAATTCTATAAACAGCTACCAATACACCGCATCAGGACCAGGTTACTATTGCTCTAAAACCCTCCAGCTTCCGTTTGTACCCGCAAATAAAAGTTAAATAGATGGCTGTCACCCTAAGTCTGCGAATTGCTAAAATTTGCAGGCTTAGCAGTTTGCTGATTGTTAGTTTACTGCCTCTCCAGATATACCTTCCGATTGAAAAAACTATCGATCAACAGGCATATAGCTTGTTTATTGCAGGTGTACTTGCTTGGGTTTCAATATTATTACAATCACACAAATCAACACTAAGATATAAAAAAAGCGTGCTAATACCTCTGATAATTTTTTTAGTTTTTTGTTTGCTTTCGGCGGTGCTAATTTCGCCTATGAATTATAGTTTCTTCGGTGCGCCGCTGGTTCGTATTGGTTTTTTGGCATATATAGCAATAACGGGTATAGGGATTGTTGTTTCAGAAATTTCGTTTAATCAATTAATTAAGTTTTTATTCATTGAAATTGCAGTGATTGGGCTGATTTCTTTCCCGCTTAGTTTAGTAAGTATTGGATCAATGGACCGAGTCGGCGGGGTCTTTTATCAGGCAGACATTCTTGGGATTGTCTGTGGTCTCGGTTTCTTGCTCGGACTGCAAATATATAAAGACAAGTTACTTAATCGAGTTTTTGTTTTACCGCTCGTAATTTACTTAACTTTTTTACTTTTAGCATCGCAGTCTAGGGCACCGATTGTGGGAGCTTTTGTGTTGTCAGTCATTTGGCTACTAATGAATGTTAGAGCCTCAATAAAGTATGTGGTGGTCGCTGGAAGCTTATTGGTATTGTTACTGACGTTCTTTGGATCTCGACAGCTTGCTCCTAGGCTGGTTGATGCAAACTTCGCTATGGACAGCACTTCGTATCGGCTGGACTTACTTTCCTCATCGTTAGATAGTTTTAGTCACAAAGCTTTGCTAGGTTATGGACCAGGCAATCTTGCTGATGCCCTCGATTGCCGCAAACTAAAAACTGAGTCACTTCACGAAACCTGCCAAAAAGGTTACTTCTTCGATAGCTCACATAATATTTATGTCGATAAATTTTTGGCTTCAGGGATATTTGCGGGCTTGAGCTACTTGTTTATGGTTGGGGCTGGTATTTATTGGGCTTTTAAGAAACCTAAACAAATGAGGATATTCGGTTTTTGTCTGTTATTAATAAGTTTTTACTATATGACCAATGTTACAAATATATTGTTAGAAATGATCTACCTGACATTAATCATTTGGGCAGCGAGGATTAGGCCGGTTAATCGCGCTTGAGCATAACGGTAAAAGCTTCGGCGGGGATATCGACTTTACCAAATCGCTTCATTCGCTTCTTACCTTTGGCCTGCTTCGCAAGTACTTTCTTCTTGCGAGAAACATCCCCGCCATACAGACCGGTGGTGACGTCCTTACGATAAGCGCTGAGATCCTCGCGCGCGATAAACCGGCCGCCGATCGCCGCCTGCAGAGCCACTTGGAAGTTCTGCCTTGGAATAACCTCCTTTAGCTTGGTAACGGTGTCACGTCCAAGGCGATCGGCCTCGCTGCGGTGCACCATGACACTAAGAGCGTCAACCTTTTCGCCAGCGACGTAAAAATCAACTTTGACTAGATCTTCGGCGCGGTAATCATCAAGCTCGTAATTAAAACTGCCGTAACCGCTAGTTGTACTCTTCAGTTGATCATAAAAGTCAGTTAGCAGGTTAGCCAGCGGCGCTTCGAAGCTTACAACCGCACGGTTGTCGACATAGCTGAGATTTTTTTGCAAACCACGTCTGGAAGATATTAGTTGAATGATTGACCCCACATAATCCTTCGGCGTTACAATTTCACCTTTAATCCAAGGCTCACGTATTTCTTGAATTTTGGTAACTTCTGGCAAATCAGCAGCACTTTTAATGTCGATTTCTTCTCCGGTTACCAAAGTGACTTGATAATCTGTTGAAGGATTTGTGACAACCAAGTCGAGATTATATTCACGTTCTAGCCGTTCCCGCACTATATCCATGTGCAGCAAACCAAGAAATCCAACCCTAACGCCGAAGCCCAATACCGGCGAATTCTCCGGCGTGAATTGAAGCGCAGAATCGCTTAGCGAGAGCTTCTCGATCGCATCTTTTAATTCCTGATAAAACTCATTGCTCTCAGGGAAGAATCCAGCATAAACAAATGGTTTAACATCACGGTATCCTGGGAGTGGCTGTTGCGCGGATTTTGTTTCTAGTGTTACGGTATCTCCAACTTTAGCTTCGCGAGTAGTTTTGAGATTGGTAACAATATAGCCAATTTCGCCCGTAGCAATCTGCCCGGTTGATGTCATTTCTGGCTTAAGAGCGCCGACCTCTAGGGCTATACCGGATGCCGAAGTTGCCATCATTTTGATTTGATCGTTTTTATTAATCGAACCATCAAACACTCTTACGTACAGAATTACACCTCGGTAGTCATCATAATAGCTATCAAAAATCAGGGCTCTTGTGATAGAAGACTCGGTGCTTTTTGGAGCGGGAACTTGGCTGACAATTGCATCCAAGACCTTATCGACACCTTTGCCGGTCTTAGCAGAAATCAATAAAATATCCTCTTTTTCACACCCTAGTAAGCTCATAACTTCAGCACTAACTCTATCTACGTCTGCCGCGGGTAAATCTATCTTGTTAAGCACAGGAATAATATGCAGGTCTGCTGCCATCGCTAAATAGACATTTGCAAGTGTTTGAGCCTGAATGCCCTGCGATGCATCAACGACTAGAAGCGCCCCTTCGCATGCTTCAAGGCTTCGTGAAACTTCATAACTAAAATCAACATGCCCCGGCGTATCTATTAGATTTAGCTCAAAGCCATCATGTTCCATTCGCACGGGTGCTAACTTAATCGTAATGCCCTTCTCTCTCTCAAGATCCATCTTATCAAGTAGCTGGGCTTTCATTTCACGGGCTTCCACCGTACCGGTCAATTCCAATAAGCGATCGGCCAGTGTCGATTTGCCGTGATCAATGTGCGCAATGATGCAGAAGTTTCGAATATGGTCCAAGTTCATGTCATGCCATTATAACAGAGGTAACGCAGCCTGCTAAACCTGAACATTAACCGGCTTAAACAAAACTTTTTTGATTCTTGCAAAGATAGGCTTGGTTTCTTCAAGCCCAAACAATCCAGAAATTAGAATATGTACGGTAAATGTTACGCCCGCGATTAATAATAGTTTTGAGCCTAAAGTAAATATGCCTTTGTCATTTAATCCAAGCGGATATAACGAAATCATAATAAAGCTGGCCAATACGCTAAAGCCGGTGACGGCAAATATTTTAAAGACACCGTTAAGAAACGGTAGGTCGAAGAGTTTGTGGTCTCGGATAATCATAACGACTGCTAGAATGCCAACCTCTACGGCAGCTACGATTGACTGAGCCAGAGCTAATCCAGATACGCCATACTTAGAGGGCTGAGCAAGATTTATTGCCAGAGTTATGTTGAGAGCAATTGTAAACAACGAAACAAACAGCGGAGTCCGAGTATCTTTTTGGGCATAAAACCACCTAGAGATAATCGCATATAAAATACGGAAGAATATCGCCATACAGAGGAAACCAAAAATTGTTGCGATCTGGAAGTTGCCCTTCGTGAAGATCAACCTAGCAAGATATCCTCGCGTAAAGAATGCCACTACCACTAGAGGTGCAGCCAACCAAATCATCACTCTAAGCACCATCAAAAAATCTCGCCTAAAAAGATCGGGTCGACCTTTACTAAGCTGGGAGTTTAGGCGCGGAAAGGCGGCCGTGGAGATAGCCGTACCAATCAAAAGGATCGGCGCAGTACTTAGAATATAGGCGTTGTTATAAAAGGTAATGCTGCCGGCAGTTAAATTGCTGGCGATTCGCGTTTCGACAATAGCGCCAATCTGGTCCATACCTTGGTCGATCGCGCGTGGTGGTAAGTTTCTTAGGACCGTTAGGAACTCTTTGCTGCGGAAATTTATCTTGGGGTACCAACGGTAGCCTGTTTTATAAAGACCAAGCAAAACAATAAGCAGCTGCAATACTGCACCGATTAGAGCTCCAAGTCCTAGGCCTTCCAGCCCCATATTGTCTTTAAATGCATATATGCTGATGATGATGGAGAGGTTGTAAAACAAAGGCGCGATAGCGAAGAAGAAAAAGCGACCCATTGTTTGCTGGACGCTGGTAAAAATTCCGGACAAAGTAAAAAGCAAAGGGTTCAAGGCAAGAAAACGCATAATTGTGGCGGCGGTGTGTAGCTGTGCCGGCGGCAAACCAGGTGCAACAATATGATGTATAAGAGGCTCGGCAAAAATAATCATTATTACGCCGACAATCAACATGACTATGGCCATGAGATTCATTAACCAGGCTGTGATCTTCCAGACGTCCTTGCGCGATCGGTTGTAATAAATGTCTGAAACAACTGGCATAAAAGCCACGCCCAAGGCACCTGCAGCTAAAGTAAAGAAGAAGAAATCCGGGATGTTAAAAGCCGCAAAATAAGCATCAGTGCTGCCCGGTCCGGTTGTTGGGAAATTCGCATTAACAAGCTTGGTCCTAAGAAACCCAAGTAACTGTCCCACAAAACCAGTAACTATCAGCAAAAAGGCTGCATTGCCAATGCTTATACGAGTGCGTTTTTTATCGGCCGGCGGGGTCGGATTCATTTAGATACAGTATAAAGCAGGAGACCGGATTAGTAGAGGGCTGCGGAGGCAGGAAGTTTGGCACCTTTGAGCGCTTCGACAACATCCTCGGCTTCGACCGTTTCTTTTTCGATTAACAGGTCTTTGAGCTTCTCGAGTTCTTCACGATTTGACTTAATGACAGACCTGGCTCGGTTAGCGGCTTCGGTGATTAGATTTTCGACTTCCTGATCGATAATCTTGGCTGTATCGTCAGAGTAATCACGTTCGTGCACCAGCTTATCTATCATCATGCCGTCATCGACATGGAAAACCTGATCTCGCAATTTGTCACCCATGCCCTGATTGACGATCATATCGCGAGCTAGTTCAGCAGACTGCTGGAGGTCATTGCCGGCACCCGTCGTAATACGGTCTCGACCAAATACAACTTCCTCGGCGATTCGTCCACCAAGACCTCGAGCCAATATGTCCTTGAATTGGATTAGCGATACAAACGTCCTGTCTTCAGGCGGAATAAACCAAGTAACGCCACCAGTGCCACCGCGCGGAATGATAGTAACTTTGTGGACTGGATCGCTGTCCGGCAAAACATGACCAACCAAGGCGTGACCAGCTTCGTGATAAGCAGTTGTCTGTTTATCTAGATCGGTCATTATCTTACTCTTACGTTCTGGGCCAATAGCAACTCGTTCAAAGGCTTCAGTTACGTCGGCCTGCTTTATCTCATTGTGGCTGTTGCGGGCAGCGATAATTGCTGATTCGTTAGCAATGTTACTAAGGTCAGCGCCTGAACTGCCGGCCGCTTTGGCCGCCAAAGCGTCTAGGTCAACGTTCTTGGCAAGAGGTTTTTTGGCAAAATGTACTTTAAGAATTGCTTCGCGGTCCTTGCGATCAGGCAAACCGATATTGACTCGGCGGTCAAAGCGGCCGGGTCGTAGCAAAGCTGGGTCCAAAACATCGGCTCGGTTGGTGGCGGCCAAGACGATAACGCTCTCACCTTGTTCGAAGCCGTCCATTTCAACCAGAATCTGGTTCAAAGTTTGCTCGCGCTCGTCATGGCCACCACCCATGCCGGAACCGCGGCGACGACCAACTGCATCGATTTCGTCTACGAAGATGATACACGGCGCATTCTTCTTGGCTTTAGCAAAAAGATCTCGCACACGCGACGCGCCTACACCGACAAACATTTCCACGAATTCAGAACCCGAGATACTGAAGAAAGGCACATTGGCTTCACCGGCAACTGCGCGCGAGAGCAATGTTTTACCTGTACCCGGAGGGCCAACTAGCAATACGCCCTTAGGAATTCGAGCTCCCATTCCGGCGTATTTTTTTGGATATTTCAAAAACTCGACGACTTCTTCGAGGTCTTGTTTGGCCTCATTCGAGCCGGCAATATCCTTAAAAGTAACTTTGTCTTTTTCATTGCCATACAGACGAGCTTTACTCTTACCAAATCCCATCGCCTGATTGCCCTGACCCTGTGCACTACGCAACATAAACCACAGAACACCTGCAATTATGACAACGGGTATAATCGAGCTAGCTAGGTTGATCCAGCCGCTGTTTCCGGTTGTCACAGGCTTATAGCTAACAGTAGTTTTCTTAACGTCAAAACCTTGTTGTTGCAAAGTCGCATTAGGATCGATAAAAGTTCTAAGAGTAGCTTTGTCGGAATTGTCAGGCGTTATTTTTAATTCATTATTGACGACAGTGATTGACTTATATTTACCGGAATTGTTCTCTTGAACCGCTTGGGTAACAGGAATAGTTTTAAGCGAACTTGGCTGGTTGGAAGCAGCAATAATAATAAGCCCAAACAATGCAATCAATAGGATAAAACCTATGTTCTTTAGGTTTCGCTTGTTAGAAGTAGGTGATTTACGCTTATTCTTCCCTGATTTATCCATAGATTTACATTATACCTCGATAATTAAATTTTACTAGCGCTCTAGGTACTCGAGTGCCAAATGATTTTTTAGAATTACCATTCTAACACCTAAAGACACATCATATTGCTTACCAGTATGGCCAGTTTTTGCTGCCACAACGAGCCTATTCAAAGTGCGCTTATCAAAACCCGCTACTCCGTTAGCCCGGAGCCAGCCTGCCATCACTTCTCTGCTGACTGCATATGGCAAACTACTGAACCAAACTCTATCTAGCTTGCCAGATGAAGACTGGAGATGCAATTGATTGGTTATGATTTCATCAATCTCCTGGTTGCCGACTGCTGTTCGATTGATCAGATTAACCAGTTGCTGGCGATCGCCGTAGCTTAACCTTGGCAAAATTTTATGTCGAATATAGTTTCTCAAATACTTAGTATTGAAGTTCGTGGGGTCGTCATTCCATCTTAAGCCTTGGTCATGAGCATAGGCTATTATTGCTTGCTTGGGCAGATGCAAAAGAGGACGAACCGTGTCATGGCGTGAATTGAGTGAAGTTAGTCCCTTCCTGCCAGTACCTCGTAATATGTTTAAGATGGCAGTTTCTAACAGATCATCCTGGTGGTGTGCAGTAACGATAGCTCGTGAGCCACTAGCCTGCTGGGCCTTTCGTAAAAAATCGTAACGAGCTGTCCTGGCTTCGTCTTCGCTGGCTCCCGGGCCCAAATCAACACGCTGATAGACAAATGGCAGCCCAAGAGATCTGGCAGTTTCCTGCACTAGTAGTCGATCCTGCTCCGAATCAGGCCTAATGCCATGATCAAGATGAGCCACAGTTAGTCGCCAGTCACCTGGGTTATTGTTTGCCAAATAATGCAGCAGCGAGATTGAGTCTACTCCGCCGCTTACGCCCAGCACATAACCACCTGATGTTGGCAATACAGCATCCATATCCTAATATTGTAACAATGGATCAAAAATCAACATTAGAACAAAGAGTCTCTCAGCTCGAAGCTAGGAATAAAAGAGTTGAGTCAGATAAAGGCTGGGAAACGAGCTGGACAAGACGCATAGCCATAATGATCCTGACATATTTAACCGTCGTGGCTTACTTAAGCTTTGTCGTGCATATTGATCCTTGGATCAATGCCCTTGTCCCAGTAATCGGCTATTTTATATCGACACTAACCGTCTCTTTTTTAAAAAAGCGATGGATTAAAGCGCATAACAAATAATGACTCACGAGATAATTCTATTTTTGGCGGGCCTGATTGTTGGCGCAATGAATGCTGTTGCAGGAGGCGGTTTACTTGTAGGCTTCCCCGTTATGTTGGCAGTTGGCCTGACTCCATTGTCTGCAAATATTACTGGCCACTTCGTAGTTTTGCCCGGAAACATCAGCGCAACATATGGATATCGAAAATATATTCGTAAGGTCCCGAGGAAATATTTATACTTGCTGATTCCAAACATTGCCGGGGCCGCGATTGGAGCTTTACTCCTTCGAAACACAACCCCAGCCAAGTTTGAGGATATTATCCCAGTGCTGGTGTTTTTTGCAGTAGGACTATTCGCTTTTCAACCATATCTACACTTCCATTTACATCGCCATTTATCAAAAAGGCTTAAAACATTAACTCCTCTGGTTCTAATCGGTTTGGCAATGCTCCCACTATCAATTTATGGAGGATATTTTGGCGCGGGGTATGGTTTCATCATGTTGGCTTTTTTGGGTTTTACTAAACTACACGAAGTGCATCAAATGAATGGCCTGAAGAATATTTCGGCACTGTGTATTTCGATAACGTCTCTGGTTTTTTTGAGTTCAACCGGCCTTATCAACTGGAAATACGGAGGAGTTATGGCACTAGGCTGCATGATTGGCTCATACTATGGCGCTACCCTAACAACTAAACTGTCATCGCACACCCTAAGAATCATAATTGTCATCATTGGACTGACCACAGCTGCCTTCTTGGCCTATCATACATATATTGCATAGAACACTGGCCAACAGATGTAATTCATGCTATATTAACGTCTACTTGACCGACCGCGGCGGCGTAGCTCAGCTGGTTAGAGCGCAGGACTCATAAGCCTGAGGTCAGTGGTTCAAGCCCACTCGCCGCTACCACACTTGGATTTTTCCCTGGATTATCAGAAATTTCTTTTATGAACAGATAAGGCGTCGATAACTTAGCGGTTCCAAATCCTTCCTCAAAATCATAATTTAAACCTTCTGGGAAAATCGCATGTTGCACTCGTCTTTTTACCTTGTTATCTCCTAGGTTCCAAAACTTTCCTGGTTCAGACATACATAATAGTGCACTGTCTATGATTGACTCTTTATCTTGAATGTATGAATCTCCTTCAATGCGCTGTAATTGCAAATGAGCAACAGCCTGTTCAATTTCAGTAAGCTTGGCCTTCTTTTCATCTTCATTAAGCTTTGAGTCTATATATAAATCGATTACACGCGATTTTCTGGCCTTATAGTGTTCTATTTCATTGTCGATATTTGCATTATGTTGGATAGCATTTTTATATTCTTGATTCCATCGCCTTAAGACAATTTCTTTAAATAGTTTTTTACTTGGTTCATCGGGTCGAATAGTATTTAAAAGCTCAACAAACTCTTTATGTACTAATTCTCTTCGCTTGCTAGTTGCCTTGCCAGGCTTATACCTACAAACAGGGCAACTGTACCTTGGACTTGGTCCATTTCTTCCCCGAGGTGAACTTCCGGTCAAAGGCTTACCGCAATGATGTATCAAAAATCCACCCCGCAACGGCCAATCTAAAGAATAATTATTATTATAATTTTTGTTATTACCGCGAATTATATTGAGCGACTGATGATATGTCCGCTCAGTAATTAGTGGCCTGTGAAGCCCCCTGATTTCGTTGCCGTTAGTAAATTTAGATTTAATTAAGCCTGCATAAAGCGGGTTACTAAGAAGTTTTTTTATTGACTCCCAGCTTCGCTTTTCACCTCGACGATTCGTAATGCCTAAATTGAATGCGAGGTCGCTCGCCTGTTTGACGTTGTAATTACCTGTTTCAAATTCATCGAATAATTTAATTATTTTATCTGCATTATCTGGGTCTGGAGTAATAGTAGTTATCCCGGAAGCTGTCCTGGATTTCTTATAGCCGAAAGGGGCATCGTGTGGCCAGCCACCCTGCTCTGTCCGAGCTTTTAATCCAGCAGTAGTCCTAATGGTTCTAATATCGTTGTCAAACTGAGCTATTGCAGCAAGCATGCTTTCCATTAGTGTACCCATGGGGTCTTCGCCAATTGGTTCTGTGACAGAAATGAGTTTAACGCCCGATTTAGCAAGCTGAGCCTTTATTACATGGTGATATCCGCTGCGTCTAGCGATTCTATCAACTTACCCAACGATACATACATCAACCTCACTTTTTTTCCCGCAATATTCCAGCATTGAAGCTAG
>CAZYJC010000001.1:143950-145639 GCA_964647765.1 uncultured Candidatus Saccharibacteria bacterium | reverse complement strand
CACAAAGAAGTTAGTACATACATCAACTCAGGCAATGTCATCTTTGAATCAAGCGTTAAGGACAAAGAGCAACTCGTCCGAGATTGCGAGCAAGCGATCCAAACAAAATTTGGTTTCCATGTTGTTTGCGCAATAATTCTGGCAACCGAACTGCATAAAGCTTTAGCTGATGCACCATCTTGGTGGGACAAAAATCCCAAAGACAAACACAATGCACTCTTCGTAATTGCGCCAGCCACTGCTCAACAAATCATGGATGAAGCAGGTGAGCCAAAGCCGGAATATGAAAAAATAGCCGCCAGCGGGCCAGTTATATTCTGGACTGCACCGTTAGCAACATTTAGCCGAACCAGATATCACAATATAGTCGGCACAAAAGCTTATAAATCGATTACAATCCGGAACGCAAATACAACCAAGAAGCTGGCTGAACTGACTAGCTAACTTCAGATTGCTATAATAGAAAATATGCAAGCTACTAAACTTACTGGCGGCACAGTACATGAAGTCCCCGAGGATATGGCGGCGGCTTTAAAAGCCGACGATTCTGCAGTTGAACACTGGGAAGACCTGACGCCTCTCGCAAGAAACGAATGGATTTGCTGGACGATAACCTGTAAAAAGCCCGAAACACGCCAAAACCACATTGACAGGACCGTGACTGAGTTGATGATGGGCAAGCGTCGACCCTGTTGTTGGATGGGCTGCCCGCACCGCACCAAGTAGATGTTTAATAAGCTACTCCATAAATATCTAAAGCGACCGTATCAACTTTATTGCAGAGTAGATGAAGGCGACGGAGATCCGGTAGTACTTCTTCACGGCATTGCCGCGACAGGCAAATCGTGGACACCTGTCGTCGAAGAACTCAAAACGCTGAGTGTTCGTATCTTAGTTTTTGACCTGTTGGGCTTCGGTAAGTCGCCTAAGCCAACAGAGGATTGGGCTAAATATTCTGCGGCTGAACATGCAAATTCCGTGATTAGCTCATTAACAAACAAACGGCCTGGCGGGCCCGTAATCTTGGTTGGACACTCAATGGGGTGTCTTATCGCTGTTCAAATTGCAAAACAAAGGCCTGACCTAGTAAAGGCGTTGATACTTTATCAGCCGGCATTTTATGCTGATCTACCAGAAAAAAACAGTTTCCGCCTACAGCAGGCGGCATCTTTTAAGATTTATAACAAAATCTTAAAATCTGATCCGACTGGCTCAAAATATTTTTCAAGAGCTCAACGTGTGCTCAAAAAAGCAGCTGGCTTTGTTATCACGGAAGAGACCTGGGTTCCATTTCAGCGCAGCCTTGAGAACACAATTATGCACCAAACAGCAGTCAATGATCTACGCAAAATGGACACACCAACAAAAATAATTTACGGCAAATACGATCAAGTTGTCATCCGAGATACCAAAAAAGTTTTTTTTGGTGAGGAAGGCGACAATATAGAGGTAACGGCGCTGCCCGGCACTCACAATATTTCATCTAAGGCAGCGATAGTCATAGCAGGCTCTATTATGGCTGAACTAAAGAAATAGCATAATTACTATACATTTTTATATTTTTGTGGTATAATATGTGTTATGACAGGGATTACGCAAGATCTCACACCTATGCCGGAGCATGCATTTCACTCCTATCACCTTGATTTAATTAGACGAGGCAAGGTTGAACTACACGCTCCGACTCTT
>CAZYJC010000001.1:106910-143850 GCA_964647765.1 uncultured Candidatus Saccharibacteria bacterium | reverse complement strand
GATAGAATGGTCGTAAGAACCATTGCTTGGGTTGCTATGAACGGGGAAGAAGAAATTACAGACATACCTAGCCAAACTAATTTAAATATTTTTAACGAAAATTTTTCAAGATTCGTAGTTGGTAAGCAAATAGCTGGAAGTTTTCTTCGTCGCAACGGTCAAAGATTTCGAAGATTCTTATGGAGACATGGTATCGTTGAAGACTGGTAGACTCTTGTCAAAAATTCCCCTTGCTAAAAACGTACCTTTGAATATAAACTGATCTTACAACTAATAGGGGAGACTTATTATGGCAAAAAAATCGAATGGTGATGTTTCGGGTTGGACCGGATGGGTGGCATTTGCCGCTATCATGCTATACATAGCTGGATTTTTCCATCTAGTGGCTGGTTTTGCAGCTCTTTTCACCGACAAGGTATATTACATTAGCGAGAAGGCTCTTTGGACCCTCGACTACACCCAGTGGGGCTGGATCCACGTACTCGGCGGCTTGCTAGCTATTCTAGCTGCTAGCTCATTGGCACAGGGCAACGCCTACGGCCGTATAGTGGCAGTATTAGTAGCTGTACTAAGTGCTATCGCAAATATGATCTTTATCCCAATTTATCCAATTTGGGCTCTAACTATCATCGTAGTAGACATTCTTGTCATCTACGCAGTCATCGTACACGGTGGCGAAATGAAGAACCTCGAAAAATAATTACAGGTTTCTGATCAAACCACCTCCTTTTTAGGAGGTGGTTTTTTATTTTTACTTTGCTGTCTATACTAAGCTTTAGCATGTATTCAAATAGCTCTAGCGACCCTCTAACAGCTAAGGCGCAGCTAATCATATTATTCATTATCATTGTTGCTGGCATTATTAGTTTTTATTTGACCAAATACTTTAAACAGCACAATAAGATCGACCTAGAAGACACGCCTATACTTCTTGCGTACTACACCGACAGCTCCCAGATAGTACCAATCCAAAAAGGCAAATTTGGAAACCTAAAATATATTGCATTATCGACAATTGGCCAACGCTTGAGTGAGGGCTTCGATGGGGTTTCACTAATTTATGTAGTTGATTTACCATTTGCGACTAAGATCCATTTATTAGGAATCCCTAAACGCTCAGGCGCAACCCAGCTCGATCCCGGCGGCCTTATGGAACCAGTTGTTTTAGAAGGTAATTTTAGTGAATACTTTAGTCTTTTTGCCGAAAAGGGCATGCAGGCGGAAGCTCGATATGTTCTCGACCCGGCTGCGATGGAATTCATTGTCGACTTCTGCCAGTCACACAACTGGGAAATCTCCGGCAATCAACTTTACTTCGTCATGACTAACAAAATGAATAACGACCAAGATCCGACCAGCATGTACGATGATCTGCCAAAGTTTATTGAACAGATACGACCTGCAATTGAGTCACCGGCTCCAATTCAGCCTGACCCATTGAAGCCTAAGTTTATCCGACGCGTCGAGGAATATAATTGTCCGATTTGTTCGCAAAAAATGATCGCCGAAAAAGATTTCTATCGCTGCCCGAATCACGATGGCATTTTTTTAATCGGCGGTAAGATAGATGAAGTCAAAGATGGTCAGTTACCAAATCCAGCTCACCTAAAACTTACGCAACACGGGGTATTAACTTGCCCTGCCTGCGGGTCAAGAATGGACGAAGTATCTTATGGAGGATCAAAAACCATCATCAACAGCTGTAGCAATTGCGCTTATAGATGGCTTGATGCAGGTGAACTCGCCCCCAAACTCACAAATATTTGAATCGCTCAAATATTTCCGATAAGATTGATACTAGATAAATAGGGAGAGGGGTTTAAATGGCCTTGAAATCTGGTGCAAAAAATAAGAAATCTGAAGGACTAAAACCGCTACAAAAGCTTAGTCTCTGGTCATATAGTCATCCGCGCAAAACTGCGCTCTTGTGGATGATTGTTATGCTTTTTGGCATCAGTTGTTACTCGGTGCTATTGAAGAGAGAAGGCTTCCCGGCAATTAATCCTCCATTATCAATCATCAGCGGAACGTATCTTGTTAATGATTCGGCCAAAGTCGATAAGGAAGTAGCTTCTCCTATCAGTAAGATAGCCAAAGAGAATGCATCAACCAAAAATGCAGATAGCCAGAGTTTCCCTAACTTTTATAACGTTATTGTTACTTATAAGGACGGAACGGACGCAAAAAAAGCTGGCTCCGACATTGAGCAACAGATTAAACAACAGAATGTTCTGCCGCCGTCGGCAACTCTACAAGTCAAACCTTTTGAATTCGGCTTCACAACAAGAGGAGATGATCTTATCATCTCTTTTTATGCTGACAAAAAAGGTGTGCCAACTAAAGAAATTGCCGCCAAGGCTGACCAGGCAGCTAGTTTCATAAAATCTAAAAATTTAAGTCTAGTTAAGAATGTCTCGATAATCGATCCTTTTGAAACCGCCCAAAATCCAATCACCGGCGAAACGGTCACCGCACAGCGTACTTTTGATATTTTTGGCCAACGCCAGGACAGTCAAAACAACTTTTACCGTTCGGTAATTATTGGTGTCCGGGCACTAGACGGTACAGACAACATTAAGCTTGATGACCAGGTTCAACGTGCCGTCAAAGAACTAAACCGACAATCACAGTTTGATGGTTACACTGCCGTTATTAGCGGCACCTTTGCTGATCAGATAAAGCAGCAAATCAGTGAACTTCAAAAGACATTGCTGGAAGGATTACTAGCCGTACTCGTTATTGGATCAATAGTTATTGCAGTCCGAGCTTCGTTTGTAACTGTACTGTCAATGCTTACAGTAATTGCGGCAGTGAACGGCCTACTTTATCTTGTAGGCTACTCGCTTAATACAATTACTCTATTCGCGCTCATTCTTAGCTTGTCGTTAATCGTAGACGATACCATTATCATGGTTGAAGCAATTGACGCCCAAAGGAAGAAGCAGTCAGATCCTAAAAAAGCTGTTACTGAAGCCACGGGGCGTGTCAGTAAGGCAATGATTTCTGCCACTACTACCGCTGCGTTAAGTTTTGCCCCACTTATATTTGTCGGAGGAATTCTTGGTAGCTTCATTCGAGCGATTCCAGTGACAATAATTGCTGCACTTATAACCAGCCTTATTGTTGCGCTTGTGTTTATACCTTTCTTCGCCCGTTTCTTATTGCTGAGCAAAAAACATATAGGTGAAGGCAATGTTAAGGAAATGAGCGCCGGCATCGAAGAAGCTATAGCCAGATTTATCTCATGGCCAATGCTTTGGGCAAAGGGCTCAACAGGGAAACTTATCGGTGTCGGCCTTGCAGCCTTCGCTATCGGTATGGGCTTCATAGTCGGCGGTGGCATGATATTTAAGCATGTTACGTTTAATATTTTCCCGTCAAGCAAGGATGGAAATCAGCTAACAACAAGCATTACCTACAAGCCGAACACTAATATCGACGAAGCGCAGGTGATTGCAGGTGAAGTTAACCAAATCGTCAGTCAGACGACGGGATCCAACTTCGTACAGTCTTCATATTACGGCGAAGCGGACGTAAAGACAGCAAATCAGACGATTGATATTGTTGATTACAATAAGCGCAAAGAGACTGCTCCGCAGTATGTAAAGGCATTGAACGCTAAGTTTAAGCGCTTTGACAAAGCATACGTAAAAGCCGGCCAGAATGATGCCGGGCCTCCAGCGGCTGACTTTACTATACAAGTCGAATCTACCACTAATCGCGAAGGTGCGACTAAGCTTGCAGAAGATATTGCTAGCTATCTTAAAGACGCAAACATCAAGCGAGCCGACGGTACAGCGATCAAAATCGATGCCGTATCTGTTGCTAATACAAGCATATACACTCGTAACAATAATAAGCAATTCGTGGCAGTAACTGTTAAGTTTGCGGACACAGACACGACGACATTAGTAACATTGACGCGCGACACGGTTAAGAAGAGATTTAGTCCAAGTGAGGTTTCGGGCTATGGTCTCCCTCGAGATGCAATTAGCTACAATGCCGGTCAGGAAGACGAGAACCAGGACAGCTTTAAGACATTGGCGATCGCTTTTCCATTGCTGCTCTTGGTTATCTATATTGTGCTCGGCTTCCAATTCCGAAGCCTACTACAACCAGGCTTGATCTTCATGGCTATACCATTCAGCTTCTTCGGTGTGACGCTTGGGCTTTACCTAACAGATAATGCCTTTAGTTTCTTCGCGATGCTAGGTTTCTTTGCCCTAATTGGACTAAGCCTAAAGAACACGATTCTTTTGACAGACTACGCCAACCAGGCCCGCCGCAAAGGCATGCACCCAGTTGACGCAGCACACGAAGCACTGGCCGAACGTTTCCGACCGTTGATTGCAACCAGCTTAACTGCAGTAGTTTCCCTAATTCCACTTGCTCTATCAAGTCCGTTCTGGCAAGGTCTGGCAGTCGTGTTAATCTTCGGACTTCTGTCTAGTACATTCTTGGTCATTACGGTGTTCCCATACTACTATCTGGGAGCTGAGTTCCTGCGACTGCACATTAATCGTAAAACCGGATTGAGTTGGTTGATAATAACAATTGCATTGGCGGTATTATTTGGTAAATCAGCTCCTCAGGCAATAATACTCACACCTGTAATTTCGGCATTTTTGATCTGGATCACCAAGCGTGTCGCAAAAAGAATCTGATAAACTCTGGACGCCACGCAATATAATTGTTGCTCTCCTGATAATTATTGGCGTTACGACTATATGGATGGGCTTCATGTTTATGGTGCTCAAAATTTTTTCGGCTGGATATGTCGTAATAGCCTGGCTAATTTTTGGTGGAATTGCTTATCTAGTTCTCAAAAATAAGAAGTAAATGCTAAAATAGTTATATATGGGAGCGAACAAAAACAATGCTGGTATTGCACTATTATCCGTCTACGATAAAACCGGAATTGTTGATTTTGCACGCGGTTTAGACGAATTAGGTTGGCGCATATTTGCATCCGGCGGTACTGCCAAGGTCATTAATGACGCCGGAATCAATGTCGAAGATGTTGCATCGTTAGTTGGTGGATCTGCTATTCTGGGCCATCGTGTAGTTACTTTGTCGCGCGAAATTTCTGCTGGACTACTTGCCGACAAGTCTTCAAAAGAAGATATTGCAGAAATGCAGAAGCTCGGCTTGCCGATCATTGATCTGGTTTGTGTTGACATGTACCCACTTGAGGAAGCAATTCAGGCTCCTGATAGCAGCAAGGCCGAGGTTATTTTGCGAACGGATATAGGTGGCCCAACTATGCTACGCTCGGCTGCCAAAGGTAATAGAATTGTTTTATCTCATTCTTCACAAAGACAACCAGTACTTGATTGGCTACGTTCTAATCGCCCAGATGAAGATGTATTTTTATCAGAACTTGCTGCCCGCGCAGAATATGAGGTAGCACGTTATGTTTTCGAGTCTGCCCGTTATCATGGTGGCACCGATTTTGCCGGCATGATAGCCAAAAAGTTAAGTCCGACGAAATATGGCGAGAATCCGCAGCAGCAAGATGCCGCAATCTATGCTGATCAGCGCGTCAATCCTGATCCCCTTGGCATTGCCGAGTTCCAACACGTTCAAGGTATGGAGCGAAGTTTTATCAACATAACTGACATTGATAGACTACTGCAAACCGTTACGCATATTGCAGCTGGGTATGACGTTAACTTTGGCTCGGTACCATCGATTGCAGTTGGCGTAAAACACGGCAATGCCTGTGGTGCTGGCGTTGATATGAGCCCAGTTGAAGCTATCAAAAAAATGTTAACTGGAGATACTCGGGCGATATTTGGCGGTGTTATCATGCTTAATGCTGCGATCGATAGAGAAATTGCTGAGACACTGATGAATCACGCTATGCCGGAAGGCCAAAAACGCTTATTAGATGGCGTGATCGGCTCATCAGTATCTGATGATGCATTAGAGTTACTAAGTCGCAACAAGCTTCGTGTCATTGTAAATCCCGCGCTTGCTGAGCTCAGTAAAAATTCACTTGATACCTCGCGTCGCTTGCGTCCTGTGCGCGGCGGCACGCTCGAGCAACCAAACTATACCTTCATTATGGATTTTGGTCATTCTGAAATGTCAATATATGGCGATTTGACCGAAGAACAGAAACAAGATTTGATCCTCGCTTGGGGCATAGGCTGCACCAGCAACAGCAACACTATTAGTGTTGTTAAGAACGGTCAGTTAATCGGCAACGGCGTCGGCCAGCAGGACAGGGTGGGGGCCGGCCAGTTGGCTTTGACTCGCACCACGAATGCCATGCCTGAGTTGACGGAAGACGGTGACTCGCTAATTCTCAAAGTAACGCTAGAAAAAGCCAAACTGGCCGGGGCGACCGCCTACAGCGACAGTTTTTTCCCGTTCCCAGACGGGCCAGAGATCCTCGCCAAAGCCGGCATCAAAGCAATCTTAACTTCAAGCGGTTCGGTTGGCGACAAAGCAGTGATCGAAACCTTAACGAAACATGGCGTTAGCATAGCCATGATACCCGACAAAGTCGGCCGCGGCTTTTACCTTCACTAATTTTGGCTTAGTAGGGACGTTTTTTCTCGAACTCTTCAGTCCATTTTCCAGTTGAAGCCAATGAATTAGCTTCACAGCGATGTAGATATGCGGCTTGCGCTTTGGCTTCATCTCCTTTGGCCCACAGCCTGAGAACTGGCGATTGAATAGCCCGGCTGTAACTGAAGGTAAGGTTCCAAGGTGTCCCACCGATTCTATTCATTGCATCGAGATGGGCAGTTGCTTCTTCGTCGCCTTGTCCGCCGGATAAGAACACAACTCCACCAAGATTTTCTGGCACTGTTTGCTTAAGAACCTTAACAGTTTGTTCGGCGACTGACTGCACATCAGCCCGATTGGTTGCGTCTTTACCGCTAATCACCATGCTAGCTTTTAAGATTACGCCCTCCATTAAAATGTCCTGATTCTTAAGAGCCTTGAATAGGACTTCAAGAGTCTCAGCAGTGGCTTCAAAACTCCGCTCAATTGTGTGATTGCCGTCAAGCAATACCTCTGGCTCAACAATTGGCACAATTCCTGCTTCTTGAGCTAGGGCAGAGTAAAGCGCGAGACCGTGCGCATTGGCCTTCAGGCAAGCTGTTGAAGGCGCTTTGTCATCGATAATAGTAATTACTGAACGCCATTTGGCAAACTTGGCTCCCATCTGAGCATATTCAGCGAATCTTTCTCGGAGCCCATCCAAACCCTCAGTAAACTTCTCGCCGGGATGCAATGCTAGATCTTTGGCTCCCTTATCGACTTTGATGCCAGGTAAAATACCTTTATCAGATAGAACCTTGGCAAATGGCGTTCCATTATCATCTTTTTGGCGAATTGTTTCGTCATAGAGAATTACACCGCTGAGGTATTTTTCGACTCCTGGTGTTGTGAAGAGTAATTGGCGATATTTACGTCGGTTTTCTTCAGTTGACTCAATCCCGACGCTTGCAAACCTTTTATCAGCTGTACCACTACTCTCATCGGCTGCTAGTAGCCCTTTACCGGATGCGACCATTGCCTTTGCGGTTGCTATGAGTTGATCGTTCATTTCATCTCCTTGTATTGATTTACTTGTTGTTTATTGCCGATAATAAGTGGCACTCGTTGGTGTAGCTCCTCGGGAACAATATCCAGTATTTCCGAATCTAAACCAAATGCCGCACCTCCAGCTTGCTGAATTAGGTAGGCCATGGGCTTGGCTTCATAGTTAAGCCTGAGCTTCGGCTTGAAGTTGCCATCACCGTTTTGATCGATAGCAGGGAAGAAGAATATTCCGCCTTTGATTAAGTTTCGGTGAAAATCAGCTACCAATGATCCTATCCACCGCTGCTTGCCGACAGTTTTTTTTATTTCTGCTAAATAGTCCTGATCCTTTTGCGACATCATTGGCGTGTAACTCTCATTCAGGCTGTAGTATGGACAGGTATCCGGCACGGTCATTTTTTCGTTACTGAGCAGAAATTCCCCAAGATCGACATCCAGCGTAAATTCGTGCACGCCTTCGCCCCAACTAAACACCAACACTGTCGAACTTCCATAAAGAATATAGCCTGCCAGGATCTGATCTCTTCCTTTTTGAAGAAATTGTCTGGCGTCGTCAGCAGCTACATTTGGCAGCTTATTATGAACCGAAAAAATCGTGCCGATGGCCACATTAACATCGATGTTGCTACTACCGTCCAAGGGATCAAAAGCAATTATGTATTTGCCGTCGGGGTTCTCAAGATCTACAGCCTCATCTTCCTCCTCGCTGGCCATGGCCGCGAATAGACCAGTCGAGCTAAGGTATTGCTTGCATAGATCATTGGCATAAATATCCAACTTGGCTTGATCTTCGTCTTGGACGTTGGTCGAACCACTCAAGCCGGTAATGCCGGCAAGGCCAGCTCGGTTAGTTTGGGCACTGATCAACTTGCCAATAGTTGCTAGATCGGACATCATCAGCACCAAATCGTAGCGTTCGGGATGGTTTTTAAGCTTTTGTAATAGAAACTGCTGAAGCGTCTTATGCATTGAATTGATTGGACCAGTTATCGCAAATAAGCTTAGTTTTTTTGCTAGCTAAGCCGCTGTAATATTTTTCGGGTTCAGATAGAATTTTGATTTCTTGATCAGATAGTTTGGCAATATACGCGCCAACTTCTTGGTCCTCACGCGCCTCATCAATCAGAGGAACGCCTTTTTCGAGAGCTCTGTGCGCGAGTTTTTTGCTAATCTCATGTGCTTCTATGTGGCCATGCTTTTCAAGCAGTAAATACAGTGGCTCCGCGGCTATCGCACCTCCGCTAAGATGTAGGTTTCTGTCCATATTCTCAGCATCTACTTCGACTTTAGCCATAACAGTATTTAAGCGATTTGCCATTGAAGACACTAGAGCTAATACAGTTACGTAAAACCTAGCCGATGCGGAATCAGTCAAATCTCTTTGGTGTTCGCTAACAATATTTAGATTGGCGTTGAGCATCTGGCCTTGAATCTGTTTCTGCATACTAATTACATTTTCAAAATTCCACGGATTGCGTTTGTGAGCCATTGTCGAACTACCAGTTTGGCCGGCTTCGAACGCTTCGCGTACTTCGGCTATTTCACTACGCTGCAGATTGCGCATATCATGAGAAAGGTTGGCCATGATTCCAGCGCTAATGGTGAGCTCGTCTATCAGCCGAATGTAGTATTCTGCAGGGATTATCTGCTTAGAATATGGTGCAACTTTTAGACCGGCCTTCTCGAGCACTGATGATTCAAACGCCAATGGATCATCTACAAAAATACTAAGCGCATTGTAGGAGCCGGTAGCTCCGGAGAATTTGCCAGGCAGGGATTCTGATAGCTCATGCAAAGCAACTATATTTGCACCTAGACGCTCAACGTACTCAGCTAAAAAGAAGCCAAATGTTATCGGCACAGCATGTTGACCATGAGTTCGTCCTATCTGTAAAACATCTGCGTTGTCACGCGCAATTTTTATAAGTGTTTTTTCGAGATCTATTAGGCGGGGTAATACTAATTCTTGGGTTGCTTGCTTTAGCTGAAGGCTCAGCGCTGTTGCAACAATGTCATATGAGGTAGCGCCAAAGTGAACGTAGGGCTTGGCTTGGTCACTGATACCATTCTTTATGGTGTTTACGAGAGCTTTGACATCGTGTTTAGTGGTTTTTTCTTCTTCTGCGACTGCTGCTGGGTCGATATTTGCCGCTGAATTAGTGATCTCGTCAGCTATTTCTTGGCTGGTAATTCCGAATTCAGCTAGAGTTTGAGCTAAAGCTGACTCAATGTGAGCTTGATAAGCAATACGGCTTTTTTCTGATAAATATTTTACGTTTAGGGGATCAAAATACCTTCCATCAATGGGATCAATGGCGAGGAAATTCGGGCCGCCCGTGTCTTCAGGTAAACTTACTGGCTTCATAGGACTCCTTTAAGATATTTTATTACGTTATGTTCGATTCGCTGCTCAATATTGGAGGTATCAGCAGGTAGAAATTTAGCTCCAGTTACCGTTTCAAAAAGCTCTTTGTAGCGATCGGTAACACTGCTTACGAAATCGCCGTCCATCTCTGGCACCTGCTGGCCTTCTATGCCCATAAATCCATTATCTATTAGCCACTGCCTGACGAATTCTTTCGATAAGTTCTCAGGCTTTTGGCTAGATCTGTCAGCCAAATATTTGTCATAGCTAGTCTGGTAAAAATATCGCGATGAATCAGGGGTGTGGACTTCATCGATTAAGATAATCTGGTCATTATATTTACCAAACTCATATTTAGTATCTGCTAGAATAAGTCCCCTCTCGGCAGCCATTTGCTGGCCACGACTGAATAACTTAAGGGCAATGTTACTGATTTCATCCCATTCGTCTTTTTCCACTAAGCCAGAGTTGATAATTTCTGCTTCACTAATATCCATATCATGGCCAGATTCTTCTTTGGTCGTCGGAGTTATAAGTGGAGTAGGGAACGCATCGTATTCTTCTAAGCCTTCACGCATTTCTGCGCCGCAGAGTTCACGCTTGCCGGTCGAATAATCTCTCCAAGCATGGCCTACCAAGAGACCTCTAACAACAACTTCAACTCTGTACGGCTCAGCGAGCTTACCAAAACTAACATTAGGATCCGGAACTGCCTCTAGCCAATTTGGCGCAATATCAGATGTGGCTTTAAGAAAATGCTCGGCAATTTGATTAAGGATTTGTCCCTTGAAAGGTATCGGCCGAGGAAGAATAACGTCAAACGCCGAAATCCTATCTGTCGCCACAGTTATAATTTTTTGATCTGCGAGAGTGTAAACGTCGCGAACTTTGCCGTGATAGACTGACTTTTGTTTTGGAAAATTAAAATCTGTAGTCGTCAGCGACTTTATATCCATTACCTCTATTGTACGATATTATAAGGATATGAGCCAGATTGGTACCATTGGAATTGTCGGGGGCGGGCAACTCGCCAGAATGATGACTGAAGCCGCTGCAGGCATCGGCTTGTCAGTTGTGGTTATAGACCCGACACCTAACTGCCCAGCCAAGCAGGTCGGAGCCGAGCAAATTGAAGCCTCAATGCACGACATTGACGGCTTGCACGAGCTTGCTAATCGCGCCGACGTTATTACAATCGATGTTGAGCATGTTGATGCCGACACCCTTACGATTATCGCCGCAGCAGGCAAGCCTGTCCGTCCTTTACCCGCAACGATTAAGATGATTCAGGACAAATTTGAACAGAAAAAATATCTATCTTCCAAAGGGATATCAGTCGCGGATTTTGTTGAGATCAAGTCTTTGGATGACGCATTAAAAGCAATAGCTGACTTCAGCGGCAAAATGCTGATTAAAACCCGTCTGGGCGCCTTCGATGGTCGCGGCAACTCGGTTGTCAGTAATGATGCTGAAATCAAAGAGGCCTTAGAATTATTCGAAGGCAAAGACTTATACGCTGAGAAATTTGTACCTTTTAAAAAAGAGCTTGCGGTAATGCTAGCCCGTGACCTTGAAGGGAATATATCTGTTTATCCGGTCGTTGAGACCATTCAAAGCAGAAATATTTGCGAATACGTTATTGCGCCAGCCCGGATTGACCAAGCTTCTTATCAAAAAGCCGAGCGACTTGCCCATACCGTGGCCGAATCGCTGGAGGGGCCCGGTATTTACGGAATTGAAATGTTCCTAACTCAAGATGGCGAAGTTATCGTTAACGAAATAGCACCTAGAGTGCACAACTCTGGCCATTACACGATAGAATCCAACAAAACCTCTCAGTTTGAACAACATCTAAGAGCAGTCTCTGGGATGCCACTGGGCTCATCCGAGCTTAAGGTGAAGGCTGCCTGTATGGTCAATATTCTCGGTAAACGAGACGGACCAACCGAACCGACCGGATTCGACAAACTCGAGCAAATTCCGCATACTTATGTGCATCTTTATGGTAAATCGCCTACAAAGGTTGACCGCAAGATGGGACATATCACAGTGACTGCGGACGATACTGAGACAGCATACGCAAATGCTAAAAAGGCGATTGATTTAATATCAATATAGGAGGAAGTGTGGCAGATCCAATAGTCGGAATCATAATGGGGTCAGACTCAGATATGGATGTAATGGGCGGAGCCGCCAAGCAGCTCGATGAATTCGGCGTAGCTTATGAAGTAAGGATTGTCTCAGCTCACCGCACACCCCGGGAGATGCTTGAATATGCTGAATCAGCCCGTGAGCGGGGAATCAAAGTTATCATTGCAGGCGCAGGCGGCTCCGCCCACCTACCGGGTATGACTGCTTCCGAAACTAATCTGCCAGTAATTGCTGTTCCGGTTAAACGCGATAATCATGGTCACGAAGCGTTCTGGTCTAATATAAAAATGCCGCCCGGCATACCACTCGCCACAATGCCCGAAAACGGATCAAAAAACGCTGCGCTTTTAGCAGTAAGAATTCTCAGCCTAAGTGATGAAAGTCTTGCCGGGAAATATCTTGAATTCGTTAACAAACAACGTCAAACCGTAATTGATCGCGACTCAGAAATCCAAACCGAAGGCTGGGACTCAGCCCTCTAGCCAGCTATCCGGCGTCCGATGTCAGTGCGGTAGTGCATACCTTCGAAATGTATCTTTTTGACTGCTGAGTAAGCTTTATCAAGTGCGTTGTCTAAAGTTTCGCCAGTAGCGGTTACATTCAACACACGACCCCCAGCTGTCACTAATTTGTCCCGTTTGATTGCTGTTCCCGCATGGAAAACTACTACTGATTCGTCATTTTCAGCATCTTCAATGCCGGTAATTGGCAGATCTTTAGGATAGCTCGCTGGGTAGCCTTCGGAAGCTAGCACAACTGTTACCGCAAATCCTTCATTCCATTCAACTTTTGTCGGGTTTAGTTGTCCTTTGGCGCAATCAACAAATATTTCGTATAGATCACTTTTAAGCAGACGCATATAGACTTCGGCTTCGGGATCGCCAAACCTTGCATTAAACTCAACTGTGTTAATTTCATCACCATTAATCATCAGGCCAGGATATAAACAACCTGTAAATTCACTTTCTTGTTCTTTGAGGCCGGCCAGAGCGGGTAAAACAATTTTTTGGCGAGCTGTATTGATATGCTCCTCGGTTACCCAAGGAACGGGGGCAATTACGCCCATGCCACCGGTATTTGGACCTTTGTCGCCATCAAATATCTGTTTATGATCTTGGGAAGCAGGAAACATAAAGGCTGTTTTACCGTCACAGAGTGCGTGAGTCGAAACTTCTTGCCCCTTAAGGAAATCTTCTACTACCATTTTATCGCCAGCAGCACCAAAAGTGCGTTTGAGCATTATTTCTTCAACCGCGGCTTCGATTTCATCAACAGTGTGACAAATGATTACGCCTTTTCCGGTAGCCAAACCATCTGCTTTTATTACTACAGGCAAGGGGCGACTCGCTGCATATCGTACTGCTTGAGATGCATCTGTGAAGTTCTTGAATTGCGCGGTCGGAATATTCTGGGCAGCCATTAGTTCTTTAGAGAATGCTTTTGAAGACTCGATTCTGGTAGCTGCTTTGGTTGGACCAAAAATAAGCAATCCGGCTTCCTTAAAAGCGTCGACGACTCCAGCTTCACTGGATGCTTCCTGACCAACAACTGTAAGATCTATATTATTAGTCTTGGCAAACTCCAGCAGGCCATCAACGTCTAAAAAATCTATATCAACATTTTTGATAACGCCCTTACTGCCACCGTTTCCTGGCGCAACAAAAACTTCAGCGACTTGATCAGACTGGGCAAGCTTCCACGCTAGAGCTTGTTCGCGTCCACCACTACCGATTACTAAGACTTTTGCCATCTTTACCTCCTTGGTGGTGAGCAATAAATGCTAACCTTGCTTTAATAAAATCGTCAATGTCGTAGGGAAGATGCTTTTTTTCAACTTCTTGCACTCGCTCAAAAAGTGTTTCTGGCGTATCCCCGTCTTGGACCGGAACTTTGTGTTCCGCTATAATCGGCCCTTCGTCGTACTTATCACTAACAACATGAAAAGTTTGTCCGCCGTAAGGCAATCCATTATCTAGCACATATTTTTGGATGTTGATTCCGTAAAAACCTTTGGTATCGGGCAACAGCCCCGGATGAGTATTAACCATCTTTGCCTGAAAAATGCTCGAATAGCTTGGCAGCCAACCAAAAGCTTCGATTAGCGCAGGTCCAATTTTTTTCATATAGCCCATTAAGGCAATCAGATCAAAACTGCCAGCTGCTAGAGCTGCAAGAATAGCTGCCTCCTCAGCTGCAGTTTGAGCACCCTGATCGACGTGTTCAGTAATTGCAGCCGGGTGTGTCTTGCTGCTGATCACTATGCACCGAATACTAAGATCAAGTTCCTTATTTAGATTTTCGACTCTTTGGATAATGCCACTATTGCTCCGGCTTGCAATTACCAGTTCTGGCTGAGCAGCAATTTTCGCCGCAGCGCTTGCCCGGATAAACGCCTCTGCTGTAGTCCCACTTCCAGATGCGAGGATTGCAACTCGAGGGTTCATGCGTTTCGGGCAGTGGCAAGTTTAATAGGTTTATGGTCGCCAATTGGCAAAGTTTCATTTTCGCCAAGAAACACGATTTCTTCGGCTCTTTTGCCAATTGACACGGTGTAGTTTCCGTCAAAACATGATGTTGTGAAGTTGCTTGCAGGTAAGCCTGTAGAATTTACCATGCCATCGTATGACAAAAAGTTTAAACTTGTAGCGCCTAAGTGTTCGCGCATTTGCTCGTTAGTCATATATGCCGCAAGTAGCTCGGTCTGTTTAGGCGTGTTTATTCCATAAAAGTCGGGGTACTTAACCGGCGGACAGCTGATCATTAGGTGGACTTCTTTGGCGCCGGCATCAAAAATCATCTGCACGAGGTGTCGCATAGTCGTACCGCGAACAATTGAGTCGTCTACTAAAACAACCCGCTGATCTTTGATTCTTTCGATCACCGGGTTGAGTTTCATTTTTAGGTCTCTTTCACGCAGTTCTGTTGTTGGGCGAATGAACGTACGATGAATATAACGGTTCTTGAGGAGTGCCATTTCAAAAGGTATACCGCTAGTTTGCGAGTAGCCTAGAGCGGCCGGTATGCCTGAATCGGGCACTGGGACAATAACATCAGCTTCGATCGGGTATTCACGCGCCATTTCTGCGCCAAATTCTTGTCTTATTAAATCTATTCGCTTGCCGATCATCAGACTGTCGGGACGAGCAAAGTAAACCAGTTCAAACATATCTAATTTTTCTTCACCCTCGACGACTTGTTCAGAATGAAGTCCATCTTTGTCGACAGTAATGAGCTCGCCGGGCTTCACATCACGTATGTATTCGGCGCCGATTGTGTCAAATGCACATGTTTCTGATGCAACGACATACGACTCGCCCATCTTTGCAACAGACAAGGGCCTTACGCCCATTTGGTCACGGAAGGCGATCAACTTATCTGGCGTCATAGCCACAATACTGAATACTCCAGTAAATAACGGCCAAGCTTTTTTAATTGCTTCTACGACATCCAAACCATCATCCATGTAGCAAGATATAGCCGAAACCATCATCGCTGAGTCGTTCTTCTTGTGCATTTCGATCTTGCGCTCGTGCAGAAACTCTTCGAGCTTAGTCGTGTCAGGAATATTGCCATTATGACCAATTGCGATGTTGTGTTTGTGCTCAACAAAAGGCTGATTATATACATCATCAGTTCCACCAGAAGTTGAGTATCTATTATGGCCGATGGCGATATGTCCAGGCAGCTGCTCTAAATCTTCTTCTCGATAGACGGTAGCTACCAGTCCAGCGGCAGCGTGACGGTAGATTTGTTTACCGTCGCTACTAGCTATACCTGAGCTTTCTTGGCCACGATGCTGCAACGACCACAGGCCGTAAAAAGTTAAACGGGCCGCTTCTAGGCCCGCTTTTCCGTTGGCTTTTGGTCCAAAAATACCAAACACTGCACACTTTTCTTTGAGTTGGTCGTCAATATGATTGATTGGCACTATTTCCTTTAACCCTTCTCTTATATCTTAAGCGTTTCTGACCACTGTTGCAAGTTAAAATTTTGCATTTCTGCGAAATTCTGTCGAAACACTTGTCCGATACGGCCAAAACCCATACAATAAAAGTAATGACTGTCACACCAATCTTTGCTCAAATTGGAGGGGTGAAATGACCAAAAAGCTGGATTATCATAAGCTAGTAGATTACGACACGGCCGATCCGGCAAAAGTTTTGGCACAAAAACAGGGGTTAGCAACAGCCAAAAATATGCCATTTGGCTTCAAAGAAGTCGATGGCACTAGAGGCGAGTCAGCTTACGTTTTTGATATGGGAAATATGTACGGCGCTCTGGTGCAAGAGGGCTTAGGCACCAAGAGCATGATTGCACAGTCGATATATCAGGATACAGGTAAATCGCACTTTGCAGCTGTTGCCCAAGATACAGTTGCGACATTTGTAAATGACCTCATTAGTGTTGGCGCGACTCCAGTTGTTACTAATGCATATTGGTCATCGAGCTCTTACGAATGGCTTAGTGACCAAAAATTAACTAGCGATTTAATAAACGGTTGGCGTGAAGCCTGCGACAAGGCAGGGATTACTTGGGGCGGCGGTGAAACTCAAGCTCTAAATGGTGTAGTTGAGCAAGGAATTTTAGAACTAGCCGGATCAGCCTTTGGTGTGATCATGGACAAGTCGCGACTGGTCAGCGACAGTAAGCTAGAAGCAGGCGACAAAATTCTTATTATCGAATCGAATGGCGTCCACGCCAACGGTATTAGCCTAATACGCAAAGTCGCCGCTGAATTGCCAGATGGCTACGCTACCAAACTACCTAGCGGAGCAACTTTAGGAGAATCTGTACTGAGGCCAACCTATCTTTATGCAGATTTGCTTGAAGCTATGGCCGGAGCTGGCGTCAATGTTCACTACTTATCGAACATTACAGGTCATGGCTGGCGTAAATTCATGCGCGGACGACCAGAACTAACTTATCGTATTAAAGAAATCCCGCCTGTTGATGAATTATTTGATTTTATCGCCAAGACCAGCGGCAATAACACCGAAGAAATGTATGGCAATTACAATATGGGAGCCGGTTACGCTGTCTACTTGCCAGCTGAAGATGCCAGCCAAGCCCAAAAAGTAGCCACCAAACTTGGCTATAAAAGCTGGATTGCTGGTGATGTCGAAGAAGGTCCGAAACAGGTGATCATCGAGCCGCTTAAGATTACCTTTGAAGCAGAAACCCTGGGGGTTCGATAGTGGTTATATCCGAAGGAATATCGGCCCTATCAGACTTTCGTAAATCCAAACTACTCGAGCGCATACAAGCAATAGACCCAAAGGCAAAATCTGTTGAAGCCGAATATATCCACTTCGCTAGCACTCAACAGAAACTTAACTATCAGCAAAAAAGTCAGTTCGATAAATTAACATCGTATGGCGACAGTTTTAGCGGCAGCCGAGACGGCTTGCTGATTTTTGTAGTGCCAAGGGCTGGCACAATATCTCCCTGGTCATCAAAAGCCACAGACATCCTACATAACAGCGGCCTTACGCTAATTGATAGAGTTGAGAGAGGCACAGCATATTACATATCCGGAGCTGATGATTTTACTGGACTAGCCAATATTCTGCATGATCGTATGACTGAAGAAGCGCTCAGCAGTATAGAGGAAGCAAGTAAACTTTTTGTTGAGGAAAAACCGCGCCCACTTGGCTTTGTTGAGCTCGGCGATGATCCAAAAAAGGCGCTAAAGCGTGCGAATATCGACCTTGGGCTGGCGCTCGCAGAGGATGAAATAGACTATTTAATCGACGCCTATGCCAAAATTGGCCGTGACCCGTCAGATGTTGAATTGATGATGTTTGCCCAAGTTAACAGTGAACACTGTCGACACAAAGTTTTTAATGCCGATTGGGTGATCGATGGCCAAAAACAATCGAAAAGCTTGTTTAAAATGATTAAAAATACTTATGAGAAATCTAGTAAAGGCATATTGTCAGCCTACAGCGATAATGCAGCCGTATTGACTGGGCCGGTTGCCGACCGCTTCTTTAGCAATCCCGATACAGGGATTTACAGCAAGAGCGAGGAGCCAATCCACACCGTTATCAAAGTAGAAACACACAATCACCCAACAGCAATAGCACCAATTCCAGGCGCAGCTACTGGTGTTGGCGGTGAAATCCGCGACGAATCGGCAACCGGCCGGGGAGCAAAGTCTAAGCTTGGATTAACTGGTTTTACGGTTTCAAATTTGCAGATTCCCGGCGACGTACAATCCTGGGAAAAAAACTACGGTAAGCCGGACCGCATAACTTCAGCTCTGGATATAATGATCGACGCGCCGATCGGTGGGGCATCATTTGCAAATGAATTTGGCAGGCCAAATCTACTTGGTTATTTCCGAACATACGAGCAAGAATCGAACGGGCGCTGTTGGGGCTACCATAAACCAATTATGATAGCTGGCGGTCTTGGTAATATACGCGACCAACATGTTATTAAAAAACGTTTACCAGTGGGTGCAAAGATTATTGTGCTGGGCGGCCCATCGATGTTAATAGGGCTTGGTGGTGGCGCTGCATCAAGCATGCAAGTTGGCACCAGCGATGAAAGTTTAGATTTTGCTTCTGTCCAAAGAGGAAACGGCGAGATCGAGCGCCGCGCTCAACAGGTCATAGATAGTTGCTGGAGTCTAGGTGACAAAAATCCAATCATATCCATTCATGACGTCGGGGCCGGTGGACTCAGCAACGCCTTACCTGAACTGGTGCACGATTCTGAGCGCGGCGCCGTCTTCCAACTTCGCGACATTCCAAGCGCCGAGCCAGGCTTATCGCCGCTAGAAATCTGGTGCAACGAATCGCAAGAACGCTATGTCGTTGGCATTAAACCTGAGGATCTAGAGGAGTTCGACAAACTTTGCAGTCGAGAACGCAGCCCGTACGCAGTGGTAGGAACAGTTACCGAAGAGCAGAAACTTGTAGTTGAAGATGCGCTTTTCAAGCAAAACTCAGTCGATCTGCCTATGGAAGCCTTGTTCGGAAAACCGCCCAAAATGCAGCGCGATGTTGTGTCTGACATACCACAACCAGTCCCAATCAAGTTAGATGCCATTGACCCCCATAAAGCACTCAAAAAAGTACTACGACTCCCGGCTGTAGGCAGTAAAAAATTTCTAATTACCATCGGCGATCGCACGGTCGGCGGCTTAGTTACACGCGATCAAATGGTAGGACCGTGGCAGGTGCCAGTCAGTGACGTCGCTGTTACTTCCGTAGGGTATGAATCAGACTATGCCGAAGCTGTGGCTATGGGTGAGCGTACACCCGCAGCACTACTGGACGCACCAGCTGCAGCACGAATTGCAGTTGGCGAAACAATAACCAATATACTTGCTGCAGATATACAGGTACTATCAGACATTAAACTCTCGGCAAACTGGATGGCGGCAGTTGGCGAAGCCTGTGAAGACGCCAAACTTTATGACAGCGTTAAGGCCGTAGGCGAGGATTTCTGCCCAGCATTAGGTATAACAATTCCAGTTGGGAAAGACTCCTTAAGCATGAAAACAAAATGGCAGGATAATAAATCCGATAAAAGCGTCACTTCGCCAGTTTCGCTGATAATCTCTGGCTTCAGTCCAGCTAAATCTGTCTATAAAACACTAACCCCAGAACTTAACCTTAATGAGGATACGCAACTTATTTTTGTAGATTTGGCCAAAGACGACGACACAGGTCTTGGCGCATCGGCACTGGCTCAGGTTTACTCCGAGACCAATGGGACTGCACCAGATATTGACGCAACTACTTTGAACCACTTCGCAAGCGGGCTACGCGAATTAAAAGATAAAGATTTGATTTTGGCTTACCACGATAGATCAGACGGTGGGCTTATTGTCACACTACTAGAAATGGCATTTGCAAGCCGCAGTGGTCTTGATATTAACGTCAAAGAGTTGCCAGGCAGCACAATTCACAAACTATTTAATGAAAATCTGGGTGTCGTATTGCAGGTTCACAAAAAAGACATCGATGAAGTTGTGAAAACCCTGGGCGACAAGGCTTATGTTATTGGCAAACCAACAAAATCCGAAAAAATAGTTATCCGTGAGTGTGGTAGTGAAATAATAAGCGGCAGTCGTGGTGAATTTGAAGAATTATGGAGCGAAACTAGCTATCAAATTCAAAAGTTAAGAGATAACCCCAAAAGCGCGGAACAAGAAAAACAGTCAATCACAGATCACCAAAACACCGGCTTATTCGCTGACATACAATTTAAAGCCAACCCGGCCAGATATACTACTCGACCAAAAGTTGCGATATTCCGTGAACAAGGCGTAAACGGCCACGTCGAAATGGCTGCGGCATTTGACAGGGCTGGCTTCACGGCTGTTGATGTACATTTAAATGATCTGCTTACCGGCAAAGTAAGCCTCGATGATTTTGTGGGACTGGCTGCACCTGGTGGATTCAGTTACGGTGACGTTCTTGGGGCCGGCGAGGGCTGGGCCAAAACCATCCTTTTCCATGCTGAGCTCAGGAGTCAGTTTGAGAAATTTTTTAATCGCAAAGAAACATTCAGTTTTGGAGCTTGCAATGGTTGCCAAATGTTGAGTAACCTCAAAGCAATAATCCCAGGCGCAGATAACTGGCCCAAGTTTCTAAAGAATGATTCTGAGCAGTTTGAGGCGCGTCTAGTTATGGCTAAGATCTACGATTCACCCTCAATCATGTTAAAGGGCATGAGCGGTAGCGTCATACCAGTACCAGTTGCTCACGGGGAAGGCAAAGCAGTTTTTGATTCAGATAAACAAATGGCCCAGGCAAAGAAGCAAGGAATCATTGCTGCAGCTTACGTCGACAGCAAAGGCCAACCTACCGAAACCTACCCAGCCAACCCAAATGGCTCACCAGAAGGTATTACTTCGCTAACAACCGATGATGGCCGAGTGACGATTTTGATGCCACATCCAGAGCGAGCATTTCTCAGCAAACAACTTTCTTGGCATCCAAAAGATTGGCACGAAGATTCACCATGGATGCAAATCTTCCACAATGCCCGACATTGGGTAGAATCTAACAAAGTGTAGAAATTAACAAAGATTAACTATTCAAGAAATCGATACATTGACCGTACTTGGCATCATCGATTACTTTTTCTTCATGCATGATACTCACTAGCTCTTTGACAGTCATGAAGGCATGAAGTTCACAGCCTATTTCTTTAAGCTTCTCGCGTCCGCCCTTTTCGTAATCTAGCAGAACGACCGCATCAGTAATCTTGAGATCGTGTGCGGATATTGCCTCAATTGCTTCAAGTAGTGAAGTAGCACGAGTTACTAAATCCTCAATCATGAGTACGGTTTCGCCAGATTTATATTCGCCTTCGAGACTCTTCTTTAGGCCATAGCCTTTTTGCAGACCTTCTTTACGCATAAAAATCCAAGGCTTCTTGAGCTCAAGGCTGACTGCTCCTGCAATTGGCAAAGCAGCGTAAGCGACACCAGCCAGACGATCGTATTTAAGACCTTCCATTTGCCCAGCATAAATCTTGGCGACTTTTTGCATTACTTCTGGGTAGCTGATAAAAAGTCGTAGGTCCAAGTACATAGGGCTCTTTATCCCACTCTTAAAGGTAAAATCACCAAATTTCAGGATTCCTATCTTGTGTAAGTCTAATGCAAGTTCGCGCTTAATATCTTGGTCGCTCAAGATTTGCTCCTATACTTATTAATTTCATCTTTAACTTCTTTGGCTTTTTGTCCAGCGACAGCAGCGTAATTTGAGCTCGAATCAGCATAGATTATCGATCGTGAGGCATTAATTACTAAGCCTTTGTTGTCTTGATTTAGACCGGCGTTTAGTGTGGCTTCGATGTCTCCGCCTTGTGCGCCAACACCCGGTACCAGGAAGTACATTTCTGGGCCGACTAGTTCACGGATTTCCGACAATTCTTCTGGGTAGGTGGCGCCAACCACAAGCAGACAGTTTCCATTCGTATTCCAGTCTTCCTTAATGTGTTTGGCCACGTGTGTATAGAGTTTGCCGCCATCAACTAACATATCCTGGAACTCACCGCTGCCTTCGTTTGAAGTTCGGCAAAGAACAATTATGCCTTTGTCTGCACGGTCTAAGAATGGCTGGATTGCTTTTTTGCCCTGATAAGGTTGCACGGTTATAGCATCGACCTGCAAATAATCAAAGGCAAAGGCTGTGTAATGGTCATTGGTGTTGCCAATATCACCTCTCTTAAAATCCAGAATAATTGGTATCTCTGGGTGATTTTGACGAATATAATCACAGGTCTGTTTAAGTTCCTCTATGCCGGCAGCCCCCCGAGCTTCATAAAATGCTGAATTGGGCTTAAAAGCACAGACATGCTCAGCAACGGCATCAATTATGGCCTTATTGAATTCAAAAAAAGGCTGCTGGCTGGTTTTTACAGAAGCCGGCAGTTTGTCTATATTTGGATCCAGACCTACACAAAAAAGACTATCGTGCGCGTCAATCGCAGCGTCGAGTTTAGATAAAAAATCCATGCTTGTTAACAGTTTAGCGTAGGCGGGGAGCTTTAGCCAAATAACTGCTACAATATTTGTATGTCTGACAATCAAACAAGCCTGACTTTGATCGGGGTGCCTTTAGATTTAGGGGCTCATAATCTAGGTGTGGAAGTAGGCCCTGAAGCTTTTAGGTATCAGCAGATTGCCGAAAAACTAAGTGGCGTTGGTTTTGCAGTTGATGATGAAGGAAATATTGATTGCCGTGACCGCAAAGAGCTCGATCCTGGCAACCCACGTATGCATTATTTAGAAGAAATATTACGCGTAAACAATGAGCTGGCACAAAAAGTCGAAGCCAGCGTCAAATCCTCTGACAAAACAGTTGTTATTGGCGGTGACCACTCAATTAATCTTGGAGCTGTCAGCGGCGCTTCGGCAGCCCTAAATGGTAACCTTGGCCTGATTTACCTTGATGCTCATGGCGACATGAATACTGACGAAACAACCCTCACAGGAAATATTCACGGCATGCATCTGGCATCGTTACTTGGATTTGGCGCCCCAGAACTAAGGGACCTGCACAACCCTGGTACAAAAATTGCTAAACAAAATTTATTACATATTGGTGGCAGTGATTTTGATGAAGCCGAGCTAGAATTAATAAAAAATGAAGAATTGCCAGCTTTTACTTTGTTTGATCTATTGTCCAAGAATCTTGCACCATTACTGCAAATGATTGATGATCTGGTTTCCCGAGTAGAAAACATCTGGGTCAGCTTAGATCTAGACGTCATTGATCGCATATATGCTCCCGGCGCCGGAATGCCAAACGCAAAAGGGCTGACATATCGTGAGATTGCCACGATCGCTGAATATATAGGCGACAAGTGTAATGTAATCGGGATTGACGTCGTGGAGTACAATCCTTTACAGGATGAAGATCGTAAAACTGCCGAGCTTGGTATTGAGTTAGTAGCAAAATTTTTCGGCAAAGAATATAGTTGGTACACCGGTTATTTAAATAGGAATCAGATAGGATAATATGCCCAAAACTAAAGCGACAATTTACGATCCAGATAAAACTTTCGACGACAACTTTGATCACGGGCCTTATGCATCGCCAGGTGAGATATACAGGAATACAGGGTTGCCCAAGTACAGTTTTTTGGGACACAAACTTTACTCACCATTTGGTATCGCAGCCGGGTCTCTACCTACATCCAATCACGTCAAATATGCTTTCGAGCGAGGTTTTGATGTGGTCACCTACAAGACCCAAAGAAGCGTGGTCTTCAAAGCAAATGAGTTCCCGAACGTCGTCTACCTCAATGATATTGAAGGCGACCTAACTATCGAGAAAGCTTCATCGCCGCTGGTTGGCAGCTTAGATAGCGACAAAGCTATTGAAGATTTAACTATAACTAACTCGTTTGGCAACCCGTCACGTGGACCAGAATTTTGGGCAGAAGATATGAAAAAAGCTGTTAGCTACGCCCAAGAAGGTCAGTTACTTGTTGCGAGTGTTGTTGGCACAATTCAAGACGGATTTACACAGGAGGATTATTATGACGATTTTGCTAAGACTGCAAGGATTGCAGTTGACAGTGGAGTCGAAGTTATTGAAGTTAATTTGTCTTGCCCAAATGTAGCCAACGAAGGGATTCTTTGTTATAGCACCGATGCTGTAATTAGTGTTTGTAAAAAAGTTAAGGCCGCAGTTGGAGAAACTCCTGTAATCGCAAAAGTTGGCTATTACACTCCTGAGCAGCAGGGCTTGCTAGAAACTATAGTAAAGAAGACAGCGCCGTACTTGTCAGCGTTCTCCGCTATAAATACCATTCCAGCTGCAATCGTCGACGAAAAAGGCGACCAGTTACTTCCGGGTAAAGGCCGACTTAGCAGCGGTGTTTGTGGCTCTGGCATAAAATGGGCAGGCTTAGAAATGGTCACTAGGCTAGTAGATTTGCGCAAAAAGCTCGGGTTAGATTTCGAAATAATCGGCGTTGGCGGTGTCGCCACGCCAGATGATTTCCACGACTATTTGAACGCAGGCGCTACAATAGTTCAATCAGTAACCGCAGCTATGTGGAACGATCGTTTAGCTGAACAAATCAAGGCTTCGCTTAAATAACTCGGCCGCTACCAGCAGTAGCTAAAATTTCACCATTTTTATAGGCTAGTTTGCCACGGATTGTAACCTCAGCGACTTTTCCAACTACTTTGAAGCCCTCGTAAGGGGTCCAGCCAGCTCGAGTTTTTAGCCCTTTGGGGGAGATTTCATATTCTGACATGTCGACCTCAACACTAGTATCTGGGTCGATTTTTATATCAAAAATTTCAGCTGATCGAATATGCAATAAAGATAATAATTTTTGCCTAGTAAGTTTGCCTTCGGCTTCGGCAGTCAACATTAATGCCAGGGTTGTCTCCAGACCGGGCAGTCCAAAAGGTGGATTGTCGCTCATTTTTTCCTCGAGTGTATGAGGAGCATGGTCGGACTCCACAACATCCACGTAATCTAAATGATCCCATATGAATTGTTGGTCTTTGGCCGGCTTCAAATAGGGCTTAACATTGGCTCTGCCACCTAGTCGCTCAACATCTTTATCACTCAAAAACAGATGATGCGGAGTAACGCCACAAGTAATTGGAAGTCCTTTATCTTTAGCACGAATAACAAACTCAAGCTCTTTTTGACTTGATACATGACAGATATGGGTTGGCTTTTTAACTTCACTTAAAGTCCCAAAAACCAATTCTGAAACATCTTCTTCAGCATGAAGCAAAATTGGTCTTACGCCTGGCCATGCTTTGTAGATTTCAATAAGTTTATCTTTGTTGATAATGAAATTACCGGTCGTTACATTTAGATACAGTTTTAGCCCGTGAACCTTTTCAATTACCTTATTAAACTCGTCAAAATTATCTCCCAAGCTGCCAAAATGAAATCCGATATCGATAACGGTTTTTTGCTCGGCTAGGTCAATTTTTTGTTTTAATCGGTCAGCCGTTGTAACCGGCTCAGCATTATTTGGCATGTCTAAAACCGTAGTAAAGCCACCGGCAAGGGCTGCGCTAGTGCCACTCAAAAAATCTTCTTTATGGGTTTGGCCAGGGTCGCGAAGATGAACGTGTGGGTCTATCAGTCCGGGCAAGCTTATCGTCTTTGGCATAATTTAATCTTCATTATAAATCAAAAAGTCGGCTTGCGTTCATTGATTATGTTTGATAAATTCTAATGCAGATGATTGAGAGAAAGCGTGTAAAAACAGCTAATAAAGAAACCGGAAATCGCTCCGAAAGGGGCGATTTTCTTATATCTGCCAAAAAAGCGAACTTATTTTTAGAAGATGGGTCCAAATGGGATGGCATAGTGCCAAGCTGGCAATCAGGCGAAACATTTTTTGGCGAAGTCGTATTCAACACCGGAATGACCGGCTATGTAGAATCACTAACGGATCCTTCATACGCCAATCAGATCTTAGTTTTTACCTATCCGTTGATCGGCAATTATGGGGTGCAGCCAAGTGACTTTGAATCGGGTAAAATTCAAGTTGCCGGCGTTGTTATGAGTGAGCTTGCTGTAGAAGGAAGCCACCTTGACTCAACTCAAAATCTTATCGAATGGCTCGAATCACAAAATGTACCGCTTATTACCGAAATTGATACAAGGGCGCTAACTAAACACCTCCGAAGCCGTGGCGTGATGATAGGCGCAATCGCCGAAACTAAACCCAACTTCAAGAAGCATCAAGTCCCGCCCAATCCCTACCATGGAACAAAGCCCATTATTCACCATAAAGGACGGGGCAAAAGAGTTGTTTTAGTAGACTGCGGAGCCAAAGGCAATATTTTAGACTCACTGCTAAAATTGCCGCTAGAAGTTTTAGAGGTGCCGGAAGATTACGACTTCAGTATTGAGGATTATGACGCAGTTTTGTACTCAAATGGCCCTGGCGACCCAACTGATTATCAAGCCACGATTGAGATTGCAAAAAAGGTTCTAAACGGCAAAAAACCTGTTTTTGGTATTTGTTTAGGTAACCAAATAATGGGCCTAGCTGCGGGTGCAAAGACCTTTAAGCTCAAGTTCGGACATCGAGGACATAACCAGCCATGCATGGAAGTGGCAACCCAACATTGTTATATTACAAGCCAGAACCACGGCTATGCCATAAACCCAAAGACACTTCCCAAAGACTGGGAAGTGTCTTTTATAAACCTCAATGATAACTCAGTCGAAGGCATCAAGCACAAAACCAAACCATTCTTCTCGGTCCAGTTCCACCCTGAGGCATGCCCTGGTCCAACTGATACGCAGTGGTTATTCGCAAAATTCGAGGAGCTGATATGAGTCGGCCCAAATACAAAAAAGCCATAATCCTAGGTTCTGGTGGTCTTCGCATTGGGCAGGCAGGGGAATTCGACTACTCGGGCTCGCAAGCGATTAAAGCCTTAAAAGAAGAGGGCATATATACTGTTTTGGTTAATCCAAACATTGCCACAGTTCAGACCGACGCCGATATGGCCGACAAAGTCTACTTCCAACCATTAAACGCCTCAACAGTCACAAGTATTCTTGAAAAAGAAAAACCAGATGTAGTCTTACTGAGTTTTGGTGGACAAACAGCCCTGAATCTAGGACTCGAGCTCAACGATACAGGAGTTTTTAAACGTCTGGGCGTCAAAGTATTAGGCACTCCAGTTAGCACAATTAAAACCACTGAGGACCGTGAATTATTTAAAAAAGCCGTCAATGAGGTTGGTACTAAAACAGCTCGCAGCGAAGCAGTCTATACATTAGATGAAGCATTAGCTGCAGCAAAACGTATTGGATACCCGGTAATGATGCGTAGCGGTTACAGCCTAGGCGGACTAGGTTCGGGCAGAATTGAGAATAGTAAAGAGCTCAAACAAAAGGCTGGCGAGGCGCTTGAAGCCGTGCCGCAAATATTGATAGAGGAGTTCTTGGTCGGATGGAAAGAAATAGAATATGAAGTAGTCCGCGACCAAGACGGCAACACTATTACTGTATGTAACATGGAAAATCTTGATCCGATGGGTATTCATACAGGGGAGAGTATCGTGGTGGCACCTTCCCAAACACTGACCAATCAGGAATATCATAATTTACGTGAGGTAGCACTCAGGACGATAGATCATCTCGGCATCATCGGTGAATGCAACATTCAATATGCTTTAAATCCCGAGAACGGTGATTATCGAACAATCGAGGTCAATGCACGCTTGTCCCGCTCAAGTGCACTGGCATCAAAAGCAACTGGTTATCCGCTGGCTTATGTTGCCGCCAAACTTATGTTGGGCTATAAACTCCATGAGCTCAAGAATGCAGTCACAGGCAAAACGAGCGCATTCTATGAGCCTGCCTTAGATTATCTGGCCGTAAAAATGCCTCGATGGGATCTTGCCAAACTAAAATCTAGCGAGCACAACATTGGCAGTGAAATGAAAAGCGTAGGCGAAGTCATGGCGCTAGGCAGGTCCTTCCCCGAAGCACTGCAAAAAGCCGTCCGAATGCTCAACATCGGTGCTGATGGATTGGCATCGCACCCGTATAAATTCAAAGATCCAATGAAGGATATTTATCCAGCAACCGATCGTCGTATCTACGCCATTTATGACGCCTTCAAAAAAGGGAAAACCGTTGACGAGCTCCACGATATAACTGCAATCGATAAGTGGTTTTTGCGCCATATTTCATCAATTCAACAAACCGAAAAAAGTCTGATCAAACAGACTCTCACGCCAGAACAATTAAGATTAGCTAAGATGCTAGGATTTAGCGACAAAACCATTGCTCGACACAATAATACTAGTTACGAAAAAATCCGACATCTCCGAATTAAACACGGCATCAAACCGGTTATTAAACAGATCGACACTTTAGCTGGTGAATTTGATGCTGAAACAAATTACTTGTATACGACATATCACGGCAAGTATGACGACATTAAACCACTAGGCAAAAAGGCCAACATTGTGATGGGATCAGGTCCTTATTGCATCGGGTCTTCAGTTGAATTCGACTGGTGCGCAGTAAATACCGTAAAGACATTATCTAAATATGGTCGCAAAACCATCATGATTAACTCAAACCCAGAAACCGTATCAACTGACTTCGATCGCTCAGACCGTTTGTATTTCGAGGAGTTAACTGAAGAAAGAATTCGCGATATTGCTGATTTCGAAAATCCAAAAGGAATTGTTGTATCTGTTGGCGGCCAAATTGCAAATAACTTAGCCTTACCGCTGCATAAAGCCGGATATCCGATTATGGGTACATCGCCACTAATGATTGACCGAGCCGAAGATCGTCAAAAGTTCTCCGCGATGCTCAGTAAACTTGGAATAGACCAACCGGTTTGGGATGAAGTTACATCATTAGCTAAAGCTAAGTCCTTTGCCCGGAAGGTCGGCTATCCAGTGATAATTCGGCCTTCTTATGTTTTGTCTGGAGGCGCAATGAATGTAGCTCTCGACGAAAAAGAACTCGAATTCTATGTAACTGAGGCGGCCGTATTGTCTCCTGACCATCCAGTTGTAGTCTCGCAGTTTATATCTAATTCCAAAGAGATAGAAATAGACGGGGTTGCAAAAGACGGCAAACTGCAAATATATGCCATTAGTGAACACATCGAAAATGCTGGCGTTCATTCCGGAGATGCGACAGTTGCTTACCCGGCTCAGCGCTTATACATCGAAACCGTCAGACAAGCCAAGAGGATTACCAAAGCAATTATTAAGAATTTAGATATTACTGGTCCCTTCAATGTTCAGTTCATCGCCAAAGATAACGAACTCAAAGTTATCGAGTGTAATGTCAGAGCCTCACGATCCTTTCCATTTGTGTCGAAAGTCAGTGGACACAACTTCATCGAGATAGCTTCAGAAGCAATACTTGGTTACGAGGCTAGCCAGAGCTATAAGACATTGGATTTTGACTATGTCGGCGTTAAAAGTCCGCAATTTTCATACAATCGACTTAAAGGAGCAGATCCTGTTGCGGGCGTAGAAATGGCTTCAACTGGTGAAGTAGCTTGCTTTGGGGACAATATTAACGAAGCTTTTTACAATTCTTGGCGTGCGACCGAACAAAACATCAAACGTAAATCTTTGTTTTTGAGTGTGCCGAATGAACACAAGCAAAAGTTTGTCGATGAAACTCGCGACTTGATCAAAGCTGGTTGGACAATTTACACAACTTCTGGGACGCACGAATTTATGAAATCCCGCGGTATCAGCACGAAGCTTCTATATAAAATTGTCGACAAACAAGAGCCCAGCATTGTCGGCACTATTGCCGATCATAAAATTGGCCTAGTTATCTGCATTCCTTCTAATGTTGATGACAATAAGGATGCATATATAATCAGGCGTTTGGCCATTGATAGCCACATCCCATTGATAACTAACTCCGAAACCGGAAGGCTACTAATGCGCTGCTTAAGTGATCCAGAGATAGTTAATAATAAGCCAAAAGCATGGAACGAATACGTGACCATGCCTAAAACCAGTAGGAGGAAGAGATAGTGCAGAGTGTTATAAGTGTGCAACAGTTTAAGGACAAGCAACTACTGCAAAAATTATTTGAATCTGCGGCTGCTATGCAACAGATGCCAATTGGCGAATATCCCAAACCACTCAAAAACCTAACTCTTGCGACGGTTTTTTACGAACCAAGCACAAGGACTCGTCTATCGTTTGAGACTGCCTTACAAAACCTTGGCGCTAATCTGATTACTACGGAAAACGCTGGGGAGTTTAGCTCTGCCATTAAAGGCGAGTCAATAGAAGACACAATCAAGGTCATTAATGCCTATGCCGATGGCATTGTAATGCGTCACCCAGAAGCAGGGGCAGCCAAGCGGGCAGCTGATGTTTCGGGAGTGCCAATCTTTAATGCTGGCGACGGAGCGGGCGAGCACCCAACCCAGGCACTTCTTGATATGTATACAATTTATCGCAATAAAGGCACTTTTGACGGTTTAAAAATCGGCTTGGTCGGTGATTTGTTATATGGTAGAACCGTTCACTCATTGCTTCCATTGCTATCGCTGTATGATGTTGAAATTTTTCTTATTTCTCCAAAAGCCCTCGAACTGCCAGACAAGTATCTTGAAGACTTAAAAGCTGCAGGCGTGCCATATACTCCATTAAATGATTGGACCACTGTCTTGGATCAAATTGATGTGCTTTATATGACGCGGGTGCAAAAAGAACGCTTCAAGCTGATTGAAGACTACCAAAAGGTCAAAGACAATTTTATATTGGACATGCCTCAAGTCAAGCAGATGAAATCTGACGCAATAATTCTGCATCCATTACCACGAGTTAACGAAATCACTACAGCAGTTGACGATGACCCGAGGGCACAATATTTCCAACAGGTTAGAAATGGTTTATTTTTGCGAATGGCACTACTGAATTATGTTTATACTAAATGAATTTTTTAAACATTTTAACAGCGTGCTAAACTGTAGTTAAGATGAATCAAGTAGGGAGCACTCATCGTTTACAGCTAATTAGCGGCACGGCTCATCCGGAGCTGGCTGACGAAATAGCCAAAAACCTCGGGGTCGAATTAAGTAAAGCCCGCTTGAGCAAATTCGCCAACGGTGAGATCACGGTTAAGTTTGAGGAGTCATTAAGAGGCAATGACGTATTTGTAGTCCAGACTGAGGGCTACAAAGTGCATGAAGCGATGTTTGAGCAGCTGCTAATGATCGATGCTGCCAAGCGCGCCTCGGCCCGCAGCATCACGGCAGTCTGTCCGCTCCTACCTTATTCGCGAGCCGACAGAAAGGCCTCCGGACGCGAGCCAATCGGCGCGCGTCTTTTTGTAGATATGCTCAGTAAAGCCGGTGCAGACAGAATAATGAGTGTTGATTTGCATTCAGGACAAGTGCAAGGTTTCTTTGATGGGCCGTTTGATCACTTGATAGCAATGCCACTTTTTAAAAAATGGATTAAAGATAATCTGAGCGACGACTTTGTGTTTGTTTCTCCTGATGCTGGCAGAGTAAAAATGACTGAGCGCTATGCCGGTGCATTTAATATGCCGATGGCGATAATACATAAATCGCGCTCAACTGTTAAACATAATACGGTAACTGCTAAACACTTGATTGGTGACGTAGAGGGTAAGGTCTGTATTATCAACGACGACATGATAGACACCGCAGGAACATTTTGTGCCGCTGCAGACATGCTAAAAGAAAACGGCGCCAAAGAAGTCTACGGAATTGCCAGCCATGGCATATTATCCGGCGAGGCAGTCGAGAGAATTGAAAAATCTGGTTTTAACAAAGTCGTTATCACTAATACTTTTCCTTTTGTAAATGAGGGCAAAACCGACAAGATTGAGACACTCTCGGTCGCCAAGCTACTCGCAGATGCTATTTACGCTGTAAGTGAAGGCAATTCAGTTTCCGCCCTATTTGAGGGGCAAAATCAGATCTAATTCGGTCATTTAGACTTGCTTAAAAACGCTCAAACGAGTATGCTCTATCAGGTATGTCTTTAGACGTTATTATAGGTCTTCAGAGGGGAGACGAGGGTAAGGGCCGGTTTGTTGATTTGGTTGCCGGCGAATACTCAATTATTGCCCGTGGGAATGGCGGAGCGAATGCTGGCCATACTGTCGTTCCAGAAGGTATGGAGCCGTTGGCTCTACATCAAGTGCCGTCCGGAATAGCTTATCCGAACAAACTAAATATAATTGGTGGTGGCGTTTATTTGGACCCTAAACTACTCGCTAGTGAAATCCAGGATATTCTTAAAACTGGTATCAAAATCACAGCAGATAATTTATTGATCAGTGACACTGCGCACCTAGTACTACCTCATCATGTTGGGCTAGATAGCCTGCGCGAGGACGGCCCAGAAGCACAGGGAAGTACTAAATCTGGCATAGCATATGTAGCTTCTGATAAATACCTTCGTGAAGGAGTCAGGTTTGAAACCATAGCTAACCCAAAAATCTTACTCGAGTTAGCAATTGAAGGACTTGTAGACTTAAACAATTTACTGCCCGAGAGTGAGCAAAAAAGCCTTGATGAAATCAAGCAGATCTGCCAAAAATGGCTTGAAGATGCCCAGAGCCTGCAACCACTTATGGCTGATACCGTCGAAATCATCAACGACAGACTGGATAAGGGCGAAAAAGTGCTGGCCGAAGGCGCCCAAGCCTACTGGCTAGACATTAACCACGGTATGTACCCAGCAGTGACTTCCTCTTCAACTACAGTCAGCGGACTGATTGATGGCCTAGGCGTTTCGGCCAAACGGTTGGGCAAAGTTACTGGAGTTGCTAAGGCTGTCAAATCACATGTCGGAGGCGGTCCCATGGTAACTGAGGTAGAAGATCAAGAACTAGCGGACAAACTACGCGGCCCTTTTGGTCAAACAGATAGCGAATATGGCAAAACGACCAGGCGACCGCGCAGAATGGGCTATCCTGATCTGGTTGAGCTAAAAAATGCCGTGAGAGGCAATGGGCTAGACGAGATTGCTTTATCAAAACTTGACCATGTACCAAGATACGGAGACAAATTGCAGGTAGCGGTTGCTTATGATGTTGACGGACAACTAAGGCAGACTGCACCAACATCAGTAGAGAAGCTCAGTGCCGCGAAACCAAAGTATCAATCCTTGCAGAATTGGACTGAAGAAATTGGCGACCTCACGTCCTATGATCAACTGCCGGATGCTGCAAAAGCATTTGTCGAGTTCTACCAAGAAAACCTCGGCGTGCCAATAACAAAAATTGGCGTGGGGCCAAACAGAAATCAAGTCATCCATAAGTCAGCCTAATCTGTTATAGTGTAGTCATGAAGTTTGTCCTCACGGCAGGGTGGGATGATGGCATAGCCGATCTAACCGAGCGGCTAGTTAAAGAATTGGCCTCCGGCAAAAAAGTTCTGTGGCTAACTAGCGGTGGTTCAAATATCCCTGCCAGCGTGCATATTTTAAGCAACATACCAGCTGAATTGAGCAAAAATCTAACTGTTTTATTAGCTGATGAGCGCTATGGCGCAGTTGGACATAAGTATTCAAATTGGGCTCAGCTCATTGAAGCAGGTTTTGAGGTCAACAAAGCAAAATGTTTGGCTATTCTTCAGGATGATCTTAGTTTTGACGAAACAGAAGCAAGATATGAGCAGCTTGCAAACCAAGCTTTTGCAACAAACGATATCGTTTTAGCACAATTAGGAGTAGGGCCTGACGGCCACATCGCAGGGCTGCTTATTGATTCTCCTGCGATAGATGAGAATTTACAGACATTAACTACTTCATATATCAGCCAAGAAGATACGCCATTGTCACGGCTTACACTGACCTTTAATGCTATGAAGCGCATCGACGCCGCTTACTGTTTCGCTTTTGGAGCGCCAAAGCAGGCAACTCTTAAACGTCTGCAAAAAACGAGAACTAGCTTGGACAAACAACCCGCACAAATACTAAAACAACTTCCAGAATGCTATCTGTACAACGATCAGGTTGGACACCACGGTAAATGATGTCCGATTCAGCCAACATCATCATCTTCGGAATTACCGGTGATTTATCGCAACGTTATTTGCTGCCAGGTCTGATGCAAATGGCCAGCCAAGGCAGGCTTGGTAAAAATACCAAAATAATTGGCGTATCTAGAAGAAATGTCAGTGCGGAAGATCTGTTCAATCAGTTCAAACAAAATTTAGAAGAGCTTGGCAAAGATGTTTCTGAGACGGACTTAAAGAGCTTAAGTTCAATCACAACCATGCTTACAGTCGATTTGAATGATTCATCCAGCTACCAACAGATTAACGAGCAGCTTGAAATTCTTGAAATGCAGTCTGGCGTTTGTCTCGACCGGTTATTTTATCTGTCTGTCCCACCACAAGTTTATCCTTCTATCGTCGACAATCTAGGTAGATCGGGCTTGAGTGGAGGCTGCCAAAAGCACAATAAACTCTCAAAATTACTAGTTGAAAAACCCTTTGGTTACGACCTCAAGTCAGCCTCAAAGCTGTTAGACCAAACCAACGCCGTATTCAGCGAGGAACAAATATTTAGGATAGATCACTTTTTAGCCAAAAAAGGCGTCCAGGAATTTTTGAACCTACGAAAAACTTTTAATCAGCAGTTGGAGCCATATTGGTCTGATCAACACATCGAAGAGATTGAAATTTGCGCCAGCGAAGAAATCGATATCGAAGGCAGGGCAAAGTTTTACGAACCACTCGGGGCACTTCGGGATTTTGTGCAGAACCATCTTATGCAAGTACTCGGTTTAACAGGTATGGATATCCAAGAGAAGGATGTGATTAATGCCAAATCAAGGTTTTTAAAATCTCTTAAGCCAGTTAACGCGGATGACGACACTGCCGCTGTTCGAGGACAATATCTGGGTTATCTAGATGAAGTTGGCAATCCAGATTCTGCTACCGAAACCTATGCCGCGATTAGCCTTAAAAGCGATCTCCCAAAATGGACAAAAACGCGTTTTTATCTCTGGAGCGGTAAAGCACTTAGACAAAAAACTTACGCTATTAAAGTTAAATTTGTTGACCATAGCGTTCTGGTTTTTCATTTGCAGCCACTAGGCAAGATTGAGAGCGAGGGAGAGGACTTGAGTATAGCCAGTAAACTGGTTTCAACTATGGAAGAATATAACTCTCACTTGGGAGCAGGTGATGAGGCAAGCCAAAGCAACGCATATGAAGATGTCATCCGGCGGGCTATAGCATCGGATCATTCAATCTTTGCAAGTCGCGAAGATGTCCTTGAGAGTTGGCGAGTTGTCGAACCGGTAATTAAAAAATGGACTGGCACTAAAAACGGGCTGATTATATATCAAAAGGGCACTAACGGACCCTTAAATAGGGTATAATGTAAATAACATGGCGGTAGGGAAAATAAAAAGCATTACTCTGAACAAAAGTCTAATGTGGATATTCATCATTGGTGGACTTATTGGCGTTTACTGCGCTTTTACTTTATCAAATGATAAGATTTTATTACTCGAGCATCCTAAAGCAGTCCTAAACTGTAGTCTAGACCCTATAATTGCTTGCGGAAACGTCGTATCTTCCAAGCAAGGCCACGCCTTCGGTTTCCCAAATCCTTTTCTAGGGTTAGCCGGGTTCGCTGCGGTTGCTACTATCGGAGTTACGATGCTTGCTGGAGCTAAGTTCAAGCGATGGCTCTGGCTTCTAATTAATGCCGGTCTTTTATTTGCCTTGGCGTTCGTTCACTGGCTGTTTTACCAAAGTGTTTATAGGATTGGTGCTCTCTGTATTTACTGCATGATCGTTTGGGTAGTTACGATTACAAGTTTTTGGTACGCGACGCTATATAACATAGACAATAAACACATCGTCTTACCCAAAAAACTACCAAAAGGCATTTACCCTTGGATTCGAAAGCATCATTTAGATTTACTAATCCTTTGGCTATTAATAATTTTCTTGTTAATCTTAAAACACTTCTGGTATTACTACGGCACTAAATTCTAAAGAATAAAATGAAAAAACAAAAAGATCTGATAAGAAAAAGCGCTGAGGCGCCAGCTCAGATACTTGATCAGGGTATAGAAACAACCCAAAAGATAACTGCAGCCGTACCAACTGCCCATGTCGTCAAGCGCACGGGCGATTATTGGCGAAACCTTGGACCTGGCCTTACGACCGGAGCCTCAGATGATGATCCTTCAGGAATAGCAACATATTCACAAGTAGGAGCACAGTACGGTTTTCATTTCCTTTGGCTAGCGGCCTGGCTGTATCCCTTATCTTCTATTGTTCAGGAGATGTGTGCCAGAATCGGCCTAATTACCGGAAGAGGGCTGGCTGGTAATATTCGAGTCTATTTTAACAGTAAAATTTTATACCTCTGCGCCATGATGTTATTTGTTGCCAATGCGGTTAACATCGGTGCAGATCTTGGCGCCATGGCTAAAGCAGCGCAACTATTGCGGCCAAGTTTAAACTTTGGCTGGTTAGTCGTAGGCTTCACTTTGTTTAGTTTATTTATGCAGGTTTTTACCCCCTATGATAAATATGCTAAATACTTAAAATGGCTAGCCCTAGTTCTCTTGGCTTATGTTTTTTCTGCGATCATGGCCCATCTAAATTGGTCGGAAATATTACCTCACGCAGTTGTGCCAAATATTGGAATCAACAAAACTTCAATCATAATGCTCTGCGCCGTGCTGGGAACCACTATATCGCCATACTTGTTTTTCTGGCAGACTTCTCAAGAAGTTGAGGAACAGATACTACAAGGCAAAACGACTCTTCATGAACGACGTACGGCAACCGCTCCAGCTGAGGTTAAGCGAATGCGTATAGACGTATGGTCAGGGATGTTCTTAAGCCAGTTGGTCATGTTCTTTATTATTGCTGCTTGTGGTG
>CAZYJC010000001.1:0-106900 GCA_964647765.1 uncultured Candidatus Saccharibacteria bacterium | reverse complement strand
AATATCGATTCTGCCGCCCAAGCTGCAGAAGCCCTAAGGCCATTTGCCGGGAATTCGACTTATGTTCTATTCGCTATTGGCATCATCGGTACCGGCTTATTGGCAATACCGGTTCTTGCGGGATCCAGCAGCTATACACTGAGTGAAAGCTTTAGATGGCGAGAAGGGCTCTATAGACCGCTCAGGCAAGCTCACGCTTTTTACGGTGTAATAATTATTTCCATGTTGGCTGGACTAGCCATGAATTTCTTTAGCATAGATCCTATTAATGCCTTGATTTATTCGGCATTTTTGAATGGCTTGGTGGCTCCGGTGATCCTGGCCTTGATAGTTATTATTTCGAGCAAAAAAGCCATCATGGGCAAATGGACAAACCGCCGTTCCATTACAGCTATTGGCTGGTTTGTGACTCTAATGATGAGTGTTGTCGGGATAGCCGGGATATATTCAATTTTTTATATGTGATTATTCGGACCGTAGGGCTTCGATCGGATCTTTGCGAGCAGCCTGAAGGGCAGGAACGGTGCCAAATACCATACCAACAATTAACGAAACGCCAAGAGCTATTACAATAATCTGCCAGCTTATGATGGGTTTTAGGTCAGTGAAGGCCCTGATTAGAGCGTAGCTAATGTACGCTAATAAAACTCCAATAAGACCGCCAACAAAAGTCAAAACGCTAGATTCTAAAAGAAACTGATTGAGTATTTGGCGGTTGGTGGCTCCGACTGCTTTGCGAATTCCGATTTCATGCTTTCGCTCAGAAACTGTAACTAGCATGACGTTCATAATGCCAATGCCGCCAACAAATAATGAAATAGCCGCCGTACCAGCGATCAGTCTCGTTAATAACGTCAGGATGTTATTACTAGAAGCCACGTTTTGGCTGCCGACCCTAACGGTGAAATTACTTTGACCGCCATGAGCTTGGTCGAGCGTGCGCTGAATATCAGCGGCTAGTTTGTTGGTCTGAGACGGATTCTCGGCTCTTACTAACATTTGATAGGTCGGGGCAGTATTATTAGTCAGGCTTTCGGATACATTATTTGGAATAAAAATCGCGTTATTAAAATCTGCTTGCTGAGATAAGGCGTTGGCGCCAAATGGGTTAAATACTCCTCTTACGATAAACTCCTGGCCATGGAAGCTGAAACTGCGACCTAGTGGCACATCGGTATTAAACATTTTTTCGCTCGCCCGACTGCCAATTACTGCAACGTTAGTGCCGTAATCGTCTTCATTAAAAAAAGATCCATAGGTCATCGACTGATTAATTAAACTCGGCAAATCTGCCGAAGTGCCAATTACATAGCCATCGGTATATTTGCCAGTTTCAGATTTTACTTCACCATTTGTGATCGTTAAGGGAGCCGAGTTGCCGACACCTTTAACGTTTTCAATGTTCTTAATATCTTTAAGTGTGAGTGGCTGTGCAGTACTCAATCCGGATAAAATACCCAGCCCGTTGCTGTTAGCTTTGCTGCCGGTGCCGATCTCTTTTGGCGTTACAGTAATGATGTCCTTGCCCAAATGATGAATCTGTCCAGCAATCTGTTGCTTGATGCCGTTACCAATTGCAACAACCGTGATAACCGCTGCGACGCCCACAATTACGCCGAACATAGTCCAAAAACTCTTTAGTTTTGCCGCTCTGATTGAAGCGTAAGCTGCCTTAATATGTCCGTAACTTAAAGCGGTCATTTCTTAGTACTCCGAGCGGTTGATTTAGCTACTTTTTTAGTGCGCTTGGTCTTAGTTTTTTTGACGGCAGTGCGACGTTTTGGTCGGCTATCTTTTTGGGGGAATGCATTCATTAATGCCGAAACGCCAGCCAGGTCGTCCTCTTCTTGAGTAACCGGTAAAGTGTAGAGAACTTTGCGAGCTTTTGATGCCACCTGTCCGAGTGCTGTTTTTTCGTCGTGAACGATAGTGCCATCGTGCATGTATACGACCCGGGTTGCATAACGGGTGAGCTCGGGGTTGTGAGTCACAAAAAGAATGGTGTTGCCCATTTTATGGATTTCTGCCAATAGTTCCATTACTAGGCGCGAGCTAGCACTGTCAAGATTACCAGTTGGTTCATCGGCAATAATAATCTTCGGATTATTTACCAATGCCCGCGCAATCGCCACTCGCTGAGCTTGGCCGCCACTAAGTTGACCTGGCAAAAAATATTCACGATTCTGTACGCCAACCCGTTCCAGCATCTGACTGGCTATTTTGAGCCGCTTGGTTGTTCCGTAACCCTTGTAGGTTAGGGGTAGGGCAACATTTTCGAGCGCAGTCATACGAGGCAAAAGATTGAAGAACTGGAAGATAAAACCGATTTTATCCCGCCTGATTTTGGCCGCCTGATTTGTCCTCAGACGATCCACAGATTTGCCCTCGAGAAGATAACTGCCGTGACTCGGCCGATCAAGCAGGCCGATTAGGTTCATCAAGGTGCTTTTACCACAACCACTCGGACCCATGATGGCGATGAATTCGCCTTTTTCGATAGTTAAGCTGACTTCATCGAGAGCAAGGGTAGTTGCGTCGCCGAAGCCGTACAGTTTACTGACGTCTTTGAGTTCAATTAATGCCATTCGTGCATTTAGTTTAACTCCGTGGCCTCTCTATATCAAGGAGTAAATAAGGTACAATATACAATGACTTGGGCACGGAGGGGTCGCCTAGTGGCCTATGGCGCCGCCTTGGAAAGGCGGTTTACCCTTACGGGTATCGAGGGTTCGAATCCCTCTCCCTCCGCCAAGAATATAGTTCGGATCCGACCCGTTCCCCTAAAGTGTCTAATAAAGGAGAGGGTCGTTTTCATTTAGCTTGAAATGTTATTAAACTAGCCTCGATTCAGCATTCCCGTTCTTTAGGGCAACGGAATTCGAACTGGCTTAATTAAACTTTTTAGACCTTGATTTTCGCTCTACATAAACCTTGAGATCTTTGAGGAATAGTTCGCCATTTACATATTTCAGAATCTCTCGTTTTTCTTCTCTAGTTCCATTTTGTAGGACGTATTTGGCGTAGGCTTTCAGGTCGATGGCTGGTTTCTGTATTAACTCCTCGCCTGTATAACCGAGGACTCCGTTAAACCTTTGGTATCGCTCTAACTCATCCTTGAATTGCTCCTGAGCACCTATTTCATCCAGTTCCAGATCGTCAATCAGCTTGAGTAGCTCATCCATGAGGTCACCTTCACGGATATATGGCTGTATGCAGTCTAAGTCATTCGCTCTACCGCAGTGGTAGTACACGTATCGTCTAATTTCGCCAGTGGTTATGAGTCGTTTCATGTGTTCCTCGGCTGTTATGGCTGTTTTACAGGCCCCACACTTGAGTATTTTAGTGAAGCCGAACTCTTTACTGCCTGTCCGTAGTTTCGGCACTACAGTGAGCTGTGTTTGCACAGCATCGAATAATTCTTTAGTAATCAGAGGTTTATGTTTGCCTTTATGAAGTTTGGGGTTAGTTTTGGGGTATTGGAACTCGCCGTAATAGAAGGGATTCTGCAAGGTTCGGTAGATATGGCTCAAAACCAGTCGTTTACCTTGTCTAGAACGAAAGTCGATGTCATCGAGCCATCTTTTGACATCACGACCCGTATAGGCTTGTTTGGCGACTCGCTCAAACATTTCTGCCATGATGGGCGATCGTTCTTCGTCAATAATTATCTTTTCTTCGCCTAAGCCATTATTAAAGTATCCGATCGGAGCTTGACCGGGTCGCCAGCCGTTGGCGGCTTTGTTGTGGAGGCCTCGAATGACATTGAGGCCTCGATTGTCGTTCTCTAGTTTGGCTTGTGAACCGAGAATCATCAGGAGAAACTTCTCGTTAGGGTTGTTGGTAAATGTCTGGCTATGAGTTCTAATCTCTACTAGTTTGCCTTCATCCATTAAGTCAACGAGAACTCCCAAATCTCCTGCTGATCTTGACAATCGATCCGGCGCCCAAGAAATTATTCCACCAAAATAACCTAGCTGGATGTCCTTAATAAGTCGGTTAAAAATTGGTCGAGTTCCCGCAACCTTAGATGAATGGCTTTCTTGGCGGATCTCACTTATTTCAATGTTCCAATGATCTGCCAGTAGTCTCATTTCTTTGATTTGTTGCTCAATGGAGAGAGCTTGGCGTTCGTCTTGTTCGCTCGATTTACGTGCGTACAAACACCATCGAATCGGTGCTGTTTTGGATACTTGTGGTATCTGTTGGAGTACGGTTGATTCCATCAAGGACAAGGTACCGCAACGGTGGTGGAAGTCTAGCGTTTAGCCCGATTATAAACCTAGACACAACCACAGTTATATCAAGGACGAGAGCTGCCACCAGATACTTGCTATGCCGACAATGGCTTAAGATAATGTAGACTCTTTAAGCAAAGATAGTTCCTAAGAGGCAACTTTGATAAACTACCAATGAATGACTATAGATGTATTGATTTTTGGAATGGCAAAAGATTTAATGGGTGGCAGCCAAGTTTCATTAAAAATAGATGGTGATTCTGTTTATCCAGAAGAATTAAAACAAATTTTGATTACAAAATATCCCAGACTACAAGAAGCATCAAATTTTATGATCGCAGTCAATAAAGAGTATTCCAAGAACGAAACCAAAATCAAAGATAGCGACGAGGTAGCGATAATACCGCCCACTAATGGCGGTTAGCTAATACGATATGATTGACATAAAGATCACTGATGAACCGCTTCAGGTTGAAAAATGCTTCAAAAGAATTACGTCAGATCATAGTGGCTGTGTAAATATCTTTGTCGGCACGGTGAGAGCAGACAATATGGGTAAGAAGGTGCTCTATTTGGAGTTTGAGTCATACGAAGATATGGCCATAAATGAAATTAAATACATTGCGAATGCAATTAAAGAGAAGTTTAATGTAAAGAACATCCTTATCCACCACCGGCTAGGCAAAGTCGAAGTAGGCGAAGCGCCGATTATTATAGCCGTTTCTGCTTCACGCCGCAGAGAAGCAATTGAAGCAACCGGTTACGCAATTGACACTTTTAAGAAATCCGTTCCTATTTGGAAGAAGGAAGTCTACGAGGATGGAGAAGCGTGGGTTTCGGCACACCCTTAGTAAAAATTTATTTGCGGAAACCTTCAACACCACCAGAGAGAACAAGTATTTTTGCATTAGGATTATCTTGGATTGCTTTTTTAGCAGCTTGGGAGCTTCTTGTATCTGTCCTGCAATAAAAAACAGTCGACTTAGAGAGATCTAATTTAGTCTCTCGCTTCATGTATTTATCTAGAGGTATATTGGTACCCCCTAGGTTAAAACTCTCGTGCTCCTCCTCAGAACGAACATCAATAATCTGATAATTTTTGTCATTTTGAATGTTAATAAAGTCTTCCGCGCTGATTGTCGTAACCTCAGTTGTGTTAGATCCAAGAGTCTCAATTTTTACAGACGAGCGAACTGGTAAACTAACTGCGTAGCTCTGCATAGATAAGGTATCGAGGATTAGAAGTTTGTTTGTAAGCATCTCGCCAATACCTGTAATGTACTTTATGACTTCTGATGCTTGTATGCAGCCAATTATGCCGGCTACCGTTGGGATAACGCCTCCGTCGGCACAATTAGGTATATCTGTATCGTCCACGTTCGAGAAAATATCTCTATAATTCGACGAATATGTATCGCCTTTCTTGATGTTCCACACACCCACCTGTCCTTCATACTTATATATAGCACCGTAGACTAGGGGCTTTCCCGACAAAACACAGGCATCGTTAAGCAAATACCTGGTATCAAAATTATCGCTGCAATCTACGACCATATCGTAATCCCCAATAATCCTCATAGCATTTTCAAGTACTATTCGAGGATGACAAACTATTTTTACTTCTGGGTTTTGCTGGAGCAGTAATTCTTTTGCAACTGAAGTCTTTGGCTTACCGATATCACTCTTTTTATAAAGAATTTGCCGATGAAGATTTTTGACGTCAACCTTATCGTCATCGGCCAGTCCTAGTGTGCCGATTCCAGCAGCCGTGAGATAGAGAGTAGCCGGACAGCCCAAGCCTCCAACACCTACAATCAACACCTTGGCCATTTTCAACTTTTTTTGTGAGGAAATCCCAAATCCGTCTAGTGGAATTTGGCAGCTATACCGAGCAAAATCATCATGCTGTGTCATTTAACACCTATTAACTCTCGCGCCTGAATCATATCAGCGGGGGTATTAACATTAACTACCGTACTTGGAAGCTTAGGATCAATCAGCTTAACAATGTTCGCGCTTTTTATTAGTGCTTTTCTGGGGCAAGAAATCGCGTCTGTTTTGAATGACTCTAATAAAATTTGAAGACTGGCTGGTTCCCATATGGCTGCTAGAGGCTCCGGCAAGCCATTAGCGGGACTTTTATACGCGGTCGCGATGAAGTTAGGATCACGATTCTTAATAAGAGTTTCTACCGCTTCATCATCAAAAAAGGGCAAATCACACGCCACTACCAGCCAACTAGCTTTAGGATATTCTTTCATTGCAGAGATTAAAGCTCCATAAGGCCCATCGACACCGACAAAATTATCTAAAATTGTTCTGTAGTTCAAATCTTCTATTTCTTTAGCTTGATCTTGGCGACAGGAAATATATGTATCCTGACAGTGTCTGTTCAGTAAGTCAGCCAAATAATACCTCTGTTTTTTACCATACCAATTGATTAGGCCCTTATCCTCACCCATCCTGCGGCTTTTACCGCCAGCCAAAACCAGTCCGAAAAGCTTCTCGTCCATGATTATATTGTCTCATTCTTGTACAGCCAGAGTCTGTGCAGGCCGTTTTGTTTGTAAACTGGTTGCCCTGCAGGCAATTCTATAAATGCGTTTGCTGAGCTAATACTCGTGTAGTCTCCAGAAGTATTGCTAGCCACGGGCTTGGCTCGCAAGCATGCACTGGCATCAAGATAGGTTTTTACTAGAACGAAGTGTGTTAACGCTGGGTTGATACTTACATCCTGATCGAGTATCGCTGTAATGATGGGCCGTGGCTTGACGCCCAAAGAGAGCTCGAGCCAAGGTATAACGTATCTCACCATTGATATGTAGACCGACACAGGATTTCCCGGTAGCCCGAAGATCGGCTTATCTTTAAGCGACCCAAACCATAACGGTTTACCTGGTTTTTGCTCGACACCGTGGAAATATTTTGTAGCGCCTAGCTTGGCTAACGCAGTTTGGACATAGTCGTATTTACCTTTTGAAACGCCACCAACTGTTATGACAGCGTCAAAAGTCTTCAATGCTTTCTTGATATTTTGCATGATTAATTTTTCGTCGTCTTTGACGTGAATCATTTCGGCCTCTACGCCGTAACTACACAAAAGGCCGTAAATTGCTAGGTCGTTTGATCTTCTTATCTGATAATCATTAACGGTTTTATCGGGATCAACCAACTCGTCACCACTTGTAATAATAGCTATTTTGGGCGGGCTCACTACACGAACAGAGGTTTTGCCTATACTCGCCATTGTCGCTAGGAGATCCGAAGTTATAATCTGACCTGGGTCAGCCAGAAGGCTGTCTTGCTTTTTGTCTGAACCTTTGGCGTGCACAAACTGGCCTTTTGATATATTCCCAACGGTTATAGTCGCCAAATCACCTTTTATAACTACATCCTCTATGCGGACTACTGTATCTACGGTCTTACCCAATGCTGCGCCTGTCATTATCTGAATGCATTCACCAGCATTTTTTATTTTAATAGGCAGTGCGCCGGCAGCCTGTATGCCTGTTATTTTGAACGTGCCTTTATTAGCTGCTACAAAGTCTTTATGGCTAATCGCAACGCCATCCATTGTCGCTCTATTGAATGCCGGGATATCCCTATCAGCCGTTATTGGTTCATCAAGAAACTTGCCAAGCGAATTCGCAAAATCAATACGGCTGGAGCCAAGCCCAATCTTGTGGCGTAAAACGATTCTTGCGGCTTTATCTACGTCTATCACTACCTTAAATCATAACTCAATACAATGATGGAGCAACAGAAGTTTATGAAACTATTTACAGTTATATGGTTTTATTCTATAATTGGAACTATGAGTAAAGGGCAATTCGAAGTAAAACTACCTCACGTTGAGGGTATTTCTGCTGAAGTTTTAACGGGTACCTTGCCAACAATAGATGAACTCATCGAGCTTGACGGGATGATGCCGTTAATCATAGTGTCCGAAATGCCCGACCCGATTGTGGCAACTAAAATTATGGTAGGGGTTAGGCCTTTTGATGGACACGATGGAGTACCCCTCATTGGAGTTCGTTTCCTCGGCAACATAGATTTATCAGATACTCAAGAAGTAGAAGATGGTATGGACGCCTTATTGCATCAAGGTCTAGATGATGGCCCTCCAATTGAAAGTGACAGAGATAAAGCCATCCAACAACAAGTTAACAAGTCTGATACTTCTATAATTTTAAGCTCCAGTTCTGTCATAGGCTCAGAAGAAACAAAACTACCCAAAAAAGATCTGTATGCGTTCACCAGCAAAGTTTTTGCTACATCGCTGACAATTATCAGGAACCGCAATATAACAACCGGGGATCCCTCAAGCGCTAAATCTAGTCATTTGGGCAGTTTTGTACTATCGGCAACTTAGTTCTACCGCGCTTTGTATGTAGACAGGTCCTGAAACCGTTTGTTTATGTAGAAGAAAGCAATTAGAGCGCCGAGGGCCAGCATCATTAGAGCTATGGAGTATGAATGCGTCTTTTGATATGTAAATCCAAGAATTAACGGTGGTAAAAAGCCGCCTAGTCCTCCACAGGCACCTACAATTCCCGTAACACTACCCATGATGTCTGGCTTAGATAATTTTCCAACCAACGCAAAAACTGCACCATTGCCACAGCCAAGCGCAAATGCCAAAGACAAATAAGCTATTGTGGTGCGCAACTGCAACGTTGGCTGCAATGCTACGAACATAGCTAAAACAACGACAACAATTAGAACAACCCGGATAACATGTTTGCCCCCAACTTTATCGGCTAACCAACCACCGACTGGTCGAGCCAAGGTTGCCAGCAATATAAACCCAGCTGCTCGCGAGGCTGCGTCTGTCAAAGAAAGCCCGTAAGATACTTTTAGCAAAACGGGTAGATATACACCAAATGCAACAAATGCGCCAAAAGTAATAACGTAGACCGATGCAAGGTCCCAGGTTATACGGCTTTTTGTTGCCATAACAAATCGCTTAAAAGCAGAGCCTTTTGGCGGCTTCCATCCCGGAGCATTTCTACCCCAAACTATAAATATTATAGACATAACAAATAAGAGTGATGCTACTAGAAAATATGTCCATTGTCGGCCGATTGCGTTATCTAGCCTGGGTGTAAGAAACCCGGATACGGCCGTTCCAGCGTTCCCCATACTATAGACACCAAGTACTAGCCCACGTTTTTCTGGTGGGAACCAAGCGCTTATATAAGGTATACCTATAACAAACGCCGCTCCCCCTATTCCTAAGAAGACGGCGACCAATATTAATCGCGTATAGGTATCCGAGAAAGCTAGAGCAATGACGGGTATCATAGCCAGTAAACACGTAACTGCAAACACGATACGCCCACCAAACTTATCAATTATCATGCCCAAAATAATACGTCCGAGTGAACCTACTATGACCGGCACAGCCAAAAGCAAAGACAGCGATAATGGATTGAGCGACAACTCACTGGCATATCTTGCGCCCAGCGGACTAAGTAGTGACCATGCCCAAAAATTGATAATCAAGGCGAGCGTAGCAATTGTTAGTGCAAAGTAAGCAGCGTGTGACGGACGATTATAACTAATGGCTCTAGCTGACATCAGAGCTAAATCGCTGCTTCCCAATCAAAGAAGACGGTATCTTCACGGTAACCTCCACGACCCGCACCAACATGATCAAAACTGTCGACAAACTCAATTGATCTAATATACTTCGCCATTTTATAACCATACTTCTTCTCGCAACGTAGTCTCAGAGGAGCACCATATTTAGTAGGAAGTGTTTCGCCGTTCATTTCGTAGGCGAGGATAGTTTGGTCGTCGTACATGTCTTCCGCCCGTAACCCAGAATAATATGCACGCCCTTGATCATCGATATCGTAGCAGTGAAACAGCACGTATTTGGCATTAGCTTTTGGTTTGCATAGCTTCATCACATCAGACATTGGCAATCCGCCCCATTCAGCGACAGCAGTCCAGCCTTGTATGCAGTTATGCTTTGTAATTTGGTCCTGTTTCTTAAGTGCTTTTATATCTTCGAGAGACATATCTAAAGGTTCATCGACTAACCCGTAAACTTTGAGACGCCAATCTTTAAAATCGTTAGCCTTAAGTTTCTCATATTCTTCGGACTTTGGAGGGTAACCGTTAACTCTAAAGAATGGTGAAATATCTTTCTTCGAGTAATACTGCTTGGACTTCAACTTGCCAAAAAATAGGCGTACCACGGGCGTATAAAACTTCGTCAATATACGACGCAGTCTTACTTGATCACCTAACGTAAAGAACGATGCCCAGATGTTAAATGCCACGAGCAAGATTAACGCCATCAAGAATATGGTGAGAGCCAAAGCGAAATTAACGTCGGTACTGCCCAGCGTTATTCTCTTAACACTGTCGTAAAAGTGAAATCCGAGCGCCATGGTGATGTGTACAAGAATAAATAATGAGAAGGCGACCATCCCTATGAAGTGGAAGCTTCGTGCGACTTGCCGGCGTCCACCAAATAAATTTAAGAACTTAGGGAATCGTGCAACTAGCGCAGGAGATAGTGCTATTCCAGTTATGATCATCGCTGGCGCTAGTACGAACACAACGCCGGCATACGTTAATTGTTGAAGCGCGTTATAGCCACCAGCTTCAGGCGGAATGTTAAGTGTTAAATAACTATACATAACATCAATAGCCCGGTGGAACACGCCAAAATCAGTCGGAATAAGCCTCCGCCACTGGCCAGTAGTGAATAAAAAGCCCATATAGATAAAACCGGTTGTCAGCCAAATGATCGCCGTAGTAAAGTGCCAGTGGCGTGCAGAGCCCAGATTATGGTTACCGCCCGGTAGCGCTAGCTTGCCGGGATCTTCGGCTTCGTCGAGCGATGTCCAAAGCTTGTCTTTTGGCATAATTTTTTTGCCAAATCGTAACCAGTGATTATCGTCCTTGGTATCGTCAGTCCAATACAATTTTGGGTGATCAAATAGTATCTGAATACCGCTTCGGATAAGTAGCACCAAACAAAATAGGTTAATTAAATGGACGATTATTATGAGTGTTGGTATGTCTGAAGATCCTTGCATGAGAAGCCTAGTCCCTTACTCGTAGCTTTATTGTATGATTACAGTTTATATCTTGGCTGCGTCTAATTCTAGTCATCGTACTCATCCTAACATTTATCTTTATGCATAATTATTTCTCATCACTTCAAAAACCATATGAGGGTCGACCAATAGTACCAAAAATGTTGCAGTAATATTCCTAATATGATCAGATACCAAGCTAGCAGTATGTCACCATGATGTTTTTGAATGAAACGCGACAACGTCTGTAATTTGTTTGGGAGTCGTATATTTTTCTCCCGCAGGTTGTGCAGCGTTATATACCAGAAGGTCGGAATGGTAATCATCCACACTACGAAGCACCAAGGACATATAGCGTTTATTCTATATACCCCTTGAAAAAATAGATAATGCATAAAGATTACGCCTAAAGTTGCGGCGAGCTGAGCACCGATCCAAACCCATCTTTTAACCTTTGCGCCACCAGCCAGCAGAAACCCAAACGTAAGCAACATGCTGAAGGCTATTAGGCCAAACACCGTATTAGGCACACCCAACAGGCTAGCTTGTTCTGTTTTCATAACGGAGCCACAACTTAAAATTGGATTTATATTACAACTTGGCGTGTAGCCTTTGTCCATAAGAACGTGTATCTTGTCGTAAGTCAGGGCGAAAGACGCAAGGATGCCTACAACACCAGCCGCTATTAAGATATACGGCAATACCTTGTTCAGTGATGCGTTACCTCTTTGGGTTATCGGCATAGCTGCTAATTGACCCTTCCTAGTACGAGAAACAGTGCGGCTACGAGCATTATAGAGCCACTAGCAAGCGCCACGTATGCTACCACACCTGCGATCTTGCCAATAGTGCCAAAGCCGTAACCACCCATCAGCAACATGCCCCGTAGCGTTTCGCCCTGAAACAAGGCTTGCTTTTGCTGCTGTAATTTCTGGCTGGTCGGGTCCTTCATTACCTGCGTACTGACCTCCGCGTATACTTTGCCGTTTGCTATTTTTTTCAAGTGTCGTCCGATAAACCCATTAGCGTAAGCTTTTGCTTTTGCAGGCGTATCAACAAGCTGTCCGGCATACTGTTGTAAGTCGGGGTATGTTGCGGGGTCAAGTACTGAACTACCTTTTTCAGGAAAGTATATCTTTTGGGCTGTCAATTCGTCTTTAACTAAATTGCTAATAAAGTTATGTACCCATAATGCTAGACAACCGACTATTAAAAATGACACGGCCATGAAACAAAGAAAGGTCAACACTTTATTTATTGCTCGGTTTAGAGTTTGTCATTTTATTCCTTAGTTATAGGGTAATTAGCTGTATCATATCAACAGCGCTAAAATAAATATGTGACGGCCGTCAACTTTTCTCCCGGCCGACCAGGAATGACGTGATGAACCAACAGATACTAGATAAACTAAACGAGCACTTCAGTAAATATGAGCTAAAGAGGTACGCTAAAGGCGAGATATTAACGCTTGCTAATCATGAACCAGACGGCGTTTCACTGCTCGTGAGTGGCCTCGTTGAGCAGTACGACATCACGCCGGGGGGAAATAATCTAATCGTTAATATATTTAAGCCGCCTGCTTTTTTCCCTATGTCGTGGGCAATCAACCATACCAAGAATACTTATTTCTATGGTGCTTTAACTGACGTCGAGCTGAGGCAAGCCGATGCTGACGAAACCGTGGTTTTTCTAAAAGCAAATCCTGACGTCATGTTTGACCTTCTAAGTCGAGTGTATAAAGGTACTGACGCTTTGCTAAGACGGTTGGTAGTGGCTACAAGTGGCGCGGCGGTCAGCCGCCTAATGTTTGAATTATTGATAGAGGCTTACCGGTTTGGAGTTGAAATTGATAACAAAACTGTGTTAATAAAGGTACGGCAAACTGCTTTAGCCGACCGGAGCGGGCTAGCCAGAGAAACGGTCAGTCGTGAATTGCACAAGCTTAAACAGCAGGGTCTGATAGGACTTAGTAGGCAAAGAATCACTGTTAACACTAAAAAACTTGAACAAAAACTAGGCCTTAATCACCTATAGGCACTTGGCTTCACTCTTTTTTTATTCCCACCAATTCTCTGGGTGGTCGGTGGCCTCAAGTTCTTTAGTAGTTCTTGCAGTTCGATTAGCAGCGTATGTATGGCATATAATTTGAGTTGCAGCAAGTTTTCTTCGTAAAATGGTCACCTCTGTTAGCATACAATAAATGGGACACGGCTGTATATGGCTTGCTGTGTCTCATTTGTCTCACTTTACCCTTAAAACTGTTAAAATATGAGACACCGGTATAGTTCCTGACCCGTGTGTTCCGCCATTCGTATCTTATAAACTTCTTACGCTAATGATACAATTGTTGATATGTTGATCGTTTCTTTTTTGTCTTGGTGGTACGGTCGTGGGTGGCAGCAAATACCAAAAAGTTTTGGACCCAGGTCACAAGCAATTTTGGAGAGCTTTTCAGTTTCGCAATTAATTAAAACCTGGTTTGAACCTTGGAAAAGAATCATTACCTATCCGGGAGACTCGATTGGCGAAAAGATCAAGGCATGGGGTGATAACGCATTTAGTCGCGTAATTGGTTTTATCGTTAGAAGCGCTGTGCTTCTGACTGCTCTAATAACCTGGCTAGCGGCTATGCTATTTACAGCGCTAGAAATAATAATCTGGCCATTGATGCCTCCAGCTGTTCCCGTATTGCTAATCGTTGGAGTCTTAGTATGACCGCAAACTCATTGATTAATACGTCTTCCAGTCGCGTTCAGGAAGCGCGCTTGGGCAAGAGTATCGGCAAAGCTGTTTACAAATCCCTACTATTCATAAGTTTAGCAATTATTGCATTGGCTGCTTTATCCGCCGCGCTGGGGAAAATAAACATATTCTGTATTTTGCTGTCACTTGCCATCCTATCAGCCATGCCAGCTATTTGGTGGCGCAAAGAATTATCGATACTTCCTCCCTCTGGCAACGATTACGCAGGGCTATTAAGTAAAGATGTTCTATCGCGTCTGAAAAAAGGTGTCGATTACAACCCGCGCAGCTTATTTGGCGCGGTTTCTGATCACTGGCAAAGCGGTTATATTCTCAATCATTTACTTTTAACAAACGATCTGGTTAGTCAAAACTTGTCGGAAAACCCAGCTGATTTGAAGATTATCCTTGAAACTGCCAAGCAATATGCAGATACTCACAAGACACCAGTTATAGAACTTGGTTTTGTGGTCGGGGCTATGCTACAAACCAATCCAGGGATACAACAAATGCTCATCAAGTTCAAAGCTGAAGAGGGCGATACTTCTGCTGTTATTAATTGGTTAGGCAGAAATATCAACGAACTCGACGGCAAAAAAAGTCACTATGGTGGTATCGCTCGAGATTGGGCTTTTGGATTTACGCCGCTGCTGAACCGCTTTGGCCATAATTTATCGAGAGATATCATGAACGGCGGCGGCCGTTTTGAATGGCTTACCGGATCCCCGGGAGTCGTGGCGGTTGAGGCTGCTTTTGACAATCAAGCCAGCGCGGTTGCCCTAGTTGGGCCTGACGGTATAGGCAAAACTACTTCAGCTTACGCTCTTGCTCAAAGACTCATCGAAGGGGACAAAGGCCGCCGCCTAGCCTACCATGAAGTTGTGTCATTGAACGCTACTGACATTACTTCGATCGCACGAGCGCCGGGTGATTTAGAACAGATAATGATCAAGCTAGCTAACGAGGCGAATCGAGCCGGACACATTTTGTTGTTTTTTGATAATGCTCAGCTTTTTTTTGGTGGCGGGCCAGGCAGTTTCGACGCAACGCAAATACTGCTTTCCATAATTGAAGCCAGGTCTGCACCAATCATTTTAGCTATGACGCCTCACGACTATGAATCACTAAAAATCCAGAATACGAGCTTGGCAAATCTATTGACACCGGTTGTTATGCAGGAGCCAGAACAGGCCGATATAATGCATTCACTCGAGGATGCAGTGACCGGATTTGAATATGGCCACGGTGTTTTAATAGCTTATGAAGCCTTACATGAAGCTTTTCGACTGAGCGGACGGTATGATCAGGATTTGGCTTATCCTGGCAAGGCCATCAAATTACTTGAAGCATCCATCGCACACAGTCAAAATTCTATTGTTACGACAGACAGTGTGCAGCAGGCAATTGAACAGACTAAGGGCGTCAAGGTCGCCACTGCAGCGCCAGCAGAAGCCGACCAGCTACTTAATTTAGAAGCAAAAATTCACGAGAGCATGATCGACCAGGAACATGCCGTGAGCGTGGTTAGCAATGCCTTAAGGCGAGCCCGAGCTGGAGTCGCAAACCCAAAAAGACCTATCGGCAGCTTTTTATTCTTAGGTCCTACCGGCGTCGGTAAAACCGAGCTTGCAAAGGCAATAGCTGCGACATATTTTAATGATGCTGCAAACATGATCCGCTTAGATATGAGCGAATATCAACAGCCCGATGATGTTCAACGACTATTATCAGATGGCGCCCAGGAAACTGGAAGCCTGATCATGGCCGTCCGGCAAAAGCCATTCAGTGTTGTCCTTCTAGACGAAATCGAAAAAGCTCATCCCAATGTCCTCAATCTTCTACTTCAGTTGTTTGATGAAGGCCAGCTAACAGATATTGGGGGTAAAGCGGCGTCCTTTAAGGATTGTATAATTATCGTGACTTCAAACGCTGGGGCACAAACTATCAGGGAAAAAGTCGAAGCTGGCCAACGTTTAGAGAGCTTCCAGGAAGAATTCACCAACCAGCTGATCGACAGTGGCCAATTCAAACCGGAGCTGCTCAACCGTTTTGATGAAATTGTATTATTTGGCCCACTCAAGCCCGAGGAACTGACCCAGGTAGTTAGGCTGATGCTAGCAGAAATAAACCAGACTTTAGCCAATCAGAATATTACTGTTGAATTAACTGACCAAGCGATTGCGGCAATTGTTAAAGCAGGTTATGATCCGAGACTTGGCGCCAGACCGATGCGCCGAACCCTCCAAAAAGCTGTCGAAGATGTTGTTGCCGAAAAAATTCTCAAAAACGAGATAAGTTCCGGTGATCACGCAGTGCTAGATGTAGCCGATTTAAAAATTCCAACCGAAGCCACCACCAAAACTAACTAATCAACGTACCAACTTGTTCGCCTTGGACTGCTCGCAGCAAGTTGTTTTCTTCCATAACATTTATAACCTGAACTGGCTGCTGCTGCTCCATGGCAAGACCTAACGCAGCCTTATCCATAACTTTGATGGCACCATTACTTACAGCCTCTTGGAATGATAAGCTATCGAATTTCTTTGCATCAGGATTAGTTGCTGGGTCGCTGTCAAAAACGCCGTCATATTTAGTAGCCTTAATTGCTACTTCGCAACCTAATTCTAGGGCAAACATCACAGCTGCAGTGTCGTGTGTAACATAGGCTCGAGCCGTTCCACCAGCTATGATTACAACCCGATTATTCTGCAAGTGCTTTTCGGCCAATCGATAAGAGTATGACTCGGCAACCTGCTGAGCATATAAGTTGCTTAAACAGCGCGTTGCTAAGCCATTTGCTTCAAAAATATCTGTCATTGCCATGCAATTGATGAGGCCGCTTAACATGCCCATTTGGTCGCCAGTAACTCGTCTGATTCCGTGTCCTGCTATTTCAGCCCCGCGGACCATATTCCCGCCACCTGCAATCATTACAACCTGGCAGCCGGTGTCGGTAACTTTTTTAACTTCGTTAGCTAGATATGCAGCGATTTCTGGATCAACGCCGAATTCATACTTACCAGCTAGTTGTTCGCCCGATAGTTTAAGCAATATGCGTTTGTAAGGATGCGGTTCCATCTAAACTAGTAGTCTAGCAAAAGTCTTATGTCAAAGCTATACTTTGAATCATGCTAAGGATATATTCATGGAATGTAAACGGAATTCGTGCCGTCCAACGCAAAGAGCTGTGGAAGCCTTTTCTAGATAATGAACAGCCGGATATAGTCTGCTTGCAAGAAATCAAAGCCAATCCCGATCAGATTGATATCTACATTGACGGCTATGATGCATTTTGGTATTCGGCAGAGAAACCTGGCTACTCAGGGACAGGTATTGTTAGCCGTCACGCACCACTTCAGGTGGTTGATGGATTTCCAGAACACATAATCAAAAACCATAAAGTGACTGGTGACACTTACGGGAATCCAAACCAAGAGGGCAGGGTAATCGCCGCCGAATATGAAAAGTTTTGGTTAGTTAGCGTTTATACTCCTAATGCAAAAGATGATTTAAGCCGAGTACCACTTAGGCACAAGCATTGGGACCCGGCATTTTTGGAATATGTCAAAGAGCTAGAGAAACACAAACCAGTAGTATTCTGTGGCGACCTTAATGTTGCCCATACAGAAGATGACCTTGCCAACCCGAAGCCTAATCGCGGCAAAAAAGGCTTCACCGACGAAGAGCGAGCCGGCTTCCAGGCTTTTATTGATGCCGGCTTTGTTGATACTTTTCGCATCTTCACTAAAGGAAATGGTCATTATAGCTGGTGGAGTCATTTTGCTAAAGCTCGCGAACGAAATGTCGGCTGGCGGATCGATTATTTTTTGGTTTCGTCTGCACTCAAAGACAAAGTTCAAGCTGCCGAGATACACGCCAACATATTGGGCTCAGACCACTGTCCCGTCTCTGTTACACTAGACGTATGAGGCCTTATGCGGTTTTCGACATCGATGGCACCCTAATTAGGTGGCAACTTTATCATGCGCTAGCGGATGCTCTAGCTAAAGATCTACATTTCAAAATCGAAGATTACCAGAAGGTAAGACAAGCCAGGATGAGCTGGAAAAAGCGTTCAGGTGAAGATTCCTTTAATGAATACGAAGCACAATTGATTCAGGTTTTTGATAAATCTCTGGCGGGTTTAGACCAAGCCCAATTTGAAGCCGCAGCCGATAAAGTTTTAGAAGAATATAAGGATCAAGTTTACACCTATACTCGAGATCTTATAAGAAAATTAAAGAAACAAGATTATCTTATCTTCGCTATCTCTGGTTCGCCAGAGACAATGGTCAAAAAACTGGCGGAATATTATGGATTTGATGAAGCTATCGGCAGCAAATACGAAATCATCAACGGAATTTTTACTGGCCAAAAACAGCTCACCGTTGGTCGAAAAAGTGAACTGCTTGCTGAGCTAATCAAAAAACATCACGCTTCTCCAAAAAAAAGCTTTGCGGTCGGCGATAGTGAAGGGGACATAGCGATGTTGGAGATAGTAGACCAGCCAATTGCTTTTAACCCGAACCGAGCACTTAAGGAATTCGCCATAAAAAACCAATGGCCAATAGTGGTCGAGCGCAAGAACGTAATCTATCAACTAAACCCTAGAGATTATGGTTACCAGCTCGAAGGCTAATCTTAAGTATCATATTTATTATGGCTTTTTGGAGGGCCAGCTGATGGGTAGAGCACTAAGGCCTAAGCTTGATCAGCTTGGTTTCGAATATACGAGCGACCCCGCTCAGGCTGATATCTTGATTGCACATTCGGCCGGTTGCTGGGAGGTTGCCGATCAGAACAACAGCAAATTGTTGGTTTTAATTGGCTTGCCGCTGAATATCCATCAACCAGTTAGGACATTATTTAAATCAGGCTTGATGTCATTTCAAGTTTCGGCTAGCAATAGAAGACTAAAAAAATTGTTCTGGATTAGACTAATCAATTGCCACTACGCATTGCTTGAACCAAGACGGAACTATCGCATCATTAAAAGCGCAAAACAGCAGCCAACAAAGCCCGAACTCCAATCAGCCAATGTTTTGTACATAGTCAACGCAAAAGATCCTTGGCAGCGAGTTGATGCTTACAAAAAACCATCCAAAAGTAGTAATTACGCATTAATAAAGATGGCTGGCTCACATGAGGATATCTGGGAACGACCCATGATATATGCTGATTTAATCAATAAATATGTCTAGAAGCTGGCAAAAACAATCTCCAGGGAATCCATTATTCGCAGATATGTTGTGGAGCCGCCCCGAAAACAAATTACATGCCGGTAAGTTGTTAATCGTCGGTGGCAACCTACATGGTTTTGCTGCCGTAGGCAAGGCATTCGCCGTGACTAGTAGCAGCGCTGGCCAGGTCCAAATAATATTGCCGGACAAACTTAAAAAAACAGTGGGAAAATTATTCCCTGAAGCAAATTTCATGCCAAGTACGCATAGTGGCAGTTTCGCCAAAATGTCTATGGCTGAAATACTATCATTAGCCGACTGGTCTGACGGCGTATTGCTAGCGGGGGATTTTGGCAGAAACAGTGAAACGGCGATTGTCATCGAACAGCTTTCTCGTAAGTACACTGGGCCGCTAGTTGTCACTCAAGATGCCATAGATTATTTTTATAATATGCCTGAGCTCCTCTTGAAGCGACCACAAACGACCATTGTAGGTAGTTTTGCGCAGATCCAAAAACTTGCAATTAATGCCCGTTACTCTAAACCACTAAAGTATGAAATGGGACTAATCCAAATCTGCGACTGGCTAATTGAATTTAGCAACATATATGCCTGCGGTATCATGACCAAACACCTCGATAAGTTATACGTTGCTCATCAAGGAAATATTAGTGTTACCAATCTAGAAGAAGATCTCAAAATTTGGCGCGTCAATACAGCAGCAGAGGTTGCAGTATGGCAAATCCAAAATCCATTAAAAGAGTTTGAGGCTCTAACTTGCGCAGCCTACCAAATTGCTAACAAAAAATAGTTGGCCTAGCGGGGAGTATATTGAACTGGCATAGAAGCAAACTTAGCTAGTTCATCCACGGAAATAAAGGAGTTAGTCTGATCTGGATATATACAGTCAACTTGGGTATGCGTATCACCCGCAGGCGTAAGTTTACGATAGCTATTAAGTCTCGATCCGTCATCGAGCACGACCGCTCCACAACTCGCCTCGCCAACATGCTGGCTTACTACCAAAAAACTGTGAGCATCGTAAAAGGCCCCGCCTATACCAACAACTGCCTCGCCTAAATCTTTTGCGCCAACCGGCATTCTTATAGATTCGTAAGATTTTGGCACTGGATTACCGCAGCCCGCGGCCAGACTCGCTGCTGCAGTAAGAGCCACCAAAGCTCTGGGAGTTTTCATATCGGCAGATTATCACTCAGAAAGTTGGCTTGCAAGCATGAGCAAAAACAAAAAAGCCGGCCATTGGCCGACATCTTGATTTGGTGGGCGAGGAGGGAATCGAACCCTCAATCCGTTAGGAACACGATTTTGAGTCGTGCGCGTATACCAGTTCCGCCACTCGCCCTAAAGATTTATTGATCTACGTAGCTTATGCTGCAAGGTGTAATTGTACTATAATTGAGGTTAATGAGCTAGGTAGCTCGCTAGCATTATGACAAAAAATACTTTTGACCCACACGGACCGGACGAACTTACAACCGGCGAAATCAATGGCCAAGATCCAGCCTCTGAGCTGATCCGACAAAAACTTGAAGCCATCTATGCCGAAGAACCGGACGCAAGAGAGGAGCTTAAAGAGAGCGAGCAACTTCCAAAACGCAGCAAGCACCAGGATTTTATGTATAAACTCGGCACATCGGGTAAGGACTTAGCTACAGTCCAAACAGAATGGCATCAATATTACCAGTCCCTAACTGATGAAGAAAAAAAGACCGTTTGGCAAGAATTTTATGCCAGTCAATCCTTAGTCACACATAAAACCGGCGAAACCCAAGCACCACATAAACGCACCCAACCAGCAAAAACTCAACACCGCACCTCAAAACCCAAGCTCCTCGACAGTCGTTCTGCAACAGAGGTGCAAGCGGCCATCAAGGACAAGGTTTCAGCGGGCGGTAAACTCAAAACTAAGCACCATCTTCAGTCTTTATTTTTCGGTTTAGCGATGGGAAGTATTGTGTTATTGGTTTTTCTTTTTGGCTTCTTTAATGAAGTGGTAATAGCACCTTTTATTCAACCCGCTAGGACCTCAGCATCTACTCCCTTAATTGTCAGCAGTAGCGATATCGCTCCAACCTCACGAAACGAAGTGATTATTCCAAAAATTAATGTTCAAATACCAGTAATTTACGACGTCGGAACAACAGATGAGAATGCAATAGAAAACTCTCTAGAAGATGGAGTGGTGCATTATCCAACCACTTCACGTCCAGGCGAACAGGGTAATGCGGCCTTTTTCGGACACAGCAGCAATAATATTTTTAATAAAGGCAAGTATAAGTTTGCTTTTGTGTTACTACACACTATGGCAGAGGGTGACACATTCTACCTCACATACAACGGCAAAGTTTATGTATATAAGGTAATTAGTCGCACTGTTGTCAATCCCGACCAAGTTGGGGTACTAAATCCAGTGCCAGGAGAAACAGCAACCGCCACACTAATTACATGCGACCCGCCAGGCACAAGTTTGCATCGCCTTGTCGTTGTTGGTCGACAGATAAGCCCCGACCCGGCAAATAATATTGCGTCGTCAACTCAAGTAAACAACGATCAGGCTGCTCAATCAGCATCGAGCCTGCCCGGCAACGGTCCTACGCTCCTTGGCAGATTTATAGGCTCTGTTGTCGGCAAAATATTAATATTGAGTGCTATATTAGCCGTAGCCATAACGATAATCCGACGAATCAACAAACCTAATTACTGATCTTTAAGCGTTAACATCGAAGTAGTGTTTAGATCTACTTGTCCGTTTGGATTTGCGACAAAAGTATACAATCTCTTAACGTCCGGTGAAAAACTAGGCACATACCCGCTATGCGCGGACACCAACTCATGCTGATTGGCGTAGTCATAGTCAAAAACAAACATTTTGCCATTACTTGTGTAAATTATCCTATGTCCATCCATCCATTCAGCGTGCTGCTGCGGAGAATCCAATGTTTTAGAACTTATGTAGTGGTGGCCAACCTTGTTTTCTAAATCATAAACTGCAAATTCTTGACCGTTTTCAATCATTATAAACTGCGCTGTATCTGAGAAACTCAGATAGTTAGGTTGGGTTACGTGCAAGACTTGGGCTGGCGCCAGAGCCAAGTTAGGATTTTTGTTTATCTGTGCGAGCGGATCCTTGTATATATAAAGTTTGTTTTCTTGAGTAGCACCGGCAGCAACATACATTTTCCCGCTATAAGTTGCGACATCTAAAAGATAATTCGAACCGGCTCTCAGGAAGCGAATTTTATAAGTTTTGTCGTTTATTTTTAGGTTAACGACAACCTTGCCCGAAGGTGCTTTAGTATTTGTGGCATATAGAATTGTGTCATTCGCATAAGATTTATAAGCCAGAACGTTGCTTAGCTCGGTTACCGGCACTGGCTCCTTAACCGAGGCGCTGAACAAACGTCCATCGCTTGCATTCATAAAATAGTATTTATCGAATTTTTTGTCGCGCAGGCTTATTTGGACCGGATTAATAGCCAGGGTTTGATTGATATTAAATGATTTGTCGGCATTATTGCGATCGACAACTGCGAACTCAGACTTATTATCAAAATCGTGCCTGATGAGAATATGCTGATTGTCGCCCGACCATTCCAATACTGAAAATCTTTCGTTAATAAGAAATTTAGTGAACAAAGAACTGGGCAGATTTATTGTAGTCGACGTTCTGGTAGTCTGCTTAAGATCATATATATCAATTTCATTAACATTGTTAGGCTTCGCTACAAGTAGCCAGCGACGATCGGGAGATTGGGTAGTGAATATCGGCTGTCCATCGTAGGTTACGGACTTTTTGGGGCTTAAAGTCTTAGGAACTAATAAAGGATAGTCGAAGTGGGCAACCCGACCACCTTCTAGATTTACTTTACGTTGCCAAGCCTGATAGCCGTCACGTTTAAGTTGAATATCATAAATCCCCGCGGGTAGTGAGAGACGAGTATTGGTTTGAACCGACTGCTGAATACCGTTAGCGAAAATTGTTGCAGGATTAGGCTGGCTGGAGAAGAAAAGCAAGCCACTTTGAATCACTGCACCTTGACGATTGACGCCATAGCCGTAGGCAGACTGAACTAATATCGACGTCCCCATAGCAATAGCAACTCCAATCAAAAAATATCCTAGAAACAGCATCGAGCGCTGCTGACGCTGCTTAATTGGGTCTAAATAATCCATTGCTCTATACAGTATGAGTCGACTTGCGACTAATCTCAAGAGGGTTTAAGATGTTATTAAGGTGCGCCAGAAGGGTAGAAGTAGCGAATGGCTAAACAAAACATATTAATTATCAACGGAAAAAAGTATGAGTCCACGACTGGCGAATTATTGGACGCACCCAAAAAGTCCATTTCGGCCAAAAAACCCAAGTCAAAAACTAGTCCCAAAAAAGCCAAGGCGCCAAGCAAAGTAGCCTCAGCAAAAAAGCCCCTCAAGCCAAAGCCCAAAGCTGAGCGAAAAGCAGCCACTAGCATAGCGCCACACAAGCCAGCCAAAGCCCAAACTTTGATGCGCAAGGGACTAAGCAAGCCTGAAGCCAGCACAAAACGCAAACTCCGCACAACGACACACTTAGCTACCACGAACAAGACTGTACCGCCTAAAATTGAAGTCAAAAAATCAGCCTTAAAAGTTGATAAGCAACTCCTCAGTTATGCAAGTAAGATCAAAAAAAGTCCGCTTATAAGGCATTTTAACCCAGTGCCCAAATCTGAGTACTCATTTGAAGCCTCCACAAAAACCAATATTACTCCAGTGTCTGCAAAGTCTGTTGCCGTCAAAAATCCCAAGCGCAAGCCACAAACCACCGAAGAACTACTAGAATACGCAATTAGTCAGGCTACTAGTCACGAAGAGCCCTTGGCCCCAAAACCTAAGCGCAAATTAAAGCTAAGGCTCAAACGTAAGGCATGAAGCAGGTTCGAACCCGTTTCGCACCCAGCCCTACCGGATTTCTACATGTTGGTGGAGTAAGAACCGCAATTTTTGCGTGGTTGGTTGCCCGACAAAACAACGGTAAATTTATCCTCAGACTCGAGGACACTGACAAAAATCGAGAAGTTGAGGGCAGTGGTCAGCATATCATCGACAGCTTGAAAGCACTTGGACTTGATTATGACGAAGGGCCAGACAATGGCGGCCCGTTTGCACCCTACAAACAGAGTGAACGTCTCGATATTTATAAGAAATGGGCTGAGAAGCTGATCGAGCAGGGCCGAGCATATGCCGACCCATATACCCAAAAAGAGGTCCAAAATTTTCGGGAGGAAGCCCAAAAAAACAAGCAGCCTTTTTTGTTTCGAAATCATCGCCCCGAAAACCCGCCCGCTTGGAATGGCAAACAACCTTTGAGATTCAAATCAGACCCGAAGCCATATAAATGGCATGATGAAATTATGGGGGATCTTCATTCGGGTCCGGAAGTAATCGATGATTTCATCCTAATTAAGTCAGATGGCTTTCCGACCTACAACTTCTCTCATATCATTGATGACCTTGAAATGGAAATTAGCCATGTCATAAGGGGGCAGGAATTTTTGGCAAGCGTGCCCAACTACCTGAACCTGTCTGAGGCACTTGGGATAGAGTCGCCGGTATTGGCGACCGCGCCACATATTTTGGGTGAAGGTGGCGGCAAAAAACTCAGCAAACGAGACGGCGCAAAAGACGTTCTGGATTATATAAACCAAGGTTTCTTACCTGAGGCTCTAGTGAATTTTATGGCCAGTTTGGGCTGGAATGATGGCACCGAACAAGAAATCTTTTCTCGCGAAGAGTTAATAAGCAAGTTTAGCCTGAGTCGGGTTCAGCGAAGCGGAGCGCATTTTGATGAGAGACGTTTACTTTGGATGAATGGGCATTATATCCGTGAAATGGACATCTATCAGCTTTACGAAAAAGTGTCTGACTACTGGCCTGAAGAAGCCAGCGGCTACGACGACACCTACAGGCGCAAAGTTTTACAGTTAACTCAGGAGCGCCTGAAATACTTTGCCGAATTAGGGGAACTAACTAAGTTTTTCTTTGTCGACTTACCAGTAGATGATAATTTAATCAGCTCTCACAAACAGCTGAAAAAACTTGATTCTAACGAACTTGCCGAAATGCTCAATGAGACTCTAAAAATGCTTCACTACAGCGATTTCAGCACAGACGACCTGACTAAACGACTGAATGAATTATTAGAGATGACTGATCAGAAACCTGCAGTATTGTTTAGCCTGATTAGGATTGCTACAACTCAAGCTCCTGCCAGCCCAGGATTGGCGGACACACTCAGCCTGCTAGGTAAAGACAGAAGTTTAAAACGAATACAGGGGCAACTCGACCGCTTAACCTCTGGTGATTAAGCGTAAGCATTGTTACAATATAGGCATGGTAGATATTGTCGGGCCGAATCAGGGGCCGGGCAAGGCTGTTAGCAGCGGAATGAACCCGCCTCAGCCAAAAGCCGAACAAACAATTCAAAAATTCAAAACACCGGATATGGCTGCGGCCGAAGATAGACTTACCGGCACAGTTGAAAACGCCCCAAAACCCCCTGGATCAACCATTACGTCTAACTACAGCGAAAGCCCTAAAAAACCTAATAAAAAATTGATAATACTGTCAGTTATCGCTGCACTGATAGTGCTTGCAGGTATTGGCATCTTTGTTGCAAGTCGGCCGGATAGCAAACCCGTAGCAGCCAAGACTGTTAAAACTGTCAAAAAAGTTGAGCCTCCCAAGCCTAAAACTGTCCCATCGATACTAAGCGGCCTCGAAGTTGACCCCAGCCTTAATCAAAAAACGGTCACCGGAGTCATGGTCGAGAATAGTACCGCCGCCAGACCACAAGCCGGCCTTGGACAAGCAGGTGTTGTCTTTGAGGCTATTGCTGAAGGCGGCATAACTAGATTTTTGGCTCTTTATCAGGATACCGCTCCCGAAAACGTCGGCCCGATCAGAAGCGCTCGACCTTATTATGTCCAGTGGGCAATGGGTTTTGATGCTGGCTATGCCCACGTTGGGGGCAGCCCTGAGGCCTTAGCAAGCATTCGCACTTGGGGCGCACGAGACTTGGATCAATTCTTTAATGCCGGAGCCTATCATCGTATAGCCGAAAGGGCAGCCCCCCACAACGTCTACACTTCAATAGCAGCACTAAATCAGCTGGAATCAGCCAAGGGTTATGCGACCAGCACATACACGGGTTTTCCTCGCAAAAAACCTACACCAAGCAAGGCGCCAACCGCCAAGACAATTGATTTTAAAATATCCGGACCGATTTACAACGTACATTATGATTACAACCCGGCAACTAACAGCTATAACCGATCGGTCGGCGGGGCGCCTCATATTGACGCCAACACAAATTCTCAGCTTAGTCCCAAAGTTGTAGTTGCGATTGTCATGCCCTATGGCTTAGCCGGAGATGGATACCATTCAATTTATCAGTCGCTGGGAAGTGGGCAAGCATACATCTTCCAGGATGGAAATGTCACGATTGGCAGCTGGTCCAAACCTGACGTAAAAAGCCAAATAACTTTTACGGATGCAAACGGCAAACCTATTCCATTTAACCCCGGCCAAACCTGGTTAACTGCACTTGGCAGCAATTCAGCAATCGCTTACACCCCTTAGGAAAATTATGAACGACTTAGATAAGCTCAGGCGCAAGGTTCAGCAAACAATGTTCATAACGCTTATGCTTGTTGGGTTTATTGGTTTAATGCTGTTTTGGATCCTAAGCACCCAGACAAGCATTGGTAATCCTTTAAGTATGCTGCTTAGCCTTGGGCTGATTGCTTCCGCTGGTTGGTTTGCCGTGACTGTAGGCGCAAGGTATACCTTACAGCCGCTTGACGCACTCTGGCGCACGATTCTTCACCTGAGTCCAACCGAGCAGGGAGTGGCTCCGCCTAATTTGAACGATATTTCGGTGGGTCGCGAGCTAGTAAGCAATTTAGTAAATCAAATATATCAATTAGCTTCAGTTGCTAGTGAGGCAACTCTCAAAAAACAAGGTGAAACTTTAAGTCTAGACCATAATTTCATCGCTCAAAATCTGCCTCTGCCGTTAGTAGTGTTAGATTCTAATGAAACAATCAAATTCGCCAATCAAGCGGCCGCAGAATACCTCGGATTCAGCATCAGTGATATGGTCGGCAAAAACGTATACATGCTGATCGATATGTCATTCCCGAGTGAAGAAACATTTGACAGCTGGCTCAAAGACGTCAAGAAAAACAGCGCTACAGCTAGCAGTAGCTGGGAGAGAATAAAGCTCAATCTTAGTGATGATCATCCCGAAAAGCTTTTTGATTTGTCGGCATACTATAACCGCGACAACCCCGAAGGCAATGAGACTCTGCTAGTTATGTTTGATCATACCCAAATGTACTCACAGGATGATCAAGCCGTCAGCTTCATGGCTCTCAGCGTGCACGAACTCCGAACACCATTAACTTTACTTAGAGGTTACATTGAGGTCTTCGAAAACGAGCTCGGACCGATGATAACCGATCCGGAGCTAAAGGGTTTTATGCTAAAGATGAAAGCCATGTCCGAACAACTGACAGGTTTTGTGAATAACATCTTAAACGTAGCTCGGGTTAACGATGATCAGATGCAACTCAAGCTTCAGTCTGAAGACTGGGCAACGATTCTCAAGTCCGCTGTAGAAATGATCAGCCTCCAAGCCAAAGTTCGTGGCATCACCCTTGAAGTGGCAATTTCTAAAGAACTGCCTTCAGTCGGTGTTGATCGACTGAGTATCAGGGAAGTCCTAAATAACTTAATTGATAATGCAATTAAGTACAGCGGGACAAGCAAATTAATAAAAATTGACGCTCACTTAAACCCCGATGGGATGATCGAAACAACCATACAGGACTTCGGCCTAGGTATACCCACCAGTGTCCTGCCAAATCTATTTACGAAGTTTTACCGCGACCACCGAAACCGAGCCCAAATTGGCGGCACAGGCCTAGGACTCTATTTGAGCAAGGCTATTGTTGCAGCCCACGGCGGGGTATTGTGGGTCAGAAGCAAGGAAGGGCACGGCAGCACGTTTGGCTTCACGCTACTACCTTACGCACACTTAACTGATGAAATGAAAGAGAATGGTAATCAGGAGATAACCCGAGGCGCTCATGGCTGGATCAAAAATCACTCGCTCTACCGGCGATAAATTAAGCCAGCTTGTTATAATATGAACATGCCCGACCAAAACCCAACCCCCCCAAGCGACCAACCACCCGCCCAACGCAAAGTCCTAATTATTGAAGACGAAAATTTTATCAGTGAACTATACGTCCGCGCGCTTAATAAAAGTGGTTATCAAGTTACCGCCTTGTCAGATGGGGAAGAGGCCTTCGAAGAAGCCCAGACTAACAAATACGATCTCATTCTGCTTGATCTAATGATACCCAACCTATCAGGTATCGACATTCTAAGATCATTGCGCGACCCGGCTAGAGTGCCAGTTATTACTGCAAAAATTATCATTATTACGAATCTCGAGCAACGCGACGACGTGCGCGCCGATATTGAAAAACAAGCCGACGCCTATGTCGTCAAAGCCGAACTTACTCCACACGAACTTGTAGATTTCCTAAACAATATTAAATAAAAATTCTTGGCTCAAATTGACTAGCGGGAGTATAATATAGCTCAGCCACGCGGGGACTTCTTGGATCAAGATTTACCTCTCGGACTTATAACCAAGAAATCATACTTCGGTCCCTGTTTTCTTCCACACAATATCAGTTTGTAGCACTAACTTTTGCCACTAAATAGCGGTTTTTGGCACTAGGCTAACAAGCTCCATTCGATCAGATTGATCACAATAAATCCGCTGACTGCTAGCCGAGGAAGGCTACGACAGTATCTCTTCTTATAATCTAAATCATTAAGTCAGGAGCTTTAAAATGACTGCTACAATTAACACCCAAGACATCCAAGTAATCGCTGTACAGTTCAGCAAAAATTCACCAAATGTAAGGTTCGAGAGCTTCCCGCGCCGAATCGTCTACGGCGGCCGTGAGTACATCCTAGCCGACTCCTAAAATTCTCGCGATGAACCCGATAATAGAAATCAACCAGCGCGTTAGCGTGGTCGCCGTCTGCCGAGCCGGCGGCCAACCGACCGAAATATGCACCCCCGTGCGCATGCGCTACAAGGGCCAGGACATCTTCCTGAGCGAAATGGGCATGCGCCACCCAACAACTGCCGGCAAACGCATGATCCACGTCTTCGACGTCAGTGACGGAGTCAACGACTACCGTTTGGCTTTTGATGCCGAGAGCCTGACCTGGACGCTTATATCAATGCTAGAGGGCCACGAGACAGTTAAGTCATGAACTATAAACCAATGCCGATGCAAGCTGCCGGTCTCAGCAATCTGGGACTTAATAGAGAGGAGCCCCAGATTATGTTTCTTGATCTTAATAGCGCCTTTGCAACCACTGAGCAGCAGGCTCATCCCAGCCTACGCGGGCGTCCGGTTGGAGTAACGAATCGGATTTCTAAATTCTGCTGCGTTATAGCCGCTTCTTATGAGGCAAAGGGTAGGGGTATTAAAGTGGGCATGCGCTTAGACGAAGCCAAACAGCTGGCTCCTGATCTCGTGATGCTTGAGACTGATCCACCGAAGTATCATCACGTCTACAAAACGCTAGCCGGAATTATGAAAAGCTACAGCCCTCGTGTGCGCATGAAAAGCATTGACGAGGGCATTATCGACTTCCATGGCACGCTCGGTTCGGTACACAACCGACCTCTGGAAGATATTGGCCTCGAGATCAAGCAACGCTTGCGCCAGCAGATTGGCTCCTGGATGAAAATTAACATTGGTATCGCACCCAATCAGTTCCTGGCCAAAACGGCCGCCAATCTTCACAAACCCGACGGCATGGACCGCATCGACCACACCAATCTCATGGATGTTTATAAAGGGCTAAAATTAACCGATCTAACAGGTATAGCCTCGCACTATGAAGCCAGACTAAATGCAGCCGGAATCTTCACGCCACTAGAGTTTTTATCGGCGTCGGCCGACGAGCTCAGGCGCTACGTCTTCCATAGCGTGGTCGGCGAAGATTGGTACAAGCGCCTGCGCGGGTACGAAGTCGACGATTATCAGACGAAGCTCGGCATGGTGGGCCGGCAATGGGTACTAGCCAAGCCGTCGGCCGACGACGGCTACTTATTGCCATGTTTCCAATATTTGTGCGAAACAACCGGCAAGAAGCTGCGCTATCAGGGCGCTGATGCTCGTGGCGTGCTTGTTTGGGTCAGATTTCAAACAGGGGAGGGCTGGATGCAGCGCAAGATGTTCAAGACCACTTTTTACACCGACAACAATATCTACGCCAGAGCTTTATATTTATTCAATCAGCGGCCTAAGCACCTGGTAGTGCAGACCATGGGAATTACCTGCTATCAGCTAACCCCATCAAGCCGGAGCCAGCTCAGCCTGCTCGAGCAGATCAACAAACAAGATTGGCTAACTACGGCTGTGGACGAAATCAACGAGCGCTACGGCACATTTAAGATTTACCACGCCAATGCCTTATCCGGCACCAAACTGGTCAAGCAAAAAATCCCATTCGGCGGCACCAAGTACTTCGAATTACTGCTCGGGCAAGCCTAAATAATCTAAGCAAGTTCTAAGTAACGGCTGTACAATAGATGTATAGGAGTTACCTTGCTAAAGCTAAGTTCGGTTACCAAAACTTACGGCCGTCGCGAGAACGCGTTTAACGCGCTTAGCGACATAAATATTGAATTCGAACCTGGCACAACAACGGCAATTATTGGGAAAAGCGGCTCCGGCAAGAGTACTCTGCTGCATATTCTGACGGGGCTCGATCACCCTTCCAAAGGCAATGTAACGGATGACGATAAAAGCATTTATACTGAGCTTGATACTGATATTTGGCGAGGTAAAAGCATTGGCATAATATTTCAACAGTTCTTCCTGCAGCCTAATAACAGTGTCGTCGAAAACGTTGCCTTGCCTCTAAAGATCCAAGGCAAATCGAAGCGATCACGCCTGGCTAAAGCAAGGATCGCGCTCGAGAGTGTCGGTCTCGCCGATCGCGCTACTAATCGGGCCAACGACCTCAGCGGTGGTCAAAAACAAAGAGTTGCCATCGCGCGTGCATTAGTTACTAATCCAAGCCTATTGATAGCGGATGAGCCAACCGGAAACCTGGATAGCGAGAACGGTAAAATAATTGAAGATCTGCTGTTTGATCTCAATAAAAAGCTCGGCACAACTGTCGTCATCGTTACCCACGACGAAGATCTTGCAAAACGCTGTCAACGGATAATCTACCTACGTGATGGCGTTATAGTCAAAGATACCCTCAGCAAGAAGACCAGCAAACAGAAGGCAGTCAAAAAATGAGAAGCATCGATATTGTCGCTACCGCCAACGCCAACCTACGACGGTCGAAGCTGCGAACTTTTTTAACCATGCTGGCAATAGCTATCGGCACATTTACGCTTGCGCTGAGCCTTGGACTTGGACAAGGAGTCAGGAACTATATTTCTTCACAACTGGGCGAGTTTCAGGACGTCAACCTATATCAAGTAACCAGACAGGGGGCAAACAGTTTCAGCTCTGGACTTGGCAACAATGAGCCTGAGGAATATGATCCTAACAAAACCACCAATAGTACATCCTTCAGCCAAAATTTCTTAAAAGATAGTGAAATCGAATCTCTTAAAAAAATAAAGGGCGTTAAAACCGTTCAGCTGCCTTACGCTGGCACTTTTGATTTCGTTCAGATAGATGGAGGTATCAAATATCAAGCACCTGCCGAAGTAAGAACAATGGAGATCCCGGTCAAAATCGTAGCCGGCAAAGACATAAGTAATCAGGAGCAAGGGCAGATAATTTTATCCCGTAAATATGCTGGCATCACTGGCGCAAAAAGCTCGGAAGACGCTGTAGGCAAAAAACTTACATTTGCCTACAAAGATGTCAGCGGTCAGACCCAACTAAAAAGTCTAAGCGTAGCTGGAGTCTTCGAGCCGACTCTGATAGATTCTCCAATCAAGCTAAGCGAGGCGGACATGAAGTCGGTAGCCGAAGCCCAATCGCCATTCGGCAAGCCCAACTTCTTCTTTGTTTACGCTTCAAGAGACCCTAACCTAACATCGGAAGAATTTAAGAATATATTATTAGCCAATAAGTTTGACGCCAATAGCCTAGCGGATATTAATAATACTTTAAACAATATTGTGACCGGCATCCAGATGGCCTTAGCTGCCTTTAGTGGTATCGCCATATTGGCTTCAATTATCGGAGTTATAAATACCTTGTTTATGGCAGTTTTGGAGCGCACCAGAGAGATAGGATTATTTAGAGCGCTCGGTGCTAAGCGCAGAACAATCTTCGGCTTATTCAGTGTCGAAGCGGCTTTGCTCGGTTTCTGGGGCAGCTTGAGCGGCCTGGCTGCGGCATTTTTGGCGCAATCAGCATTTAATAATATTTCTGCAAAAACATTCTTGAAGGGAATAGAAGGGATAAAGCTTCTAAACATAACTCCAGAGCAGGTCATTATCATTATTGGATCGATAGCTTTTATCACGCTTCTTGCTGGCCTAATCCCAGCCTACAAAGCCAGCAAGCTTGACCCAATCGAAGCCCTCAGGTACGAATAGGTCTTTAGACGTGTTTGACAGAGGTCAAAGAGTATTCTAAACTTCCAGCAGGCGATAAAAACCAAAATGTCTGTAAAAAACACCAAGTTGCCTAATTTATTAAAGATGCGACAGGAAGGTCACATCAGTTATTTACTGCTTGGATTACTTGTCGTTGCCGGCATTATCGCGGCCGGCTTCAGAGTATACAATTCGGAAACAGTCGCCAATGTTAACTTTATAGGTCATAGAGAACACTCTGCAGTGCTAGGTACTGCAACTTCTCAAGAAAACTCATCTCCCCTAACTGCAAATACTCGCGGCATTGTTAAAATCGGCAGTCGTGGCGGAGAGGGTTATGGTTCAAAAATCCAGTCAACAGTTAGATCTATTTCCAGAGAGATAGGCCGACCTACAGATACCACAATTCTTGAAGCGGATGTAGATATTGCTGCCAAAAGTTGGCCGAATACCTTTCCAGCTCAATGGACTGAACGCTATGCGCAAAAGGGTGTTGATAAAAATGTCATCGAATCTGGAGGTAAGAAAATTTACAATCCACCTGGAGAGCAAAGCACCGAATCTGGCCCTAGAGTAGGAGTCGGTGGTGTTACATACCCTGAGGCTGGGGCCGGAAGCAAAGGAGCCAGCGGAGGCAAGCTTATCAAAAGCATAAAAGGAGCCTCATTAGCTGCTGGCAGTTATACCTTTATTAATGTCTTAAAGGACGGCAAGGAGCAACAATCCAGTCGATATTATGAATATGGCAATAGGAGTTACGGCATCCTTGTATATGGTCACAAGAAGAATACACCGCAGAATGCACTTTTTCTTTTAGACGGGGTTAATGTAACTTTTAGGCTACATGCACCACCCGACTTTGGGGGCTGTAATTATACTGGACAACCTCAACATTATAGAGCAGTAACTAGGGTAGAGAATTCCAGCGGCAAAGTAAACCTAATAAGATGCACGAATCAACAATTCGACCTGAATATTTCAAATGTTCCGGCTCAATTCAGGGGTAAAGTACGAAAACAACCAGGCGGGGGATATGTTCAGGTTGAGGCAAAAGGTGGCAAATATAATGCAATGAAGTTAGCTGTGGTTTTTGAAGAAGATGATCTTGGAATTTCGATAAAGCCAAAAGGCTCAACAAAGACAAAGGCCGCACCACAGACGGCGCCAACTCAACAACCAGATCCCGGCAATGAAGACGACTGTCTAAAAAATGAGGCTAGTGGTAATGAGATGCCGGTGTATGGTTCCCATGGCAAGTACGGGGGAGAGCAGAGATTCTCTTACAGATATGACCCGACTGAGCCACATACCGACCCTTTGGACATTGATCTAGTTAATGTACTAAGCAGAAGCCCGACCAAACTAGTTGGAGAACAGACCGACAAATGCAATAAGCTACAAAGTTCTCGTGATTACAACATTATAGTCCGCGGCACGACTTTGCAGCGCGGGGATAAACCAAAATTATTAAAGGGAGTGAAAGTAACTCTAAATTTTAGCGGCCCGGTTCCTGGCAAGTGCATGGGGGTGGGCTGGACAGGCAATGACGTAAGTCCTTCTAGATACACCAACCAAGAAGGCGTGGCAGGTTTCAACAACTGCACCCGTAATGACATTAAGCTCAGGATTCAGACTAACGACAAAGGTTTGAATGAATACCGGAGACTGCTTCCAATCAAGGACGGCGCGCAATACTATGCAAAAGTAAATGCTCAGACTCAAAAGGGCGGTCAAAGGGTCTTTATCTACATAACTCTAGTTAAGCCCTATAGTGACGAATGGCTGCACGATTTTGCTGCTGCGGCAAACCATTACTGGTACGAACGACACAAGGAAGGCATCCCTGAGATAGACAAAAAAGCTGTTCACGGTCCGCTAGTCCGTTACCCCGGGTCCGCTTCGTGTAAACCAAACGACGTTTGGGTAACAATATATTCAGGCAAGCACTGGGCAAATGCGGGCATCGGTGGCGGTGTTGGCGGTACCGAATTTAACGATCTGGCAGCAACCAAGGGTCGAGGCAGTACCGAGTGCGCCATGGAGTTTAACCTTAGTAAGCAGGCGAAGCGCTACGTTGGCGACCGCGTCCACGCGTGTTTAATTTATGTGCATGAGTATGGCCACTTTCTGGGCTATCCAGATTTCGAGGGCCTGCCTGAGGGCATTACAACCGCCGACATTATGTACAACCATTTGAGGGGCACAAAAAACACAAGCAGCATGAATTATAAGCAAGCAGTAGCGGATACCGGGTGTGCTGCAGTGACAAAAAATAAGCCGTTTGCCAAGTTCGTCGGCAATAGCGGAGCCGTTGTAGGCGCGAGCGGCAAAGCATTAACTAATAAGGTCAATTCCAAGAATAAAAAGAAGCAAGGCGCTTCATATAAATTGCCACCATATTCTAAAAAAACCAAAGACCATTTCGCTGCAATAGCCAGGGATTATTGGAAAAGTCATCAAAACCCCGGCCCGAATTATCCAGGCATGGGCAAACCAGTCAAGCTAGATAGCTCTGATGTTGAGTGCACTCCAGGCAAAGTAAAGTTCATCAGAACTAACAAGCTGCCTAGTATTAACCCAAATGCTAGCAGCGGCACTCAGTACGAATATCTGATGTGGGCTAGACCAGGGGGAGCTTATGTGAAGCACAAAAAGGAGTGGAAGCATAAAGGCTACTGCGAGGTCTATGTTAATAAAAGTGAGAGTGCACGAATGTACACAAGTGACAATTTCGCTTTTACATGCGTACTTTTCGTCCATGCTTATGGAAGATTGCTCGGATATGGCAACACCAACCAGTACCCAGACTATATTATGTATTATTTGATAAACCGACAAAGTGCTGCAGCATTAGCCAGAGATCTAAAATGCACGACATATTTCCCAGTAGGCGGAACCGGCTTATAGTAACTGCTAAAGTTGATGGTGACCTCACGGGGAATCGAACCCCGGTTGCCAGGATGAGAACCTGGTGTCCTAGCCGCTAGACGATGAGGCCATCAGGGAAGTAATATTACCATATCTGTTAACTCGGGTCTATAATCGCAGAGCCAGCATAAGCAAAATCATCAGTTTTTTGGTACACTTGTCGTATGAAGTTATTCGGTGGGCATGCTAAAGCCGGATCAAGCGGCCCAGGTGAAGTGCCATCCAATTGGCGCGACGAAACCCAAAAATTCAAAGTTATCATCGAAAACATCGAAGATGGCGTTATTCTATTTGACAGCAAGAACGTAATTCAGCTTTTCAATCCGGCTGCTGCAAAAATAACTGGCTGGGCGGCAGATGACGCAACTGGGCTAGATATTAGTCAAGTCTTTTTGGTAGTTAACGACAAGGGTGAGTTTCTGCAGGACGGCACAAATCCCCTCAAGCAGGTCTTTACTTCGACAGAAACACTCCATGCCAAGGATGTCTTCGTCCAAACAAGAGACAAAAAGCAAATTCCCATAAGTCTTAATGTTTCACCCCTCTTAGACGCTGCAAAGAACGTATCGGGGGCAGTTGCGGTTTTTGGTGACGAAACCGCTCAAAGAGAAGAGGAGCGCCAGAGAGCAGATTTTATAAGTACAGCCAGTCACGAAATGCGTACCCCGGTAGCATCAATCGAGGGCTATCTTGCTTTGGCGTTGAATGATAAGGTTGCGACTATCGATAGCCGAGCCCGCGGATATCTTGAAAAAGCCCATGCTTCAACCCAACACTTGGGCCAACTTTTTCAAGACTTACTTACCAGCGCCCAGGCCGAGGATGGAAGAATCAATAGTCATCCGGAAGTGATTGAGTTTGGCGCATATCTCGAGCAGTTAGCCGAGGACTTAAGATTTGTTGCCGAAAAAAAAGGTTTGTTTGTTGATTTTGTAGCAGGCACCGGCAATACCATTAATGCAACCAAGCAAGCCAGTGGGGTTAAAGTTATTACGCCAATCTACTACGTAAAGGTCGACCCCGGGCGCATGCGTGAAGTTATAACTAATTTGTTTGATAACGCCGTTAAGTATACTCCCGAAGGCAGAATTACTCTTGGGGTTACTGGCAATGAAAAAGTGGTTCAATTCTATATTAAAGACAGCGGCATGGGCATACCTGCAGGCGACATCCCACATCTATTCCAAAAATTTTATCGGGTCGATAACTCCTCCACAAGGACAATAGGCGGCACTGGTTTGGGCCTTTTTATTTGTCGTAAAATTGTCGAACTCTATAACGGTCGTATCTGGGCAGAAAGTGAAGTTGGCAAGGGAACGACCTTTTTTATCAATCTTCCTAGAGTCAGCCAGCCCGGGCCCAATACTCCACAAACAATAACTCCGGATAATCAGGGGTAGCACAGATGTTAAAACATGCTACAATTAAATCAACTTTAAACCATAAGCAAATTAAGGGGTAGCTACGATGGCAAAGTTATTGCTGGTTGAAGACGACAATAATCTAAGAGAAATTTATGAAGCTCGACTTCAAGCTGAAGGCTATACCATAGTTTCGGCTAAGGATGGCGAGGAAGCACTGGTAGTCGCCAAGGCAGAGAAACCTGATCTGATTGTATCTGACGTGATGATGCCAAAAATCAGCGGTTTCGAAATGCTTGATATTCTACGAAATACAGAGGAGCTAAAGGCTACAAAAGTCATAATGCTTACCGCCTTAGGCCAGTCCGACGATCAGCAGCGTGCTGACCGCTTGGGCGCCGATCGATATCTCGTGAAGTCCCAAGTTACGCTTGAGGATATTGTAAAAGTTGCACACGAACTCTTGGGAGACGGGGGAGCAGCTCCTGCTCCAACCGCAGCTGCAACCGCTGCCGCATCGGCAGATCCACCTGCTGCAGCTCCGGCCACATCAGCCAGCGCACCTAGCCCAGCACCTGTCCCTGAACCAGCTCCAGCCCCAGCTCCTGAACCAGCACCTGTCCCTGAACCAGCTCCTGAACCAACTCCAGCTCCAATACCAGCACCAGCGCCCGAACCAGCCGCCGAGCCAGCAGCAGCTAACCCTACCGCGGCTTCGGTTGCTACACCGACACCAGCGCCAACTCCAGCTGTCACTCCCCAAGCCCCTACGGATGCTGCTACTCAACCAGCAGCACCTAGTGCAGAGCCAACCGTTCCAGCATCAAACTCAGCTGCAGTAACTCCCGCATCCTCACCACAAAGTGTTGCGCCAACAGATCCAGTATCGAGCCCAGCACCTGATCCTAGCGCACCAATTACACCAGCTCCGATACCTGAACCATTAGATAGTACTGGCACACCTGACAATAACAGCGACGATAATCAATCAGCTCAAGCTGACGCCGAGGCAAACACAGATGCTGAGGCATCCAGCCAGGAAGAGCAAGAAGTCAATGCCCAGATCGAAAGTTTTGTGGCTGGGGCAACCAGTGAGTCTGGCGATGCTCCTGCAGCGCCTGTTGCTGCATCTACGGTAACTTCGCCGGATGAAGGATTTGTTTCTACCGAAACACCTGCAAAAACAGCAGAAATCGCAACGCCAGCTGAAGCAGCTGCCGATGACAAACTCATCCAAGACGCTGCAAAAGCCCTCAATGATAGCGCATCCGAAGCCAACTCCTCAGCGGCTCAGCCAATTATCATTTCACCCGGGGCAAACGAAGGCGCAACCCAGGCACCTAATGTTGTCACTCCGGATAGTTTGCCAGAGGAGAAGCCAGAAGCGGAAGCACCAGAAGATGATGATCCTTCAAAAAGTAATGTTACTATCGCCAATAAAAAGGTTATAACTCCGATTGATAGCGGTCCAAAAAAGGACATCAACGAGCTTCTAGCAGCAGAGGAAGCACAGACTGGCGAGTCAATTAAGCCGGCCACTGCCGTAATTGCTGACCAAACAACCGGCCCGCAAAACGTAGAGCTCACAGCACCTGCAACAACGGTTGAAGCACCTAAAATTAGCGGCGCAATGTCAGGCACGCAAACTGCAGCACCCGAAGAAACCGCGCCCGAAGACCCAAATAGCATAGCCCTGTAGCGTTTAGCGCCAACTTGCTAGTATAAGAGCATGCGAATAAACAAATACCTGGCTAGCAACACTAGCTTGAGTAGAAGAGCAGCAGACTCAGCTATACTTGACGGCAGGGTAATGCTGAATGATAAAAAAGCTGAAATTGGCGATCAGATTGGCCCAAATGATGTAGTTACTCTAGATGGCAAAAAAATTGAGCCCAATACGCACAAAAGACTAGTGAAACTCAACAAACCAATCGGCTACGTTTGCTCTCGGACAGGTCAAGGTAGCAGCACTGTGTTCGAATTACTGCCAGAAGAGCTTAAAAAACTTCAAACGGTAGGCAGGCTTGACAAAAATTCGACAGGTTTAATCCTATTAACCAATGATGGCACACTAGCCCAAAGCTTGACCCACCCCTCAAACAACAAGCAAAAAGTCTATCTTGTAGATCTCGATAAGCCTCTGACAGATGATCAAAGACGGCAAATTGGCGGCACAGGCGTAGAGCTGGAAGACGGAAACAGCAAATTGCAACTCCTTTCAATTGGAAACAATCTCAGACGATGGCAGGTGACGATGACAGAGGGCAGAAATCGCCAGATACGGCGTACATTTGAGGCGGTTGACTGTAAGGTCATCGGATTGCATCGGATAAAGTTCGGGCAGTTTGAGCTGAGCGATTTGCCATCCGGTCATTTCGAGGAAATAACTTTTCAATAGTTTACGGTTTTAGTCAATAGCTCTAATCTGTTATACTGGACTATAATGGCCAAAAAAGTTCCCATAGTTGCAATTGTCGGCAGGGCAAATGTTGGAAAATCCAGCTTATTTAATGCCGTCCTTGATAGACGAGAAGCAATAGTTGCCAGAGAAGCCGGAACGACCAGAGATAGTATTATGGCAAAGGCAACCTTTAATGGTAGTGATTTTTGGCTGGTCGATACTGCTGGCATAAAAGATCCTGAAGACGATTTTGAGTTTACAATCCAGGAGCAGGTTGCACAAGCAGCAGACAGTGCTGATGTGATCTGGGTCGTCGTTGAGGCGGACGTGCCAATTACTGAAGAGGATCGACGCGTTGCCAAAATGGCCCTAAGATCACAAAAGCCGGTCTTCTTGGTAGTAAACAAGGTTGATAAAGCCAGAGGGCAAGAAATTGATCGTTTTGAAAGACTAGGTATCAAGCAAATTTTTCGCACTTCAACTACTCAAAATCGCGGCCTAGATCATCTTCTATCTTCATTAGTGCAAATATTACCAAAAGCCGTGATCAAAGAGGATGACAACCGCCTAAGTATCGCCATAATCGGCCGCCCAAATGCCGGAAAATCCTACCTTTTTAATACCTTAGCAAAAAAACAACAGGCAATTGTGGCTGATAGGGCCGGCACCACCCGAGATATTAATCGAACAATAGTCAAGTACAAAGGGCGCGAGGTCGAGCTTCTTGATACGGCCGGAATTCGCAGAAGCGGCAAAATTGAGGTCGGAATCGAGCGCTTTAGCGTAATTCGAGCTCTTTCGGCAATAGAGCAAGCCGATGTATGTTTGCTGGTGATGGACGTAAATGAGCTCAACACTCAACTAGACCAAAAGATAGCTGGCATGGTCAAGGATGCAGGCAAGGGCTTAGTAATTGTAGTTAGTAAGTGGGATATAGCAGAAGAAAAAGATGCCTTTACTAGAGACGGAGTGGCTTCGACAATTGCTTCAAACTTTGATTTCGTACCATGGGCCCCATTAGTTTTTACAAGTGCAGTTTCTGGTAAAAACGTCACTAAAATTTTTGATTTGGCTCTCGCGATTGATGAGCAGCGCAAGAAGCGCATTCCTACGAGCGAACTGAATCGCTGGCTAAGGCAGGCTGTTGATGATCATCCGCCAGCAGGACTTAAGAACAGGGCGCCAAAGCTAAATTACATGGTTCAAGAAACCGACAACCCTATACCGGCTTTCAAAATATTTGGTAGTGCTAGTGGTTTCGTACACTGGAGTTATCGCCGCTATCTCGAGACTCGATTAAGAAAAACTTACGGTTACGAAGGAACGCCTGTACAATTATGGTTTATAGAGAAGCATATATCACATAAACACGGCCAGAGCCCGACTAAGGCTAAGCATGAGGAAATTGAAGCATAATGTCCTGGCTACAACAACGACCTCAAACCAGCGATCCGACAAATTTTTATCAGATTGGCGTAAATAAAAATATTCTTCTTGTCGGGCTGGGTAACCCTGGCAAACAATATACCGGCACGCGACATAATATTGGTTTTGAATGTCTTGATGAGTTTGTTGCCAAGACGGATGAAATGGCCGATTGGATAAACAAAAAAGACCTGAAGTGCGAAGTTTCGACAGGGAGGCTGGGCCAAAATCGGGTGATCGCCATAAAGCCTACTACATTCATGAATCTAAGCGGAGAGGCCGTTGCTGCAGTATGCAATTTCTATAAAATATCGGCCGATCAAATTACTGTGATTCATGATGAGCTAGATGTAGATTTTGGCCAGATTAGACTAAGAACGGGCGGCAGTTCTGCTGGGCATAACGGCATAAAATCTGTCAGCCAATACATCGGAGAAGGCTATGGCAGAATCAGAATTGGCATTGGCCCCAAGCACCCCACAAAAATGAAAAGTGAAGATTTTGTTTTGCAAAAGTTTAGTGATGATCAAGCGGCCGAGTTGGGGAATCTAAAAAGGGAGGTACTGGCTATATTAAACGAATATATTTACGGTACCGAACTACCTCACGAAACCCGTACCTTCGTCCTCTAATTCTTCGCCTCTAAATATTTTTACGGTCTCAATCATATGTTCAATGAAACGTCTCTCAAGATTTTGTCTGGTTGCTTCATTTGCGGGCAAATCGTCTCTAGGCTCGATTGTGCCGTTCATGGCCGCATGTCGATACAACACACGATCAGATAGTTCTTCTGCGGGAAACTCTCCAAGTGGCACTATTTCTGGCAATCCAGAGATTGATTGCTCGTCAATCTCGAGGTGGCACCATCCATCTACAAGTCGCATATTTCTCCTATTTTAGCAAAAAGAGCCTCCAGAGGGGGTGGGCACCGCTGGAGGCTCATTACACCCTTCAACCCACCCCAGCGAAGCATCGATGACTATATATTATTGTCCGTGCCTTCATTGATTTACGAGAAACCAACGAAACCATTTAGGCTCACTTTGAAAAATGGGGACCCCGGGATTATTAAAATAATCGAGGAATCTAGTTAAAGGGGTTAGTATGTTTTAGAGCGTGCCGGATTAACGGCTCGCGAGAGAAAGTGGAGGGTAACAACTTAGTCACGCCGCTCTAAAACAATCTAACGATTCATCTGTACCACTTATCGTGGAACAGAGGTTAGAATGGGGGTAAAAGGTGCGTGCATTCCACTTAGGAATCACATAGTTTGCTATTTTAGCAAGTTAGTGTCCTAATGTCAATACTAAAAAATATTTTTATATGAATTTCAAGATGCTTAAGGTTGGCGAGCTCGATTATCCGACGAGACTGAACCGCCTCCATAACCCACCAAAAGTTTTATATACTAGCGGCGCTGAAATATGTGCAGCCCTAAGTCAACCAACTATTGCAGTTGTTGGCAGTCGTAGTATATCGCCGAAGGGAAGAGAGATCACTGAACAGATTGCCAGCGAACTGGCTTCAAGAGGCATCACAATCATAAGTGGCCTGGCTATGGGGGTCGACGCAACTGCGCAACAGGCAGCCCTTGATGCCGGGGGCAAAGTAATTGCGGTCTTGCCGTCACCACTCGATAATGTCGTACCAAGAATGAACCGTGAGCTAGCCAAGGGCATCGTTGACAGTGGTGGAGTACTTGTCAGCGAATATCCGATGGGTGAGGCTCCATATAGACAAAACTTTATCGCTCGTAATCGGATTGTAACTGGCCTGGCAGACGCACTTTTGATAACTGAAGCTGCAGAGAAGTCCGGCAGCCTGCATACTGCCAGATTTGCTCTAGAAATAGGGCAAGACGTCATGGCCGTCCCAGGAAGTGTTTTTGATATTGGCTATGAAGGCTGCAACAATCTAATTAAGCGAGGAGCTCACCTAGTAACAGATTACCGCGACGTACTTAACGTTTTGGGGATTGATTACGAGTTAGCATCGCGAACTCTAATAGGACGCAACGACAACGAACAATTGATTCTCGATCTGATTAGTCAAGGGGTTAGCAGTGGTATTGACCTTCTAGATAGGAGCAAACTAGATTCAGCAGATTTCGCGAATGCCTTAACCATGCTGGAACTGAGCAGTAAAATCAGACCGCTGGGCGCCAATAACTGGGGGTTAGGCTAAAATGCTCGTGCTAAACTTAAAATATGAAAAGCATAATATATATTATGGCTGTGGTTGGCATGACCGCCGGGGGATTCTTGGGAGCCGCAATGGACAAAGGCAATATGTTTGGACTTTGGAGTATTCTTTTTTCGGCACTCGGGGGAATTGCCGGAATCTGGCTTGGCGTCAAAATTAACAACTACATAGGAGGCTAGGAGTAGCTTTCTTATATATATGTTGCATTATCGTGGATAATGGTTTTATATAGAGACTTATGTCAAAGAACCTTGTAATTGTAGAGAGCCCAGCAAAAGCTAAAACCATTGAGAAATTTTTGGGCAAGGATTATGAGGTCAAAAGCAGTTTTGGTCATATCAGAGACTTGCCAAAAAAGGGCCTGAACATTGATGTAGACAAAGCTTTTGAGCCTAAATACGAAATAAGCAGTGATAAAAAGAAGGTCGTCAGCGAGCTAAAAACGGCCGCCAAAAACAAAGAAGTTTGGCTAGCTAGCGACGAAGACCGAGAGGGTGAGGCGATTGCCTGGCACCTTACTCATGCCCTCAAGTTGGATCCTGCAAAAACCAAACGGATTGTTTTCCACGAAATCACCAAACCCGCTATTGAAGCAGCCATCAAAAATCCTCGTACTGTCGATTTAAACTTAGTGGACGCCCAACAGGCAAGACGAGTGCTTGACCGACTAGTTGGGTATGAATTATCGCCAGTCTTATGGAAAAAAGTCAGAACAGGCCTCAGCGCTGGACGAGTCCAGTCGGTTGCTGTGCGCTTGCTAGTCGAGCGTGAACGCGAAATTAAAGAGTTTGAAAGCCAGAGCCAATTCAAAGTTGTTGCTGATTTTATAGAGGGAAGTCACGAATTCCCGGCTGAGCTCAACAAAAAACTTAAGAACGGCGAGGAAGCCGAAGCCTGGCTCAATAACGTAAAAAACGCCACTTTTACAGTCGGCAACATAGAACAAAAACCTGGTACGCGCAGCCCAGGGGCACCATTTATTACCAGCACACTGCAACAAGAAGCAAGTCGAAGACTTGGCTTCAGCGTCAGACAAACGATGACCTTAGCTCAGCGGCTATATGAGTCTGGTTTAATCACATATATGCGAACCGACAGCACTGTTTTATCAGGTCAAGCAATTGCCGCTGCCGGGTCTTATATTGAGAAAAACTTCGGCAAACAATACCATCAAGTTAGACAATATAAGACTAAGAACAGTAGTGCCCAAGAGGCCCATGAGGCGATCAGGCCAACCGATTTTAATCGGACAGATGCTGGCAGCGACACCCAGCAAAAAAAACTTTACCAACTCATCTGGCAGAGAGCCTTAGCCAGCCAAATGGCGGCAGCCAAAATTGAGCGAACGGAAGTCACTATCGATATAAGCAACTCGCCTGAGAAGTTTATTGCCAAAGGCGAAATACTGGGTTTTGATGGTTTTATTAAGGTTTATGGGGGTGGTAAAGATGATGTTATATTGCCTGATCTCAATCAAGGCCAGACCCTAACAGCTGATGGAATTAAAGCGACTGAGACCTTCACTCGACCACCAGCCCGCTATTCTGAGGCGTCATTAGTTCGTAAGCTCGAGGAGCTCGGCATCGGCCGACCGAGCACATATGCTCCAACCATATCAACAATTCAGACTAGGGGTTATGTCGAAAAAAGCGACCTAACGGGCAAGGAGCGTAACATTACCGAGATCACTCTCCAAAAGGGTAAAATAGTAGTCGAGACTCTATCCGTTACAACAGGGGCGGACAAGGGTAAATTGATCCCGACTCCGATTGCCGACGTTGTAACCGATTTTTTGGTGAAATATTTCCCGGCAATCGTAGATTTTGACTTTACGGCCAAGGCAGAAGCAGATTTTGATGAAATTGCTGAAGGCAAGCAGAGCTGGAATGCAATGATCGCAGATTTTTATAAAAATTTTCATCCTTTGGTTGAGAAATCAGAAGAAATATCACGCCAAGAAGTTTCACAGGCTAGGGAACTGGGGTCAGACCCCAAGAGCGGCGATCCCATTTTTGCCCGATATGGCCGCTATGGACCGATGTTACAGAAGGGGAATACGGAAGATGAAGACAAAAAGCCCATTTTTGCGCCAATGCCCGCAGAAACAACTATTGATACTGTAACCCTTGAACAAGCACTCGAGATGTTTAAACTGCCCAAACTGGTCGGTAAAACCGCTGATGGTCAGGAAATCAAAGCCAATATCGGCCGATTTGGGCCATATGTACAAGTGGGTAAGCTTTTTGTGTCAATAAAACCTCTTGATCCGCACACAATTAGTGAGTCCGAGGCGCGCCAGTTATACGAAGAAAAATTAGCCAAAGAAGCTGCTAAACACATCAATGAGTTTGCAAGCGGGATCAAAATCCTTAATGGACCATACGGGCCCTATGTCACCGACGGGAAAAAGAATGCTCGGATTGATAAAAGCCTAGATCCGGCTAAATTAACAGAGTCAGAAGCCAAAAAGATGCTTGATGAAGCGCCGGCCAAAGGTCGCCGCAAATTTACCAAAAAACGCACCAAAAAGTAGTTTTACCATAAACAATTTAGAGGATTGGTTTGCCTCCGCGTAAAGTCACTGGTTTGGTAATATTTTTACAACATAGAATACGCACAAATGTCATCAATGTGCTACAATATGGCGAGTTAGAGATTTCTCTGCAGGGTGTTGACTTTTAAAAACTAAAGTTTTATAATTACTATAAAGTTTTATAGAGTAAGGGACGGATATAGCCTTATGGCCCAGACAACCACAGCCACAGCAGCTCCTCAAACAGAACAGATTGTAAATGACGTTCTGGGTACAATAGACCGTGAACGTGAGCGAGAAATTATCGCCCGTCGTTTTGGCTTATTTGATCGTAAGGAAACTCTTGAGCAAATTGGTGAAATGCTCGGGATTACCCGAGAAAGAGTGCGCCAACTGGAAAAATCTGTCGTAACTAAGCTCCGAGCTCATGCAGAGCAGGGGAGTTTGCCTCATATTGGAGAAATTGAAGCCACTCTGAACGAACTTCTTGCCGAAACCGGCTCAGTTGCACGCGTCAGCGATTTAGCAAACAAGATCAGCCAGCAATCAAGCCGTGAAGAGCAGGCTAGGGTGGCCTTCTTGGCATCGCTTTGCCCTAAGCTTGTTGTTATTAATGATGACGACAACTTTTATCACAGCGTCAGTGTCAAAAGCGTTTTTGACGAAAAGAAACTCAAAGCCGCTGTTACGGAGTTAATCGGGGTGATCAAGAAGATTGGCGAGCCAAAGACCATTGATTCTATTGCCAAGGCTGCCAGCATTGAAGATCCGAAGCAAGCCGCGGCATTAGCCAGCACATCCAAGCAACTTGCCACTCTCAATGGCCGATGGGGTCTTATCAAATGGCCGATGGTCAACCCTAAGAACATCCGCGACAAAATCTACGTTATTCTCAAAGAAAACGGCAAGCAGATGCACTTCAATGAAATCGCTGAAGCTATCAAAGACAGCGATTTTAAGCGAAAAGACGTTACCACTCAGGCAATTCACAATGAACTTATCAAAGATAAGCGATTCGTGCTTATAGGCCGAGGCATCTACGCACTTAAAGAATGGGGTTATTCAAAAGGAACTGTCGCAGATGTTATTGCCGATGTCTTGCGTGATGCAGGCGAGCCTCTACACCGCGACGAAATCGTTAAGCGAGTACTCAAGAGTCGTTTCGTCAAAGAAACCACTATTCTGCTAAACCTACAGGGCAAACCACAGTTCAAGCGTGTTGCCAAAGCAACCTACGCTTTAGCAGAATAAAATTTTTTAAATATGTCAGCAGCAAAACCTAACATACCTCTTAATCCAGCCTTTCATCCAGATGCGATCTTGCAACTAAAAGATCCTAGTACAGCCCTGCATCTAGTTGTGCAAAAAATGCTATATGAAAACGCAGAGCACGTTCAAAGTTATGAAGCGCCAGCCGTTTTTTTTGATGGCAATGGCTTAAGAACTTTCTCTATAGACTATCTTGCATTCATGGGAAGGGCTGCAGGGAATCCTAAATCAGGCCGAGGTAATGTTAGGCAAGGCTATGGCTATGCGTATGTTGCCCAAGATGGCATATTGGGGCTAACTGAGACTGGAATTATTATTCCTAATATACGTGCTCTAGACGTGAGGACTGGTTGGCTAGCAGATCCTGACAAAACGTTTAGACACCATCACGTAAACCAATCTGGAGTAGCACTTAAAAGACCCGATCAAATCGTAAATGATGATGTAATTACCGAGACGTTTGTTGGGATACCTGAATTTCGATTAACCGAATTGCAAGAACTACCTGCAGAATTCGAACATCCTATCGGTGTTAGTTCTCGAGACGATAACGAGGCCACATCTACATTCAAATCAGATGTTGCACCATTAGTAATTGGAACCATCACCCCTGTTGAGCCAAGAACCCATCTTCTACATAAATTACTAGTTTAATTGTATTAACGTACATTTTGCGAACAGGCAAATATATCCTTAATACTAAATAAGAAAAGACAAAGTTAAGAAAACGTAATTTTTTTAGCAGCGGGCGAGGGATTAGAAAAAATCACAAACTAATTTTAAAAAATTTTGTGATGAGGTCGGCAGAGCAACGTATAAACTACACAAACTAAGCAATAGACATCGTGTCGCACAATGTATATTTTGCGACTTACGTATAGGTGTTATAGGCTATAAACTAATACCTCTTCTGCAGGGGACTATTTTAGTATTTCTCTAATTTTGATTATAAAAAACGTTTACTGCACTGCAGTAAAACGAGTTTTGTTTGATTACTACTTCCTGTCACTTTGGACTTATAAAATAGCCCTAGTGCCCGAGTGTGATTTAGACCACTATTTGACTTTTCCACAGAATTGCCGTGAAACTATTGCTTTTTCGGCCATAGTTACACATTTTTTAGGTTCCCTGCCTTTTTGCCAGATATTAATAAAGTTTGACTTTTGCCCTACTTTGTATGTTTATATATGTTTTTTGATAGTTCTTTAAGTTTGTAATATCCGAACAAAATACGAACTAGTGGGGTAGCAGCAGAGGGGTTTACAGATAGTACGCCCGACCATCTACCCGCACATCAACATACTGCGAAGGAGTAATACTCTGGCTTTTAAGTTTGCTGATTGTGGCTAAAAACGTCCCTACCTGTTCCCTTGCGGTATTAGATCTGAGGTTAAATTTGACCATATAAGGCTGACCCTCAAGTGTGACATCCAGTTCGCTACTGTTAGCCGGCAGCGTCATAACACTTGGGTTATAACCCTTTGCCTTTAATTGTTTATAGACTGTTTCGATAAAGTGGACGTATTTTGACGACAAAACTTGTTTATTTATCCCCGTTGGGATCCCGCTTAAATCATTTACAATAGCGAGATCTGCTCCCGCGGCTGCCTGAGGGTTTTCCACCAAAGCTACAGCCTTGCCGCGTTCATTTATCAAATAGGTCCCATTAGGAGACAGTAGCACAAGAGCTTGGTTAGATGTATCAATATATAGAGTTGGGCGCCGCGCAAACAGCGATAAACTAACGTTTGCTGAGGCAAGCTCGGGATATTTTTTTATCAGGCTCTGATTAATTGCAGTCGTATTTATCGTGATCTTATTGCTATTTAATATAGAGCTTTTAACGAGTGTGTTCGCATAATTGGCATACTCCTGCTGGGAGTGTACGCCACCAGTTGAAATATCCTGGCCTAGATTAACAACCTTTACAGAGGGGCTGACTATTAAGAAACTAATCAGGCTGACCACGGCAACTATCAACAAGATTAATAAGCCAAATTTTTGAAATATAGCCCGTATGAGGCTTTTTTGAGCTGGTTTTGGCTCGTCGGGACGATTAATGTTTCTGCCAACGTTGTCAGTAGCCTCAGAGCGGCTGGTGCGATAGGAATAGCTAGAAGTAATCGGCCTTGATCCTGTATCAACTGGTCGTCTGGTGCGGTTTTCTTTGGGCTGCTTCTTCTTAAATATACTCATTTTTTAGTTTTTGCAGTTTTGTTGATGATATCAACTATTTTTTGGGTTGCATCGTGAACAGCATATTCACTGAATTTTGTAGCTAATTTTTGCCTTTTTGGTTTGTTTTTTAACAAGTCAGAAACTATTTTAGCCAATCGGTTCGGGTCATCACTCAAATCAATTTCATTAACCACCTCAACAGCTCCCTGCTCACGCAAATAATCAGCGTTAATAAGTTGATGGCCTCCTGCTAGAAATGGACTAGGTACGACAATACAAGCTTTACCCTGAGCCGCGAATTCTGCCAAATTTGTTGCCCCTGCCCTGGTTACAATAACATCGGCCGCACCACTGTAACGATAGACATCATCAATAAAGTCAACCACTTTAACTCTTGCTTTGGCATCTGAGTTTAACTCCTTGGAGTAAGCAGACTGAACTTCTTTAAAATTCGCCCTCCCAGCCACATGGACTACCTGCAAGCCACTATATTGCTCCAATAATCTCGGCAATGCTTCAACGACAGCTTGATTTACCCGCTGCGAACCGAGTCCGCCACCAATAATAAATAGTAATTCTGCGGCAATTGGGATGCCGATTTCTGCTCTATATTTGTTGTTCAGCTGTGTGTTAACTGGGGTGAAATTAGAGTTGATAGGCACTCCGGTTGTAATAGTTTTTTCGCTGGGATATGGATAAAGTTCTTTTGGCATAGCTACGGCGTGGATTGTTGCCCAGCGCGATATAATCCGATTTGCCAAACTCGGTACGCCATCAGAGTCGTGTGTAATATATGGCACTCCATTAAGTTTTGACCCCAGAGCAACTGGCACGCTTACAAATCCACCTCTGCTAAATAGAACATCTGGCTTCAATTCTCTGACTATGCGCCAGCTTTGAAAAGTCCCAATGACCACATAAAACAGATCTCTAAAATTCAAGAACATGGTTTTAATATCAAGCAGTTGCATAAATCCTTCGCCGTGGTATCGCCTAAACTTGCCAGCTCTGACCGTATAAACAGCATCGATCGAGGGATGTTTTTTTGGTATATCGATTAAGCTATCGCCCTTCTGGCCGATGTAATAAATTTTTGAGTTAGTTTTTTGCAATTTTAATTGTTCGGCAATTGCTAATACAGGGGTAATATGTCCGCCGGAACCACCGCCTGTGAGTAATATTTTTTGACTCATGAATGTACGCTCCGGCGCAACCCAGCTGGTTGGTAGGCGCCTTTTTGATCTGAGCGCCGACCTTCACGGCTCACCCTGATTGGTCCATAGGTTGTGTATTGAGAAATCTGAAAAACCAACCCTACAGCCGCAGCCACAAAAACTACACTTGTGCCACCATAACTGATAAACGGCAAAGTAATCCCCTTCAGCGGCAATAGGCCAATCATTGCACCTATATTGATAAGAGCCTGCGTGCTTAACCATGCCAAAACACCGACCACGATCAGTCTTGAGAAATCATCGCTGGTCCGCTCTATTACATAGCGTAAACGTGCGAAAAAAGCCATCAATACAGCCAGTAAGATGGCGCTACCAAAGAAACCAAACTTCTCAGCATAGATAGCAAAGATCGAGTCATTGGCAGCTTCTGGTAAATAACCGTAAGCCTGGACGCTACTGCCAAGACCAAGCCCAATAACACCGCCGGAGCCAACTGCTATCAATGCCTGGCAGGCTTGATAACCAGACGTTTGACAGTTGGCTTCAGGATGCATGAATGCAACCAGACGTTCTCGGCGATATGGAGTTACCGAGATGGCTAGAATTAAACCTATTAGAATAATACCGCTGATCATCATTAATCTTTTCATCGGCAGTCCTGCAACATATGCCATCATAGCCATCATCACTATTAGAACACCGGTTGAGCCGAGGTCACTTTGGACACCTGCAATAGCAAAACTGCTTACTGCTAAAGCAATCAGGAGCGGTTTTAATGTTTTGTTGAAATCACCTAATGTACCCTGTTTTATTCGACTAGCCAAAAAACCCGCCAACCAAACCATAACGGCAAATTTTACCAATTCAACCGACTGAAAAGAAAAACTACCTAATCTAACCCAGCGGTGTGCCGGATACGCTGGATTCACCGGCAAAACCAGCGCCAGTATAGTTGCTACGGCTGCAACTATCAGCAGCGGCTTATATGCAAACCTCCACCAGCTTAGTGGCACCTTAAAGGTTAACCCAAAGGCAATTGCGCTCAAGCCAATGGCAATTAACTGTTTGTCAACATAATAATTGGCTGAGACGTGATGAGAGGCGCTCAGAGCCGGGCTAATAGCATAAACGACAATAACCCCAATCGACAGCAAAGCCACTGCTATAAGCAGCAGTATGTAGTCAGGACGATGTTTCCGCCCTAGCTCAAGGTTGTCGCCTCGAGACAACCGACTGCGTCTGGCGCCACCCGGTTGCATGGGTTATCCTTTGTTTCCTAGTAGAAAAACAATTAAGCCTGCTACCGCGCAGACTTGTCCAAGAATCCAAAAGCGCATCGTAACCTTGGTTTCTGGCCAGCCAATGGCTTCAAAATGGTGGTGGATTGGTGATGATAAGAAAACTTTTTTACCGTTTCGTAGTTTGCGCGAGGTACGATTAATTATTACTGAGCCTGTTTCCATGACATAAACAGCTCCGATTATGGGCAGTACGTAAATCGTATTAGTTTGCAGTGCAATAATACCAAGCGCTGTACCGAGCGCAAACGAACCCACGTCGCCCATCATAAACCTAGCCGGATAGATGTTAAACCAAGTGTAGCTTAGAAGCGCTCCGACTACAGTTAGACAGAAACCAGCCAAAGCAAATTTTGCTTCGACTATGCAAATAATTGCGTAAGCAAAGAAGCTGGCCGTCAATAATCCTCCGGCAAGTCCATCAAGTCCGTCGGTTATATTGACCGAATTGGCTGTGGCAATAACCACCAGCCAAAACAATGCGACTATCAAAATTCCAATATGCAGGTCGCCCAGACCAGGGATATAAAATGAATTGACTCCGAGTTTGGCATAAAACCACCATCCACCAGCTAACAAGATTAAGCTATAGAGTACGAATTTCAGCTTAGCGCTCATCCCTGCCACCCCCGTGCCATCACTTCTAACGTTCATGATGTCATCAATAAGTCCAATGACTCCTGCCGCCAAGAGCCCGGCCAGCGGCAACCAGGTCTCTCCCCTGCTAAGATTTCCAATGAGGGTCACAAAAGCAATTGCGATTACGAAGATTAGGCCGGCCATAGTCGGGATATTGCGCTTGTGCTTGGCTGCATGCAACTTCTGGTAGACCTTCGCTTGGCCGCCAGACCAAGCCTCAGTACGCTGGCGTTTCCACCACTTCTGCTGATATGCCACGTTGGTATAAAGTGGCGTGATTACCATTGCCAGCGCAAAACTAAAAAATCCTAGGGCTAGGATTTGGACAAGATTATGGGTTGTTATTGAAAGATGTAATGTTTCCATAAAAATTTTTGTTTTATTATAGCATTTTTAATGAAATTTAAGGAGTTTATTGGCCTTTTGGCGTTACATACGAATTATCGATTAGCATATGAGCCAATTTGCCAAAAATTGGCTGAGCTGCCGCAGTACCGGCATAACCGCCATTGGTTGGCTTATCAACAAACACAGCTATTACATATTGAACGTTATCACCACCTACAAAACCTAGATAGGTCCCATTGAAGCGATCTTCGTAATAACCGCCGCCGGGCTTATCGATCTGCGCTGTACCGGTTTTACCGCCAACCGTGTACATATTCTGATCGAATGGAGGCACAATATGGTGCTTATTAACTACATTTTGCATGAGGGGGATCATTGCCGCAGATGTCTCGGGACTAACAACGTTCTGCTTAATTACTTTTGGTTCGTTTGTAACTGATGCCCCCGTGTTAGATTTCCAGCTATCCAAGAGATATGGCTTATAGTATTTGCCGCCGTTAACTACAGCCGATAATGCTGCTGCCATCTGAATTGGCGTAGCCGTCATAGCCTGCCCGAATGAGGTGTTCGCATAGGTCAAATTGATACCTGCCCCGTTATCTTCAGGCTTTGGCACAAGTCCAGCAGACTCATATCCTTGCTCAATGCCGGTCGCCTTGCCGAACATATAATGATTTGTGAGATAGTCGTACCAAGCTTCCCTCGCCCGCTGGTTGATAGAGCCACCGCCCATCTGCATTAGCTCCCAGACGGCACCAGTATTCAGCGATAAATTCAAAATATCAGCTATGTTTCGCGAACCGGCACCACCATCTTCTTCAATATTTGTAATTTTAAAATCATCTACCTTCCAAAAACTCGGATCATAGTAGCTAGTATTGGCGTTGACTACGCCCTTATCAAGGGCAGCTGCAGTAGTTAAAGTTTTCATAGTCGAACCAACCTCAATCGGCTTACTGACAGCAGCGTTTTGAAACAAGTTACCGTCCTCAACTTCAAAGTATTTCGAGGGGTCGTAAGTGGGCACATTGGCCATGGCTTTTACTGCCCCGCTGTTTGGGTCCATGATTACCGCGCTAACTCCACTTGAGCGACTGTCTTTCATGCCCTGAGCGATAATATTCTCAAGTTGTTGCTGCATCGGTAGATCAATCGTTAACACGAGCTTGGATCCGTTGATCGGTTGAATTTGAGTATTGTCTTTGCTGGCCGCTAGAGGTATTCCACTGGCATCAGTGATAGCCTTCATTTGCCCAGGTATACCTTTTAGCTTGTCATTGAGAGCTTGTTCAATGCCATACTTGCCCTTGCCTTCATCATCCACAAAACCCAATAATTGGGAAGCTAAGTTATTTTGCGGATAGGTTCTATAGGATTGGGCCTGGGCACCAATTCCCGGGAGTTTGAGAGCCAAGACCTGCTTTTTTTGAGCCTTATCCAGCTTTTTACCTAAAATGACATAACGGAGTTTCTTTTGCTCAAGCAACTTGGTGTTTTTGGCAGCATCACCACCGATAACTGCTTGGATTTTAGCTGCTGTTTCAGCTGGTTTCTTAACTAGGGTTGGGTCACCGTATAGGACATATAATTCTTGGTTCAACACGAGAGGTAATACGTCGTTGCCGCTGTGAGCTTCAATAGTGCCGCGTTCTGCGGGAATTTCATACTGTTTTAACTGATCGCTGAGTGCCGCTGTTTTGTAGTAGCCATAACGAATAACCTGTATATAGAATAGTCGCAGCAAGAATATGCAAACGACAAACAAAAGAATGCCATACCAAATCCGGACTCTGATAATCGATTGCGATGAACTGTTTTTGTTTGATGGAGACATCTAAATATATTATAAAACGCCGCCGCTTATAACAGAAGTCCTTTAGGTGTTCTATTAAGAGTTATAAGCGGGGCTAGTTTTTAACAGTTGCACTTGGGGCGACCGAGACCATGTTTTTGGCGACTGCACTATTCTGCACACGCGACATAGATTGCAGGCGCGCGCTTGTCACTTCTAGGTCGTCGTGCTCGTTTTGCAGCTTGCTTTGCTGTTCTTTGAGGCCATTTAACTGATAGCCGTAGGCATTTGTCTTGGTTACCTGCGTTAGGTAAAGCATGCCGAGCAAACAAGCTAAAACAATCAGAATGATAGTATTACTGATTGGGCCGAGCACCCTAGTCTGGGCACGGAAACTGACTGAGTTTTGGTTTCGACCACTGTATCGCTGGCGATTCATGGCCAAAGAGCTTGAATAAGTCATATTTTTGTTTTGGTTTTTTATTATTTATTTTTGTTTTCCAGCCCTGCTAACGGGATTAGCCGTCATAGGGCTGGAATCGCTACTTTGCCTAGACCACTTTTACGTGGATTTTGTAGGCGCGGGAGCTGCTTTTTACCTGGATAGGCATTAGGCGTTCCCTTTCTTTTTTATTTTTGCTGCGGCGCGCAGTTTTGCACTACGTGCTCGCGGATTAAAAGCGATTTCCTCGGGACTGGCCGTTACTGGCCGTTTGGTAAGGAGTTCTAGCTCGGAATCAAATCCTTCGCCAGCATATTCGCGCATAGCTTGCTTGACGATTCTATCCTCAAGGCTATGGAAACTGATCACCGCTAGCCTGCCACCTGGATTAAGCAGCTTAAACCAGATCGGCAAACTCTTCTCGAGCTGCGCAAGTTCATCGTTGACGGCAATGCGGATTGCTTGAAATGTCCGCGTTGCCGGATGAACTCGACTGTGTCTTGGCCAAGCCTTAGCAACAACCTCTGCCAGCTGTGTCGTCGAAGTAATCGGACGATTATCGACTATTAGCTTGGCAATCTGCCGTGCTTTGGGCTCTTCACCATTACCTGCGATGAGATCAGCTAACGCCGCCTCAGAATAAGTATTTACTATCCTTGAAGCGGTCAATTCCTGGGACTGATCCATCCGCATATCGAGCGGTCCCGTTGTATTAATGGCGAAACCACGTTCGCCTTCGTTAAGGTGCGGTGACGACACACCTAGGTCTACCAAAATAAGGTCGAAATGCCGCCCCTCGGCGTGCAGATCATGACTGGCTGACAAAAAATCTTGCCTAACCAAGTTTGCTTCACTAGATTTAAAAGCTTTTTTAAGCTCATTAATCGCGTTTTGATCGCGATCAACCAGTGTAGCTGGTGTGAGGCTTCCAGTTCGCTCCAATACTTCTCTTGCGTGCCCACCATATCCGGCCGTCAAGTCAAGGTATGTTTCCCCTGCTTTTGGGTCGAGGTAATGCAAGACTTCGAGTAAAAGTACTGGCTCGTGACGAATGTTTTTATTTTGGTATTTGTTTTGGTGCATCTTTGCTTGTTTTTTGTTTTTGCAAGGTCACCTATTCGACAATCAACTTTTTTGTTTTTGATGAGGTTTTTGTTTTTGTGGTGAATTAAAGCAAATTGTATAAATACCGTTCGCCGTAATTCGAAGTTTGAGAGACTTATGTGTGAGGTGGAGTTTTGGGAGGTGTTTTTAAAAGGTACAAAGTATCTTTTTTAAGTGGTTTACTACCGATATCCACTTGTTGATTGTCGAACAGCTGACCTCGGCTGATCCTGTTCGTTTTGTCTTTTTGTTTGTTAATGTGCTCTTTAAGCGCTATTCGGCTTGTCCTGGGGCCATAATGCGCCAGTAGCTACCTACTCCGACTGCTACGATGTCGCGATCTATTCCTGCGTAGTCCAGCAAATGCTGTTCTAGCGTGACGCGACCTTGCTTGTCGTCTGGTTTTTGTTCGACCTTACCCATCCTGAATTGGACGTTTAGATCGGCTATGCGCTCATCGAGGATATCTCCTGCGAGGCGGGGTTCAACTAGGTTTTCCCAGACATCCTTGGGATAGAGATGTAGGTACTTGCCAAAGCCACGCGTAATGACTGCTCCGCTTGCAAACTTGTCACGAAGTTCCGGCGGTATGGTTAACCGTCGCTTGTCGTCCAGCTTCCTTTCGAAGTAGTCTACCGTTGCCATTGTTCCCTCTTAAGCTACTAGTGGTTTTTGTTTTTGATCTGGGGCGCTATTTTTGCCGCTCCATTTCTACCCACTGACATGAGTGTACTACCCACTATAACCCCCTGCAACTTAAAATTCATAAAAGGTGGTGTTTCTGACACCACTTATCCACAGCTCTTTAACAGATGAGATTTCATACACAACATATAGCGTTGTGGACAAAGGTGCTTACGCTATTTGATTTTTTGTCTTAGGTGCTATGTAGGTCATTCTTTGGCTGGGTTGCGTTGGGATCTAATAACGACGAATCTATAGAGCCCGTTTCGCGGTTAAGGACCACAGCCGGTACATGATATGTTTGCCCATCTATAACCTGGGTAACGCCTTTGGGGAACTGTTTATCAATTGCCCGATAAAGTCCTTCTTGTATCTCTTGGTCTGCGACCGCTAGAGTTCCCGGAGCTGCTTTTTCGATTAGGGCTCTTTCGCCGTCGCCAGACTCAGCTACAACATCTACGGTAGTTGATTGTCCAATTGCCAAATCTACTAGTTCGGAACGAGTAAAGGGTCGCTGGCCATCATCACTAGTTGCGCTGTTGATGGCTTCAGCACCTGCTGCAATTGCTGAGGTTGCTGCGAGCAGTGCTACCGCTCGTCTGCCGGCGATTCTTGCCCGGCTCGGTCTAGTTGATACTCTCCTTGCTGTGTTGTGCTTCGACATATTGTTTTACCTCTTTCCTGCTCTAGCGTGGGTACGCTGAATTGAGCTATAGCTAACATAGTGAGGACCAGACTCCTCTTTTTCGCGCCTTAGAGTGCTGTTGGTTTCGTCATTTGCCCCTGCGCCGCCAACCTGGGAATAGACTGCCTCAACAGGTAGAACTATTTTATTATTGACGTGCTCAGGGATCTCGACCATGCCAAGAGTGACGGCTGCGGTCATTAGTAGCAGACCGGCTTGCTGGCTAATCTCGCCAATCTTATCTAAAGCTGAAATGTTAGTTTTTGTTTTATTTGACATACTATTACTCTAGCAAAAATTATGCATTTTGTCAATGTTCTTATGTTAATTATTGACTGGGTTCGGTTTTTGTTTTATCTGTATTCTGGGTTTTCGAAATCAAACCTCGCCCCTGCATCCCACTTGGAGCGCTGATTTCCTTCGGCGGGAATTCCGCCAGCATCTTTGAGCATTTTGGCGAGATGCATTAAATTCCAGGTCATAAATGTAGTGTTCCTATTGGTGAAATCGTTATCCAGGCCTACACGGCTACCATCTGCATTTTTATCTCCATAGCTTGGACCTGGCCCAGCCTCACCAATCCAACCCGCGTCGGCCTGAGGCGGAATAGAATAACCAAGATGTTGCAGACTGTACAGAACATTCATTGCGCAATGTTTGATGCCGTCCTCGTTACCTGTAATTAGGCAACCTCCAACTTTGCCATAAAACGCATACTGTCCGTCGTCGTTTAGAATACTGCTGCACGCATACAGGCGCTCAATTACTTTTTTGGTTTCACTGCTGTTGTCACCTAGCCAGATCGGACCTGCTAAGACTAAAATGTCCGCAGCCATCACTTTTTTGAAAAGTTCCGGCCATTCATCACTTTTAGCGCCATGCTCGCGCATATCCTGCCATACACCGGTAGCAATGTCGTGGTCAATGGCACGCAAAACCTCCGTTCTGACACCGTGTTTACTCATGATTTTAGTACTGATGTTTATTAATAATTCTGTGTGACTAACTTCAGGTGATTTGGCCAGTGTGCCATTAATGAAGAGTGCCGTTAGACCGCTAAAGTCAGCTGCAGATTTCTTAGTAGCCACTTAATCTGACCCCAGCGATAAAATGTTGCCATCAGGATCTTTAAACCAGGCGGCCTTCATCGAACCATACGAGTGGATATCTCCTTCTCGAGTACCTCCCGGCAAATCATAGTGTTCAAAAGTTATGCCTTTGGATTTAAGGTCTTCAACTTCTTCTTCAATGTTATCGACGTTCCAAGCTGCACAGGTAGCCTCTCCCTTGCCTGCAGTGGGTGATTGGTAGACAAAAAGCCTGCCGCCACCGCTTTCGTAACCTACTCCACCTGGATTTTCATCAACCTGTCGCAGTCCCAAAGTTTCACCGTAAAAATTTTTTGCGTTGTTAATATCGTTCACGGCAATCGTCGCAAACACTTTTTTGTCCCCTAGCATAGACCCTCCTTAATGAAACTAAGTTTAACGGAAGAAAAATAAATATAGATGAAAAATATTACTTAGACGCTGGTTTTTTCTTGCGAGACCTGTACTCTAATTGCCGACGAGATTGATCGAGTCTGATGATATTTTTCTCAAATGGCTTAAACAGACTTGAATACTGCCAGTTTGGGGTCATCACAAAACCAAGCTTATTTACTTCTTGCAGGTATTCAATAAGGCCAACAAAATCGCCGTCACCGGTGACAAGAATAGCTTCGTCATAGTTAGGCAGTTCCTTCATAGCAAACAGCACTAGGTCAGCATCGACGTTGCCTTTAACGGGCGACTTTTCTTCCTTGCCCGCTTCGTTATTAGGCGCAACATCTACGGTAGGTTTCAGTACGATGAGATAGCCAAGGTCATGCATATATTCGTAGAGCGACTCGTTTTCGCTCATATAGCCGATAAACATATAGGCATGCGTGACGCCATATTTCTTAGACAGAAGTTCACGGAATTTGCGCCAATCCATCTTCCAGCCCATTCTCTGGGTGCCAAGGTTGAGGTTTTGACTATCGATAAAAGCGTAGCGCTTAGGCTTTTTGCCTTTTCTTTGCATAGCTATAGTCTATCAGATAGTTTTTATGTCCAGCCTGATCAATTAGGCCATATATCTCTAACAAGATGAGAAATAGTGATGGTAAATATATTAGAAGAAAAATTGTCAGAGGCTTTTTGAGCGTCTCGAGAATTGTGCCAAAGCCCGGTAATAGCAAAATCGGTAGTCCAACAATTTGAGTTCTCTGAATTGGCTTGTCCGGCAATTTATTGGCATCTCCCTTGGTTAATAGAAATCTTGACGACACCCGAGTCAGCCGGTGGGTTACAATTGTGCCAGATTTATCCTCTAACTTAAATGTCACCAAGTCGCCAACTACAATTTTTGGATTATTCACTGACTGGATTATCAACGCGTCGCCTTTGCTAATGGCGGGAGACATGCTCGAACTATTAACCGTTACTGTCCGCAACCCTAATGCTCTTGCCGTAATCATGCCAGCAGCACCAACATAAATCGGTATCAGAATGACCGCCGCAACTAAGTAGATCAATGGTCTGGCTAATTTCATAGCGTTGGCCCAGCATTAGTTAGTTACTGCCTGACCGATAAATGAGAAGTCGACATTGCCGATTGACGCACTAGGACTTGTAACCGCGTCTGTAGCCATCGAGACTTTGATTGTGAATTGCTGGACATTGCCGGCGAAAAGTTGTGTCGGCGAAGTTATGGTAAGACCTCCGCTAGCATTAGAATTTATCAAAGCATCAAGTGTGTAGGTTTGCGATGGGCCGGCGTTGAATCCAACAGGCGTCAAAATTACATTCACTTTTGTTAAATCAACATGGTCTGGATTAGTCGGCAGCGAACTTACCGAAATCTTAAGATTCTCGGAGATGCCGCCACTATTTTTTAGCCAAAGACTATAGCCATCCCACGGCGACGGCCCTCCGCCCGGAACCAAATTATTAAAATCAAAACCCGGCTTGCTTGTCGCATAATTCACGCCATCGCTACTAATCAGCAAGTTGGCAGTAGCGGTCGAAATAGTGCTGCCAGTAAGTTTGATTTGCGGGCTTTGCAGCGCAGCATAGGTGACGCCGGTCGCCAGCATAACTAAAAGTATTATCAATATAAATGATCGGGCTATGTTTCGCGGCATATAATCTACCATGATTTCTCCTCAGTTTATTTGTGGAGCAAATCATCGCACCCTAAGACCGGTCCGGTCAATTTTATTTCCAAAAACTTAATCTAAGTTAATTTGGACGCGCGTAGACAAATTTGGGGACTTGCTGGCCGTCTATTTCAACTGTACCCTGCCTAAAATCCTCTATCGGCCTATCCCACTCAGCATAAGCGCCATATTCAGGATGTTCATAGAGAGCAACGTACCATACGACCTCTTCGCCCACTGCATCACCATCAACTCCCTCAACCATACGCCAGCCAGTCGATAGCGTTAAGTATTCTCCGCCCTGATAATGCTCGTAGACCCCGGGCTCAATTCCCTTCGAGCGTAATTTCTCTTCATCAACTAGCCACTCTCGCTGAGGCAAACTTGGGTATTCATGACCGCCCATTAACTGTCTCCGATTACTGATTTTAGGTCGGAGATTTTGACCCGCTTCTGCTCGGTCGTGTCACGATCGCGCACGGTCACTGTTTCGGCAGTGTCACCTTCGAGTGTTTCAAAATCTATTACCACGCAATAAGGAGTGCCGATTTCATCCTGACGGCGGTAGCGTTTGCCGATGTTGCCGTTGTCATCCCACATGACATTTCCAAATTCTTGCTTAAGTATTTTATAGACTTCCCTTGCCTTTTCGACCAATTCGGGCTTGTTCTTAAGCAGTGGCGAAACGGCAACTTTAACAGGTGCGAGATGCTTAGGCAACTTTAGATAGATCCGTTTTTCGCCGTTAATTTCATCCTCGGTGTAAGCATTAGAAATTACCGCCATAAGATTACGATCCAGTCCATATGTTGGCTCAATCACATGCGGAATATATGCTTCGCCGCCGTCTTTTGGTCGATACTCAAGATTCTTAGATGAGTGCTCTTGGTGATTCTTGAGATCAAAATCGGTCCGATAGGCCAGCCCGCCAATCTCGTCAAAACCAAGCCCAGGAAACTCAAAATAAAAATCAATGGTCCGCTTGCTGTAATGTGCTCTGTCCTCTGCCGGAACCTCAACTTCTTTGATGCGAGCTTTGTCGAGCCCCAGTTTATCAAACCAGGCCAAGCTAAATTCGCGCCACTCTTCAAAACTGCCTTCCCAATTCGCAGGATCAACAAAATACTCGAGCTCCATTATTTCGAGCTCACGCAATCTAAAAATAAAATTACCTGGGCTTATTTCGTTGCGAAAACTTTTACCTATTTGACCGACACCAAATGGTAAATCCGGATAAAAACTATCGACAATGTTCTTGAAGTTGGTAAACATGCCTTGAGCGGTCTCTGGCCGTAGATAGGCCGTCGAGTCCGAGTCCTCAACCGGCCCTACATGGGTTTTGAACATCATATTGAACTCTGCTGGTGAGCCCAAGTCATTGCCGTCAGGACTCTTGATATTCTTGTCTTTAACAACCTGAGCCATCTGATCAATCGTCATTGCATCAACGTTTTCCACGCCATTATCTTCCAATAAATGATCGAGGCGATACCTTTTTTTGTTTACGACATCTTCAATAAGCGGATCATTGAAGGTGTCGACATGGCCACTCGCCTGCCAGACCTTGGGGTTCATAAGGATGGTAGTGTCGACACCATACATATCGTCGCGCGCTTCAATAAAAGTCTGCCACCAAAGATTGGTAATGTTTCTTTTGAGTTGAGCTCCTAGAGGTCCGTAATCCCAAGTACCGGCCAGTCCGCCATAGATTTCACTGCCTTGGTAAATAAAACCACGGCGCTTACATAAACTAACTATATCCTCGAGGTTAACGTTGCTCATATTTCATCCCAGATTATACCTGAATCTGGAGGCTGGTCATAGTTCGGCTCGGGCCGATTCGGACCAAATGCTTCTTCGGTCGTCATCATATAACCAAATGCTCCTATAGTAAATGCCGCCATTAGCACGATTGCGTCGCGACCCAATTCGCCAATCGGCTTTTGTTTGTAGTCATGTTTTGAGTCTACGGCCGCAGCAACCTCGCTCGTCCCCTTTGAAGAATGTTCTTCGATATGCGGCAAGGCAATGACTCCAAGCGCCGTCACCGCAGTTGTCGTCAATATTGCCGCTCTTGCTCTTAGTCGCTCCCTACGCATAACCTCATCTGTTATGTAAATACTGTTTTGACAGATTATAAACCAAAGGAGCGACTTTTTTAGTCAATTCTTTTTGATTTTTGATGTCTGAAAGTTGTTTAGCCGATGCATCAGCGAAGAGTAAACGCATAAACTTTATCTCTAATGGAGAGTAATTTCCTTTACTAGCAACCCTAAAACAGGTTTTATCATAATCGAATTCAAAACTATCATCCCGGTCTAATTTTTTACCTTCGCTGTTGGTAATCAGATTTGGCGCATGGCCTGACAAGCTCAGTAATCTTGCATTAAAAATGACCTTTATCAGTTCTATATCCAGCTCATCATCCAGAGACTCGAGTGTCGTAGATAATAAGTAATAATAGTCCGACTCAGGTAAGTCCTCGGTATTACGATTCAAAATTTTTATAAAATCATAGCCGCACTGAACTCGATCTATGTCTTTAACTATATTTGTGAAATGATTTGTAAGCCGCCCGGAAATTAGTGTTTTTATTTCACTCTTACCTTCCGAGATTGTTAATTCGGAGATGCTAAATAGTTCAATTGCCCCTGCCAGCTTACTTCGAGGCTTGCGGGCACCACGTGCCATAAGACTGATTTTGCCGTAATTGGGAGTTAAGATTCGCACAATACGATCGGCCTCACCATAATCTGTCCGGCTCAATATAATCGCCGACGTCTGGATGGTTTTCATATCAGCAGCTACACTTCAATCGGATTAAGGCTATGGTTGACAGAACTAACGAGATCCTTAAGTGTTGTCTCCGGCTTATACAAAAAATCAACCACACCAAGCTGTTTTTTTAATATACCCATGGAGTCTCGAAACTCAGCCGGCTTAAACTGACTTAAAATTAGAACTTTGATATTTTGCCATTCACTGTATGATTTTAGCTCGTATAGGAATTCGATACCTGAATGACCAATTAGCTGCAATTCAAGAATGACTAGGTCGGGCATGCTTCGATCCGCCGCCATAATTGCACTCTGAGCACCAGGCGCTACATTAACATCATGACCTGCCGACTTAAGTGCGCCAAAATAACTGGCAGCAAGAACTCGATCTGGCTCAATTAGCAAGATCTTAGACATCAAACGAGCCTGAGCTGATTATTAGGTCTCAGCACCATGCCTAGGCCGTATAAATTATGATGCCGGGATGTCATAAGTCGAAGGTTCATCGAATTTAGTATGCTGTCGGCAACAAAAATTCCTGCGCCGTTTGTGTGACTGATTTTCTGAAGCGGTTGGCGGGCCTTGCGTTGAAGTCTGCGTCCATTTTTTAACACGCTATTTGTTAGCAGCTTGTTATCTGAGTAGATGCCAGCCACCACACCATAACGACTTCGATGAGTAGCGAAATGTAACTTAAGCTGAGTGGTTTCCTGTCCCGGCAATGCCTCAATTAAGGCCATACCTAAACTTGTAAGCGCAGCCTGAAGGCCTTCGCGATTAATAGTTACTGGATGAAATTTGCCTTGAATCATTAGATCCAGCTCAACCCCATAAAGCTTTGCTATACCGTCAAGCTCGTGGGCTGACTCATACAAAACTGACGAAACTGAAACCGTTTCGTAATTAAGATTATCGGGATTAATTGCCAGTTTGACCCCCGTAATATAGTTGTCGATAAGACAAATTGCATTGTTGGCGGCGACTGCGATGGTTTCATCATCAGATTCGCCAGTCATTTTTGTAAGCTCGGCTCGGCGCGCGATTTGAAGTAGTGGCAACTTTAACTCCTCGGCCAAGCTAAGGATCAATCCCTGAGACAAAGCCAAATTATTGTTGTCAGTCATTATTGTCTACCCTCACTACTGCAAATTTATCAATAATTATAGACGAGGCAGATGGCTTTATTAAGAACTAATGCTTATACGAATTTGGCTTAAGGAGAGAAAGAAAAATTAGGCAAGATATAATTATTAAAATCGTTGACATAATTACCACCTTCTGTCCAAATCAAGATACTCTGCGACCGGAGCGGCAAAATAACTTGATCAACTGGAGTTGTGCTATTGATTTTACCTTGGACCCTGACGCCAACAACTTTAGGTAGTTTTGGTAATGAATAAGCTGAAACTTTAATTGTTCCCGCCCTGATGGCTCTATCCAGACGTCCTACTGAATCCGCATAAGACTGGTTTACTACTTGAACCCTAAGTGCGTAAATCGATGCGGGATCGTTAAAAGTAGGCACCACCTTCGGTGCGAAGTATAGGTCAACAGCCGTATTGCCCTGTCCCTTAGTATCAACATAGCCACTCCAGGTTTTAGGATATGACATTTGAATGCTGCCATAATCTTCGGGGCCAGACCACGATGCTAGAGGCTTTTTGTATTCTTCAGCAAACTGAGCATCCTTCTTTTGATCTTCAGCTTTGACCGCGTTGTTAACGGCGACATTGATCTTAGCATCAACATTATTTTTATAATCCTGCCTTCCGCTGATACCCCAACCTGCTGCAACTACGGCAAGTATTAGTAACAAGATCGTAATTACAAGACCTATTGCCAGGCCGCTAACTTCGCCGCGCTGATCGGTTTTTACCATAACCATAATCTTACCCCGATTAAAACGGCCTGGCAACCTCTGTTTTGTTTGTGCTTTATCGATAAATGTAAACAAACAGTCCATTTTTGCTTTTATCAGGACGCCGGCCTGATATTTCGAAGGCGTAACTTATTAAAGTGACGGGTTTGTGTTCGTATGACTCAAGACTTTGATCGAGCCTAGTCATATACTTGCTTAGCAAAAAAGTATAGATAACATCTGCCGGTGGCCAAGTCTTTTGCCAAAAATTACCAAATCTAACTTGTGCTAAATCACCATAGCGCCTTAACCTCAGCCAGCAAATTACAAACATAATTGGATTAAGCTCATAGCCAATCGATTTAACTCCCTTTTTAGCAAAGGCCGCCATGACCCTGCCATCACCACAGCCCAGTTCTATAACAGTTTGTCCTGGACTTAGATTTGCAAGCTTAATTGTTGTTTCGACTTGTAGATTCAGTGTTGGCAAATAAGGCGCGCCAAATAGTAGCACATAACCAAAACATAATAAGATCGCTGTGATGATTAAGATCACCCAAAACATAATTATGCTTGGCTAAATTTTGCTTTAATTTTGTCTATTTTTGTCTCGGCTTTCTTCAAATATTGATCGATTTGCTCGACTAGCTCCATACCCTCTTGGTAAAGCTCAATGGCATGGTCGACGTCAATATTTGGGTCTTCAATTTTGGTCATAATTTCATCCAGGCGTTGACTCAGTTGTTGGTAGTTTGGTTCGCTTTTTTTAGCCATCTTTACCTTCCTTTATTGTCTCAACAGAAGCTTCAAAACTTCCATCGTAGACTCTAATATCTACCATATTACCTGATTTAATCTGTCTCGTGGAGGTAATCGCTTTGCCATTAAATGAAACAATTGAAAAACCTCGCTGGAGCGCTGACTCGGGATTTAAAGCAGATAGTATTTTAGCGTTTGTTTGGTTGGCATTTTTGAGGCTTAGTATCCTTGATGCAAGAATTTGATTGAGGTCCTGTGTTGCTTGCCGAATACGAGTCCTGGTTTCAATAAAAACCGACCGCCCGAACGAGTTCAGGTGCGCGTTAAAACTAAGCAGCTTGGCTCTAACTTGCTTCTCGTCAGGGACTAATATTTCGGCAGCATTGCTCGGCGTGCTGGCGCGGCGGTCTGCCGCCAACTCTGCCAAGCTAAGATCAATCTCGTGACCAATCGCAACCAGGGTTGGAATTCGACTGGCGGCGACCGCCCGAGTGACGATTTCGCTATTGTATGCCGCCAAATCCTCAGCGCTGCCTCCTCCTCTGATTATTACCAAAACATCGTTTGTTTCGGCCGCTGAATTAAACTGCTCTATAGCTGAGGCAATCTGGGCTGGAGCGATTTCTCCCTGAACTTGTACATCTAACAACTCGATTCGAATATCACGCCAACGTTGACTAATTATTTTAATAAAATCTGCATAGGCAGCCGACTGCTCTGAAGTTATCAAGCCGACTCTAGCCGGCGGGTACGGCAATTGGCGTTTACGGCTTTGCTCAAACAAGCCCTCTTTAGTTAGTTGTTGCCTGAGAAGCTCGGCAGCTTTTTTGATAGACCCTTCACCGCTAGGCTGCATTTTAATCACATTAACGCTGAAGCCATAAAGATTGTGTAGCCTAGGGGCGCCCCTAACGCGCAACATCATGCCTTCCTCAAGCGGACCTGGCAGATGATAAACCGTCCCAAAAAACTTAACAGTTGAATTTTGGTCCTTGAGGTCGAAGTAGACCCACTTATTTTTGCTAACCCTTAAGTTCGCAAGTTCGCCAATAATATCTATACTGGGATAGGCAAATTCAAAAGTTTGGTTTATGAGCGCCACTAATTCCGTGACGCCGACTTCAGGAACTTGGTCCACTGTCTGCCTCAACCTCATGCTTATCCGACTGGACCAGGTATTTGTGGTAAAAATAATAGCCTGGCGGCAATTGGATAATTGTATTTAGTACACGATACATGACGGTAACTGGGAGGGTTATTGATGCTGGAACACCAGCCGTAGCCATAACAGCTGTCATCAGGGCTTCGTAAATACCTATGCCGCCCGGAAAAACAGAAATGAGTCCTGCAAAGTTTGCCACCGCATAGGCCATAATTACTGCACCGATATTAACAAAATGCCCGAATGCAATGTAAACAACATAAATTGCCAATATTTCGGTTACATTGGCCAAAAAGGCATACCAGAACGGTGCTTTAAGTTCGCCCCAATTGCCTTTAATTTGCTGATAATTGTCATGGAAGTCATCAAAAACCTCTCGAGTCCGGCTAATATTTATTGTTTCAGGATGGCCTGGCCGCACGACATGGATAACTTTGTTGAGTCCTCTCGTTAGAGAAGTAAAAAAGGCGTTTATCCGTTGCTTACTGCCAACTATATAAATAAATAATCCGGTCCCGACAAGTAGTAATGTTGATAATACAGCCGCGACCATAACGGTAAAGTTATTTACTCTACCCATTATTGATAACGAGAACAGGCCAAAAACAATCAATATTAAAAACGATAAAAATGTTAATCCGAGCTTAATGAAATGCACCAATGTCGCTTTGCTCGCAGATAAGTTTTTATCTCTAAGCCTTAGACTAAAATAAGAGATCCCAGTCACTCCCCCGCTTGGGAAAACATGATTCACGAAGTTTAATTCTAATGAAACTCGATATAAATTCTTATAACTAAGGTTATTGCCAACGACAGCAAAAAGTCTCTGATAGAGCTTAGCCTGAGCGTGATAGTTTAGCATTTCGATCGGAATCATTAGCAGCAAAGCCCAGGCATTAACTCTCGCCAGATCTCTAAAAGTGGCGCCAAGTTGATCTCTCAAGGCAAAAATCAAAACGATAAGGGCTGCTAAAGTAACGATGTTAAGAATCAACTTCCAGCGGCGGCGGATCCAGTGTTTTTGTGACATTATCTTTAAATTATATCAATTAGTGCTTAAGACTAGCGTTATACTAGTTAGCATGCAGAGTTTATTAGTCCTAGGCCGACAGCCTGAACTTGGCATTGCAGAGCTGGAAAGCATCTATGGAGCTTCCAAACTTGTGCCAATTGGGCAAAAAGCGGTAATTGTCGATGTTGACCCGTGTCTACTAGCATTTGATCGCCTTGGCGGATCGGTTAAGTTCGCAAAAGTACTACTTGAACTTGATTCCGGCACCTGGAAAGCTGCAGAAAAATTCTTAATCCAAGCTACGCCTGAACACAGCAAAATGATGCCCCCAGGTAAAATGCTCTTGGGCCTTAGTGCAATTGGATTTGATGTTTCGCCTAGGCAAGTCGAGGCAACAGGATTGTCGATAAAAAAAGCCGTTCGCAAAACCGGCCGGCCGGTGCGCCTTGTGCCCAACAAGGAAGTTGAGCTTAACACTGCGCAGGTCCTTCATAACAAACTGACTGGACCCAATGGTTGGGAACTCTTAGTAATCAAAAACGGTCCAAAAACCGTCATTGCCCAGACAGTAAAAATCCAAGATATAGAAAACTACACAGCCCGTGACCGCGAACGACCCAAGCGCGACACCAAGGTCGGCATGCTGCCGCCGAAGTTGGCCCAGATCATTATCAACCTTGCCGCCGGCGAACTGACTGAAAAAGAGCTAACAGACATCTGCGAAATACCGGCCAATCAAGACATCCCTCCCCCGGACCTTGGGCAAACAGTTCTTGATCCGTTCTGCGGAACGGGTGTTGTGCTTCAGGAAGCATTGCTTATGGGTTATGGCATTTATGGCACCGACAAAGAGCCACGCATGACAAACTACAGTGAGACTAATATTTCCTGGTTGCACAACTATTATCCTATTGGGCCTAAGATTGAGAAATACGAGACCGCTGACGCAACCAACCACCAATGGACAAACAAATTTGATTTTGTTGCTAGCGAACTTTATCTGGGTCGGCCCTTCACCTCCCCGTCAACAGAAGAAATCCTCGCCCAAAATATCAGTGACACGAATCTTATCATTAAAAAATTTCTGAAGAATATTAAGCCTCAGCTCCAAACTGGTGCTCGGCTTTGCTTGGCTGTGCCCGCCTGGCAAGCCGGCGGTAATAAGTTTAAGCACCTACCTCTTATTGACCAGATAAGCGATTTGGGCTATAATCGTATTAGTTTTGAGCATCCGGGATCCAAAGATTTGATCTACTTCCGAGAAGGCCAAGTTGTCGCCCGCGAGCTCATAGTTTTATCAGTAAAATAGGTACAATATGTCACACGTAAAAGCCGGCGGTACAGCCAAAAATATCCACGATAGTCCAGGTCAACGACTTGGCGTTAAGCTATTTGGTGGCGAAAAAGTCAAAACCGGCCAAGTTATAGTCCGCCAAGTTGGCATGACCAAGCGCCCGGGCAAAGGCACCAAGATGAGCCGAAACTTCACCATCCACGCTGCCAAAGACGGTACCGTCAAGTTCACCAAGCGAAAAGTTCGCTTATTCAGTGGTCGCTCAGTCGCCCGCACTGAAGTAACTGTCGAATAAACTACTAAACTGGTTGCTCGCCGGCCGGCAAAACGGCCTGATGTGCCCCAGCCTCAATGTCATGAAATGTTTGTGGGTTGGGTAGTTCGGCTGCTAGCTTAGGGTCTCTGACAAAAAGATCGTACTCTCTATTTTGCCACTCGGTAATTTCCGTTGTTTCATCTTGCCATGGATCAGGATGATCGATAATTCTTCCGGTTGGCACTAATCCCCAATTATCTCTACCAAACTGCTTATCACAGATTTCAGCCATTGTTGTCCGGTAGCCGGTTGGTGATGCGTTTTCTTCAGGAACAATATCCTCAAAAACCTGTCGTCGAGTAAAACTACCTGATGAGGTAAAGCCTTGTTCAGCGAGTTTACTTTTCCACTGCGTTCTTACTTCGTCTTCAGTTGGTAATATTTCTGCATCAACAACTTCTTCAGCCACAACTAATTGTTTGTTTTTATTTGCCATAGCAATATATTAGCATAAGCTTTTAAAAAAGTCAATTAAAAGTTATGGTTTAGGCGCCGAGGTGTTGGCGGATTTTGTCGACTACGTCGGAGATTACAACTTGAGATTTTACGAGATAATCATCTGCGCCGAGAGATTGTGCTCGCTCTTTGTCAGCTTCCTGGTTGAGCGCCGTTAACATGATGATCTTAAGGTTGGCTGTTTCTGGAGTGTTTCTCAGTATATCTAGCACATCAAAGCCGCTAACTTTGGGCATCATTACATCTACGACTGCGAGGTCAGGTTGATAGGCGCGAGCCGCCGCCAGCGCTTCCTCGCCGTTACTAACACGGCGCACATCAAAACCTTCAGCTTGAAGCCTCGTAACATACACATCTGCTAGAGCATCGTCATCTTCGACAAGTAGGATTCTTTTGGGATGTTTTGAGTTTGCTGGCTGTATTTGATTTGGATCCATATACGGTAATCTTAGCTTAATTCTTATCCTTTGACAAGTGTTAGACGAGTGCTTTTATGAAACCATCAAACATCGGGTGTGGGCGATTTGGTCGACTCTTAAACTCAGGGTGAAATTGGCTAGCAAGCATGAACGGGTGGTTAATTGCTTCGATGATTTCGACGAGGTTATTGTCGGGGTTGATGCCGCTGGCTTTGATGCCCCAGCTCTCAAATTGGTCCACAAATTGGTTATTACATTCGCCTCGGTGACGGTGCCTCTCAATTATGTCCCCAGTACCATAGGTTTTGTGAGCAAGAGTTCCCTTCTCGATATGGCAGTTGAAGTCACCTAAGCGCATAGTACCGCCAGTATTTAGCTTTTCTTTTTGGTCCTGCATGGTCGTGATAACTAAATTCTTGGCTTCAGGATCTAACTCAAACGTCGTTGCATCTTTGATGCCAGCATTGCGTGCAGCTCCAATAACTGCCATTTGCAGGCCGAGGCAAAGTCCGAGGTATGGTTTCTTGGTTTTTAGTGCGTACTGGGCAGCTTTAATCTTGCCTTCAAGTCCTCTCACGCCGAAACCTCCGGGCACAACGATGCCGTCGTACTGGTCTAGTTCTTTACTAATGTCTGAGCCTTTTTCGTCATACTTGGAAGCGTCGATCCAGACTATGTCTACGTCGGCATCGTTGTGCCAGCCGGCTGATTTCAAAGCTTCAAAAACCGACATATAGGTATCTGTATTATCCATGTATTTGGCTACAAAGCCGATTTTTAGATGGTTTTTATGCTTAGCCGTCGCCAACTCTACTGTCTTGCGCCAATTCTTTAGATCGGGTTTTTTGGCCTTTAAGCCGAGTTGTTTAACTATCACATCGGCAACACCTGTATCTTCTATTGTCAGAGGTACCTGGTAAATACTTTTTGCATTTGGCAGGGATGCAATTGCCTCAACCGACACACCACTAAACAAACTAAGTTTGTCGATTGCCGCCTGACTCGCAGGCTGCTCGCTTCTCGCTACGAGAATATCTGGCGCGATGCCCAAACCCCTCAGTTCGCGAATTGAATTCTGAGCTGGCTTGGTTTTGGTTTCGTTACTCGCGCTCAAATAAGGCAAATATACCACATGTACGTAAACGCAATTCTCAAGCCCGACTTTGACGCCTAGTTCTCGGATTGCTTCTATAAATGATAGTGATTCATAGTCTCCCACGGTGCCGCCGATTTCGACAATATGAACATCGTGACCTTCGCCAGCCTTGATAATCCAGTCCTGTATCGCCCCGGTTAAATGAGGAATGATTTGGACATCGTCACCATCAAATTTACCCGCTCTTTCGTCCTGTATAAGCTTAAGTAAAACCCGACCACTCATAAGCGAACTCTTGGTAGTCATTTCTTTATCGACGAAACGCTCGTAATGGCCGAGGTCTAAATCCGTTTCGGCGCCATCTTTAGTAACGAAACATTCGCCATGTTCGCGCGGATTTAAAAGACCCGCATCGACGTTAAGATACGGGTCACATTTTTGCAAGTTGACGTTTATTCCGCGGGCTTTTAAGAGGTTTCCAATTGAGGCGGCGGTGATACCCTTTCCTAATCCAGAAAGCACTCCACCAGTTACAAAGACGTATTTCGTCGCTTTTGCAGCCACTTAGGCTCCTTACCTCTCTCTTTTATCGTACTAATGCTACTCTTTTTATCTCTGTTTGGCAAGCTTTCTACTTCTAGTCCAGTTCTGACTGGACGAGGGGTTGATAGAAATGGGCCTTTGCGTGGCATCGCCTGGTTGATAAAAGCAAAAATATCAGGATTAGATTCTGCAACCTCATCGCTAATTGCCAGAAAAGCTACAACTTGCAAAGTATCAGGTCGAGAACTAAAGATCGCGTGAGGATTGCCGATTCGTCCCCTACGACTTGGAGTAAACTTCATCTCGCCCGTATTGATAATAGAACGTGGCTCAACTGTATGATAAGCAACTGGCTGAACCTCGACATTAGTAGCAGATCTTCTGGTATCATCAACTCCAAGCTCACCTATTTTTTTGACCAGCTTTCTTCCCTTGGGAAGTTTTTGTATACCCAACAAGTCCAACGTTACATCGTAGGCTATGGGTTTGGCTTCAGGCTCGCCGATGTTTTTTGCAACTAAAGGCATCATTAATTCCGCGGCGACCTTATCCTTGGATCGAGGTAATACTTTGGGGTCTAAAGGCAGACCATCTTCTAGGCTGACTTCCGCTAGAGTATGCGTTCCGGTTGCGCCGGTACCTTCTTCAGGCTGAAATGCTATCACAAACAGGTTTCCGATTTGCTCACCATTTGACCCAACAGGTGTTTCGCTCCGCGCGGAGTTAGGTTTGCCTTCTTTATGACCCAACATTGCCGCTGCCTTCAGGCCAAAATCTAAAGCACCATCAGCCATTTCTTGGTATGCATAAAGACCCTGAGTAACAGGCTCGTATAACTCTATTAGATGAGGTTTGAGCTGAGCTGGGCTTAAAACTTCTCTTAACGCCATATAAATAATATTTTAAAACTATAAACTATTTTTGTCAATATTAGTGAACTGTTACTGATTTATGTATTGTTCGGCAGCAGTTAACTGGGTATCATTGCCTGCCTTGATGTCGGCTTCAGAAATTTTGACTACTTTATCAGGCATAATGCCCTTGTGATTAATGTTATGCCCATTCGGTGTATACCAACTTGCAACCGTTACTTTGAGCTGCGAGCCATCGCCAAAATTGATCAGCTGTTGGACGACGCCTTTGCCGTAACTCTTTTCACCAATCACATAGGCAGCTTTGTTGTCTTTGAGTGCTCCAGTAGTGATCTCGCTGGCACTAGCACTTCCTCCATTAATTAAGACTACGCTTTTTATTCCCTTGAGCTGTGCAGAGCCTTCACTGTTATAGCTTTGTACAACTTGGCCGCCTCGTTTCTCATCAAGCACTTTTTGGCCCTGCGGTAACCATAGTCCGCTAATGTAAACTGCCGAATCGAGCAAACCTCCGGGATTGTCTCTGAGATCAAGAATGATTCCCTTTGGATTTGTGGCTTTGCATTTGTCGGCGGCTTCTTTGATTAGCTTGTTGGTGTCATTTGCAAAAGTAGTTACTTGAATATAGCAAATATTGTTATCCAGTGTTTTGGTTTTAATGCTCGGCAAAGTTATGTCTTCACGAACGATGGTAAAGGATAGCGCCTGACTTCGATTCCTGACTATATCCAACTTCACTTTTGTGCCCTTAGGTCCGCGTATTTTTTTAACTGCTTCGTCAACTGACATGCCGCTTGTAGTTTGGCCATTAATGGTTGTGACGATGTCTTTGGCAAGAATCCCTGCCTTTTGAGCTGGCAAACCATCAATTGGTGCGATGATTTGAATGTTTTGGTCGTCGTCCATCCCTAGCTGCGCACCAATTCCGCTAAAGGACTGGTTTAAATCATCGTTAAACTCTTTGGCCTCCTTAGCAGTGAAATAAACGGTATATGGATCTTTTGTAGATTCGGCGAGCCCGTGTTTCAGCCCATCTTCTAACTGCTGCTGAGTCAGTTGGCCATCATAATTCAACTTTAATGACCTGTAGACATCGTTTACCGAATTGTAGTTCAGTCGAGTCGGCAAACCTTTGGTAACCTGACTCTGCCGGTGAATAATCGGGCTCAGCTGACCGCTTCCAACGAGCATGCCCAGGTAAAAAATCGCAACAACTGCAAAACCGGCAGCAACCCATCGTGTCCACCTACTTCTTTTCCGCTTCAAAGCGGGAGCTATTTTTGTCTGTTCTGGTCCCATTTCCAACTATTATAACGTAAGCGTTAATTCTTTACTAAGGGTTAATTTAGCCAAAAGAACTGAGATTTTACTTAGAAATGTATGAAGACTAGGCCGGTAGCGTAGCGCCAACCTTCTGAATACTGTCCGGTAAGACTGGCATTGTATTGCTGAATGTATATCTGATTTCCATTTACTGCGGCGACGTACATGACATGACCATAGAAACCTGCATTGCTGACCGCAATAGATCCTACTGTTGGGTTTGAATCGACTGGGATTCCGGCGGCTCGTGCATTATCATCCCATTGATTGGCATTGCCCCGACCGCCCCACCATGGCATGTCGTGGTTGTTGCGTCCGGCTATGTAGTCTTGATGAACTTTGAACGCCGTATAGCTAACGCATTCCCGGTTGTACATCCCCCAGCTGTCGATCAAGCTATCTTGAGGGGCATTTGCCCAACGATCTGGGTAGCCTCCATTACCGGCCGATCCATGAAAATCACCGATGTTGTAACGAGCGTTTAGAATGGCCTGCTGACGCCTTAAATCAGCAATTTTACTGGAGTTTGCGCTTATTTGATTATTATAGGCTGCTTGTTGGCCCTCGTTATAACTCAACAAATCCTGTTGCTGGGCTTTTGCGCTGGCAATCTGAGCCTGCTGCTGTTTTTGGGATGCCAGTAGCTGGTCAAGCTGTGACTTCTGTTTTTGTAACTCCGCCTGAAGAGCAGCGATTTCTTTAATCCCGGAGTCGATCTTGTTTTGCACCCGAGTACGGTAGGTTTGCTTGTCGACATATTCGCTTAAATTCTTGCTGGTAGCTAGTTCCTCGATCGTACTTAGATTACCGTCAACATACATTGCCCTGATGTCTTCGCGAAGATAGGCTTTTTGTTGATCGATCTTGGCTTGGGCCTCATTGATTTTGGTCTGCACGGCAGCCTGCTCTGCTTCGTTGGCAGCAATTTGTGATGAGACGGCATTAATTTGAGTTTGTAACTGGCTGATCGTATCTTGATAACTACTTGCTTGCGATGCTAAGCCATTTAAAACACCTTGGGCGGCACTGTTCTGCGCTCTCAGAGCGTTGATTTGCTCATCGAACTGATCAGCGTGCACCACAGCGGCCGAGCCAACCAAACCAGCCAGTGCCAGAGCACATATAAAGGCTCTGACATGATAAAACCGAGTTGAGTGTTTTTTAGTATTTGGCATGATTTTTGTTAGTTTTGCCGTATTGACTATTGTAGCATATAAAGGCAAGGTTTACCCCCTTTAGTTATTCTTAATATATAAGCACTGGAACCTTTGGTTTTTCTTAAAATTTTTATTTGGTTTTAAATTTAAGATAGCGCCTCGTTGCAATTACTGCCGAAAGTGTACCAAGTACAACTCCAATCAGCATCTGCATACCTAGCAGTTGCCAAAAATGCTGACTAAAATATTCGCTTGCATAGTTGATATCCAATAATCCTAGGCTGCTTGCTTGCAGCGTATTGCTTGATGCCAAGAAGGCAGAATTTACTATTAATACCGAGAAGACCGCTGCAAAAATTCCATAGATTGCACTCTCAACTACAAACGGACCCCTGATATAGCTAGTACTTGCCCCAAGTAAACGCATTATTGTGATCTCGCTTCTGCGGTTAAAAATAGCCATTTGGATAGTATTAAAGATAATTAATGCACAAATAATTGCAAAGACAACTACAGTTACAATACCGAGTTTGCGTAGCACATTGGTCGCGTGAGTTATGCTGTCGATTGCTTGTTTGCGGTCGCCATTATAGGATGGCGAATCTGGCGTTTGTAGTGCAGCGTTATCAGATTTAACTAAAAAGGCTTTGATTTCATTAATATCATTTAGATTCCAAGGATAGACTTGGATAGTTGCGGGAATTGGATTGCCGGATGTTGCTGCAGCAGTAGCTAGATTTGTGTTTGATTTGTTCTGAGCAATATAGGCTTGAAGAGCCTGTTGCTTATCAAGATATATGACTTTTTTAATATTAGGCTGTTTTTCAATCCGACTGACAAAAGCTTTAGCTTGCGGAGCTGTGGTTTCATCTTTTAGATAGACTGAAACACTTATTTTGTTTGTTATCTGCTTGATTGTATTCTCAAAAGTCGCATTGGTTATTACCGAAAACAGCACGATTGTCAGAGTCACCACCATAACCGCAATTGCTGCTACACCGAGAGTTATGTTGCGCATAAAATTGGTAATGCCGGTGTGTATGATTCGCCAAAAAGTTGTAAGTCGTCTCTGCATATTACTTCCCGTGATAGGTGGCATTCGCCCGGTCACTTTTAATTTTGCCGCCATCAATAGTCACTACCCTGCGCCTCAGCTTATTAACAATCTCCTGGTTATGAGTTGTAAGCAAAACGGTTGTACCGTAACGATTAATTTTTTCGAGCACTTTGATGACATCCCAGGCATGCTTTGGGTCTAAGTTGCCGGTTGGCTCATCGGCAATCAAAATACGCGGTTGCCGGACAATAGCTCTCGCAATAGCGACACGCTGCCTCTCGCCACCCGAAAGCTCACGGGGCATCCGTTTCTCTTTGCCCTTTAGATTAACAATGTCTAAAACTTTTGGCACAGTATGGCGTATTTCCCTATTTGAAACTCCGACAATTTCAAGTGCAAAGGCCACATTCTCAAATACATTCTTATTGGGCAGTAGCTTGAAGTCTTGGAAAACAACTCCAATCTTGCGACGAAGCATTGGTATATCTTTGTCTTTGAGCTTATCGTAATCTATACCACCGATAACAATTTTACCGCTCGTTGGACGCTCTTCGCGTGTTAGTAGCCTAAGTAAGGTCGTTTTACCGGCTCCACTCTGTCCAATGACTATAACAAATTCTTTTGGTTCGACGTGCAGAGTGATGCGATCAAGCGCAACTCCGTCCGATTTTGGGTATTTTTTGGATACCCTGTCTAATAAAATCATTAGCTCTATTATAGCAAATAAAGCTTATCGATTCAGAGCCCGAGACGGCGGTGGAAGTGCGCTATCTCGTTATATAGTTCCTGATAGACAGATTTACTAATAGGAAGCCGAGTTCGATCAGCTATCTCTGAGGCTGTTTGAGCGAAGTACTCTTCAGAATCTGGGACATCTGTAACAAAAGCTTCCTGTTTGCTACCGAAGCTAAGATCCGGTCCGACAGCCAGAACACCATCAGGTTTAGTAACCAGTAACATGTTCATGGCTGCATCCTCGGCTTCAAGCATGCTTTCCATATTTATATGGGGCATCATCCACCAGCTAAAAACTCTGTCAAATTTTGACCTACCAAATTGCTCAACTAATTCAGTAGCGTTTACAGCGACTAGCCCAAGATTAGGCGGTGCGTTAAAACGCGCCCGAGCGACTATTGACCGACGATCATACATTAAATCAGCATTGGTCCAACTTATATCTGATCTGAGGCCAGCAATAACTTTTCCAAGATTTGATAAGCCTGAGCCAACATCTAGAACCGCACCCCCTTCTGGTATAGAATCGGCCATCGCTTTAACACCCGGAAAATGAAATTTCCTGGACAATGTTCTAGCCCGCCGTGCTGTTGTCGGCGCTAACTCATAGGCTTTTTTATCCCACGATTTGCTCAACATAACTAGTGAGATATTATATACTATTTTTTACTTTTTTCAATATAGCTGTTGTCGAGATATGCGTCAATTAGCTCATCAAGCTCGCCGTCCAGCACCGCTTCCGGGTTGCTTGTTTCGTAGCGAGTACGAAGGTCTTTTACTTGCTTGTATGGATGTAAGACATAGCTTCTGATTTGATTGCCCCATTCAGCGGATTGGTTAGGTCCTTTTAGTTCACTGATTTTTTCGAGATGTTGTTCTTGCTGAAGTTGAGCAAGCCGCGAGCGAAGTATAGTAAGCGCTGTCTCTTTATTTTGCAGCTGGCTACGTTCGTTTTGAATCGCAACCGTTATGCCAGTAGGTATATGAGTTATTCTAACCGCCGAATCGGTAGTGTTTACTGATTGTCCACCATGGCCACCACTGCGATAAACATCTATTTTGAGATCCTTTTCGTCTAATTCAAGTTCTTCTGGTTTATCAATCATTGGCATTATTTCTACCTTAGCGAAGCTGGTTTGTCGCAGATTATCCGCATTAAATGGGCTTAATCTAACTAATCGATGAACACCATGTTCACTTTTTAGGTTGCCGTAAGCATTTCTGCCTAGAATCTCAATTGTCACGCTTTTGATGCCTGCTTCTTCACCTGGAGATTCTTCAACAACTTTTGCCTGCCAGTTATTTTTGTCAGCAAATCTTGAATACATTCGAAACAGCATCTGCGCCCAGTCTTGCGCATCGGTCCCACCCGCCCCGGCGTGAATACTAAGTATTGCGTTATGGTCATCAAAAGGCCCGCTAAATTTAAGCTCGGCCTTAAGCGACTCAAACGACTTGCTAGCGTCATCAAGTTGCTTTTTTAGCTCGTCAGTAAGTTGTGGGTCATCAGATTTTGATAACTGAACAATGTCACCTAGATCCTGAGAAAGCACCCGCCAAGGTGAAGTCGCTTCTTGCAATGATGAAATCGTTTGCATGACGGATTGGGCACGCAAATTATCCTGCCAAAAATCAGGCGCTTGACTAGCTTCTGTTAGCGTATCGAGCTCCTCAATTTTGCCGGAAATATCTAAGCTTTGCTTGGCTTGCTCGACATTATCGTTGAGTTTGGTTGCAGCAGCATGGATCTCATCCATAGCTAAAATTATACGCTCCAAAGATTGGATAATTCTTTGCGCAAGTTTTCGGTGAAAACTTCGCCACAATTTCCCAAAACCCCAAAACCCCAAATATCATCAGCAAACATTGATTCGGCCGTTTCGACAATCTGCTTTTTTGTAACAGCCTTAATTCGTTCGGGAATATGATTATAGTCTTCAAGTTTGCCGTCGAAGAAGTAGCGACCGCTGTAGCCGTTAGCCGTTCCTCCCACCGTCTGTGCACTTCTTTGAAATTTACCAAGTGCATACTGCTTGGTGGCTTTTATTTCGTTTACCGAAATCTTGCCCGCCCTGACCTGACTAAGCTCATGAATAATGATGTGAAGCAATGCTTTGGCATTCTTGTCAGAAACCTGAGCCCCAAACCACCAGTTGCTTGATTTCTTGATGTGGCTTATGCCAGAATTCATACCGTAGACTAAACCTCGTTCGCGAGCGGTGCCAAAAATTTTTGAATATAAAGTTTCGGTCAGCATGGTGTTCAGGAGATTAAGTGAATCGTTTTCTGCATCACTCAAGCGTCTTTTAACAAATGTATCAATGTAGAAATACAAATTCTCGACAGTATCGTTGGGCACATAAACCGGCTTCTTAAGTTTGCGCGGTTTCTCATTAGGTAATACGAAACGCTTGCCATCCTGAGGTAAATCGATTGTTTCAAGTAGTTTACAGATTGTCTCAACTCGCCTGGGCGTAAGCCGACCGGCAATCAAGAAACGCATGTTGTGGGAATTGTGAGTGCGTTTGTAATGCTCACGAACATCATCTACCGATACATTGTTCATCAGCTCCAAGCGTTCAAGATCGGGCTTGGCAAGAAGTCCGAGCTGGGACCGCATTTCGATACTTAGACGACGAAAATGATTATTGCTTCTGGCGGCCATTTCCTCTTGCACGTTGCCAAACTCAGCCTTAAATTCTTCTTCTAGAAACAAGGGCTTAGTTACAGAAATCAACAATAGACCCAGTACTCTTTCCCATTCAAAATCAGCACACTCAGCTTCGTAATTTATGTCGTAAACACTGGTTGTGGCATTACTGTAAGCACCGTTTTTTTCAAGCTCTGCCTGAAATTCGCGGGCCTTCGGGATCAACTCATTAGCGCCGAGTAAGACGTGCTCCATCAGATGAGGTACTTCCCATTTGTCTGGCTCGACAAGATATTCGCCGGCTCTAAAATTGATATCAAATGACATGACACTAGCGGAGGGAATATCAAGCAATAATCCGCGTGCACCGTTTTTTAACCGGACTTCTTTGGCTGTATGCTTCAAGACTATTTCTTTCTACGCTTTGCAGCAGTCTTGCGTTTTCGTTCTACCTTTCGAGCTTTTTTACGTTTTTGAGATTGTTGTTTTTTTACTTGGTGTTCGGTGTTTTTATCAACAAAGTCGCCGGCATCAAACTCGACTTCGCTTGTCATTATTTGAGAAGCATTATCAACTGAAGATCTTGCAGCTCGCGTTAGGTCGGTTTCGATTACTCGGTCGAGGTCTTCCTCAGCAACAGGCTGTGCGTGGTATAAGGATCTGACAACATCATGCCTAAGATTAGTTTGCAATTCATCAAACAACAACTGTCCCCGCTTGCGATACTCAACTAGTGGATCTTGTTGACCGACGCTCATCCAGTGAATTCCCTCGCGTAAGTGATCCATATTCTCAAGATGTTGCATCCATAAATTGTCGAGTATCTGCAAATAAAGATCTCTCTCGACTTTGTGCAAGACCTCTTTTGTAAACGCGACCTCTCGGGCAGCGTACATTTCAAGCGCTTCAGTGAGCAGTACTTTTTGGAATTTGTCAGCCTCGCTGTCGAATAATCGATCTAGGGTAGCTTCATCGAATGGGAAGGTTTCACGTAAGACGTCTTCGAACTGTTCCGAAGTCACTAAATCTGATGTAGCCAGATTTCTAACTTCATCTTCGATCATTATCCTGACTCGCTTACTGATATCGGTTGCGCGCAGAACTTCTTTACGCATGGCATATATGGCTTTACGGTGTCGGTTCATAACATCGTCATATTGGACGACGCTCTTACGCTGATCAAAGTGGTAGCCCTCGACTTTTTTTTGCGCTCCTTCAAGACTACGACTAATCATGCGGTTTTCGATCGGTGTTTCGTCGTCAACATTGAGTTTGGACATGATGTTGTTGATGCGATCTCCGCCGAATATGCGCATTAGGTCGTCTTCGGTACTGACGAAGAATTGTGTAACTCCGGGGTCTCCTTGTCGGCCAGATCGACCACGCAACTGGTTGTCGATGCGTCTAGATTCATGTCGCTCTGAACCAAGCACAAACAAACCGCCGAGCTCCTTAATTCCTTCACCTAAAACAATGTCTGTTCCTCGTCCAGCAATGTTAGTGGCCAATGTAACGGCGCCCTTTTCGCCAGCAAGAGCGACGATCTTAGCTTCACGCTCGTTATTCTTGGCATTTAGGACTTGATGTGGGACACCTGCCTTATCAAGCATGTGTCCAAGTGCTTCGTTCTTCTCGATCGAAACTGTTCCGATCAACACCGGCTGACCCTTGGTGTGAAGTCGTTTTACTTCGCGTACAATAGCCTTGAATTTAGCCTTTTCGGTTCGATAAATCCTGTCCGTGCGGTCAATCCTAGCAACTTTGCGATTTGAAGGCACTTCAACCACATCAAGTTTATAAATTTGATGAAATTCTTCGGCTTCGGTCATTGCCGTACCGGTCATGCCGGATAATTTCTCGTACAAACGGAAGTAGTTCTGGAATGAAATCGTAGCTAGCGTCATGCTTTCTTGCTGGACTTCGACACCTTCTTTAGCTTCGATGGCTTGATGAAGGCCCTCGTTATAACGCCTACCCGCCAGCAAACGTCCCGTGAATTCGTCAACGATCACTACCTCACCCTCACTGGTGACAACATAGTCTTTGTCGCGGGTAAATAATCCTTGGGCGCGCAACGCCTGTTGCAAATGATAGATGGTACGAATATTGCCCGAGCCATATAGATTATCTAGGCCAAGGATCTTTTGCACCTTTTCGACACCCGCATCTGTGAGAATGACTGTTTTACGCTTTTCGTCAGTCTCGTAGTGCTTGCCTTTGACGAGTTGTCTAGTTACTTTAGCAAACTGGGCGTAGGCATTACCGCTCGTTACACTCGGCGCACTAATAATCAATGGGGTCCTGGCTTCGTCGATCAGAATTGAGTCGACTTCGTCGACAATCGCGAAGTGAAGCTCGCGCTGCCTCAATTGGTCGACTTCGCGAACCATGTTATCGCGCAGGTAATCGAATCCGTATTCATTATTTGTGCCGTAGGTGATATCAGCCGCATATGCTTCTTGGCGTGACGCCGGCTTGAGGTGCTTCAAACGCTCATCTTCGTGATCAGCGTTAATAAACTTGCGGTCAAACACGTAGCTATGATCGCCTAGTATGACCCCTGTACTCATGCCCAAGAAATCATAAATCTGCCCCATCCAGCCGGCGTCACGCTGAGCTAGATAATCGTTGACCGTAACTACATGTACGCCCTTTTCGGTCAACGCGTTTAGGTAAACGGGTAATGTCGCAACCAGGGTCTTACCTTCACCGGTTTTCATTTCGGCCACATTACCTTCATGCAAGACCATCCCACCAATTAGCTGGACATCGAAGTGCCGCTGTCCTAGAACGCGAGTAGCTGCCTCGCGGACAACCGCAAAAGCATCCGGCAAAATCGCATCAAGTGACTCTTTTTTAAGCCTTTTCTTAAGTAATTCAGTTTGTTCTCTTAATTCTTTGTCACTAAGCTTTGTATACTTATCGGCCCGCTCATTAACCAGTTTTACCTTTTTGCGGAGCCTTTTAACTGTTTTTGCTTGCGGATCACCAAGTATTTTTTTGAAAACTATGTTCATATAGTCTAGAAATTCCCTCAATTAGTAAGTCGAAGTATCTAGACCATTATAGCGACAATTAAACCAAAATGCGATGGTAAAATTGTCGAAATTATTGCGCTTATGCTTTTATACGGTTTCCTTTTTGATCATTGCCTTGATCTTCGGGGTCTCAGCTAAGATTGCCAATGCTTCTTTTTCTATTTTGCGAATTGTCTCATGCGATCTGCCAAGGCATTGTGCTGTCCGACGATAAGACAACGGCTCATCGCCGTCGAGACCAAATCGAATTATCAACACATCTGCCCGCTCTTCCCCAAGTAAACCAAGAACCCAAGAAGCGCCCGCTCCCAGCAAATCTTGAGATAGCTGTTCAAATGTCGGATCTTCTCCTTCATAACCGATGGCTTCGTCGAGCTCACCAGGCTCTAATGTTTCGATGCTCACAAATTGTCTATACGAATCAAGGTAGTCGACTAGATGGTCAGGCTTAAAAGCTGATTGACCAAGCATTTGAATTGCTTCTTCAAGGTCTATATTTCGGCGAAACTTTGCCGATAAAGCTTCCAGTCGATTCCTAACAATATAGTAGCCTGGTCTGCTGGACGGTACTCGCACCACGTCAGCCTGACTCAACTCTTTGAGATAACCCTTCTCTGTAAGTGATACGCCTTGAGATGCAATTGCAAAAGTAAAGCTAGATAGACTTGATCGATCTGGGTCATATTGACTTAAGCGGCCGAGCACTCTAAGAGCGGCCGATTGGAATCTATCTTCAAGCGCAAGGCGATGATTTGGTCGGCTTTGTTCTCTAGCTATATAGGACATTGTCAGTCTCATAGCATCAATAGTCTGATCAGGGGCTTCCTCTCTAGGCAACTTTTTTGCCGCTGCTTTGCGCAAAGACTTTGCAACCACACTAAAACCTTCGAAGAAGTCTGCATATGGCTCTAGATCAGTATCCTCATGAGTTTCTTCTTGATACGCCAAGTCTAACTCTAAGTCTGCAGATAATTCCGACGCGGTTATTCCGCGCTGATCCATTAAGTCCAAGTTGTTAGGTAGCCGGTAAGCTTCTATTTCCGGTGCTGGAATAACACTACCCGACTCGAACGAGCCCGCATTAAATTCTTTGTATAGCATTAACTATATTATAACAGATGTAGGGTATATTGTAAAGGCTAGCTTAGGCTTTGGCTTTTAGTCGCAACCGACCAAAGATGTGTCGGTATCGCTTGCCGTTACCGTGTGTGTCCTTGTATTTTTGCAGTTGTTGTTTCAGCTTGGCTTCCACGATATCAACTGCTGCGTAGAGATTCAGGGCGTTCTCCTTGACTACTATGGTTTTTGCGGGAAGATACAGCGTTACCTCGCAGCGATATTTGTCCTTTGTCTTGGATTGGGTTTCTTTGAGGTGAACTTCAGCGTGAGCGCTCTCGCGGTTATGCTTGCTAATGTATTTGTCGAGTCCACCAATTTTCTTCCTTACGTAAGTCTTGAGTTTTGCATCTACATCGGCATGGACTCCCTGGATTTCAAGCTTTTTAATCACGATTGCCTCCTTTTTTATTCTGAGCTTAATGCTCTTCTAGTATTGTAGTTAATTTGCCTGTAAAGCGCTGTAAATAATTTGGCTTACAAAGTTTGCGCGCCGCCCAAAAATGGCCGCAAAACTTCTGGTACTGTCACGCTACCCTCCTTGGTCTGAAAATTCTCAATGATTGCGATCATAATTCGACCAAGCGCAAAAGCAGTCGCGTCATTAGTATGTATTAGCTCAGTTTCGGGTTTCGGCTCGCCGGTTCCTGACTCGGGGCGATAACGTGTCTGCAGGCGCCTGGCTTGGTAGTCGGTCATGTAATCTGCTGTGTGAGTTTCCCTGTATTTGCCTTGGCCAGGCATCCATATATCAATATCTATACCACGGGCATTTGGCTTGCCGATATCAGCGGTGCATTTCTGGATAACCTGATAAGGTAGCCCGAGTTGCTGAACTAAATATTCCTGGATTGCGCAGAGCAAATGGTGTTCAGCAAGTCCGGTTTCTGGAGTGCTAAAGACTTCCATTTCTAGCTTATCGAACTGGTGCATCCTGAGTATGCCTTCGGTGTCCTTGCCATAAGTACCTGCTTCTCGGCGATAGCTACTGCTGTAGCCTATGTATCTGAGTGGCAGATCTTTTTCGTCCAATATTTCATTAATATACATACTGCCAATGGTGTGCTCAGCGCTACCTTGTAGCCATAAATCATCGTCATCCTCCCCTACTCGATAACGATCATCACGCGGCTCCAGACGGTCCATCGCATCAAAAACTTCTGTTTTTAGCATAGAGGGCGGCAAAACCGGGGTGAATGGTTTGGGATTGAGCTCTAAATTATGATCATTGATCAGCTTAGCGATGACCGTATCATCTGTTAAAACACTCAAAACGTACTGAATTAAAGCGAACTGTAACCGGACTAAATCTCCTTTAAGATATGCGAAACGAGCCCCGGCAATCTTTGCGGCACGTTCTTTATCTATCCAACCCCGCGCTTCACCCAACTGCCAATGGCTTTTGGGTTCAAAATCGAAGTTGGGCTTTGCGCCTACCGTCTTTGCGACGACGTTCTCATCTTCGGATTTACCGATTGGGACATCCTCGGTCGGCATATTGGGTACTTTTTTTAATAATTCAATGTACTCAAGCTCAATGCTGGCTAGCTTGTGTTCAAGCGCACCAAGTTGCTGCTTAAGTTCACGCCCCTGCTCCACTTGCTCATCTGATGGTCGTTTGCCTTTAGTCTGCGCATTAAGTTCGTTACGCTTACGACGCAAATCTTCAACCTGCATCAATAATTCGCGTCTTTCCTTATCAAACCCAAGCAGCTGCTCAATATCTATTTCAATATTTTTTTGCCGTGATTTTTCGACGACTAACTCTGGATTATCCCTAATAAACTGTATGTCCAACATAATCGATATTATAGCCTACTTGCCTTCAATGATTTGAGAGTAAGTTCGGTCCTGGATCGAGCATAATCGCAAAAATCGCAAGGACCGCCCATCGCAGCCTGACCGACAGGTGGGATATCATCGCTGTCCATGATTTGTTTCATTTCGGCTAAAGTTGGCTCAACCCATTGATCACTGCCCTTGTAGGGCAGCAACTTCGTTTCAAACTCTAGCCTATCATTAAAACCATCTAGGTCAATTCGGGCATTGGTATAAACAAAATAGCCGGTATCACTAACATCGAAACCGTTTTGCCTAAGCAGCCACTGATAGACCTCCATCTGACGCTTATAGCTAATTTGCCATTCTGAATCAATTGAAACGCCGCTCGCTTTGGAGGTGGCTTTGTAGTCAACAACTATTAAACTGCCGCTTGGATCCACCCAAACATCATCGATGGCTCCAAATACATGCAGATTGGTGCGCTCATCAAGTGCGCTAACTCCGGTAAAATTATGTCGCCACTTATCAAGATCATCATGGGCAAAAGGTACGGCATCGAGATTGTTCGCCGTCATTATTGGATGTGGTTTGTTGCTTTTTCGATAGCTATCGAACTCTTTTTTGTATAGCTCATCGATCGTTTTGTTGATATTAAATGGAGGGCCACTGGGACGCTTAATCTTGAGTCTTACGTCCAGCCAAAAACAACGAGGACATTGTTTATATAGCTCGATTTTTGATCGAGAAATTTTAAAAGGCGCTGCCTGCCCCGGTTGGTAGGGCTGGGTTCTCATTCCGCTATAAGCCATTAACTTAATTGTACAGCAACAAAGCTAATCTTCTTGAGTATGTGCCGGAATAACAGCACGACGATGACCGTATTCATTAACTTGCGAAACTTGATATACCTTATGCATACCCTGATGTTTGGCTATTTCATAAATTGTGATAATAAGAATAATGACTGAAGCTATTAGGCCTGCGATCAGATAGCGAAGAGGAATGTTTTTAACATCTTGGCCGCTGGCAATTGCTTTTTTGGAGCTATAAATATATGTCCCGGCCAAACGATGCGATGGGTAGATTTCGTAGACTTCATTAAATTGTTTGAGTGCATCGGAATAATGTTTATTGGAATAGTTAATTAGTCCAGAGAGCCATAACTGACTGGTTTTGCTATTACTGTCTATTTTGACAGCCTGGTTTTTCGCTAAATCGGTAAAATCAGTGATGTCCCGGATGTAACTTTTTGGAGAGTTACCGTTTTGGGAATCGACGTAGCGGTATGTCAGCAAACCAATTGCTTTGCCCTGATCATCTATGGCGGGACCGCCGCTGTTGCCGTGAGAGGCATCAACATCTGATTGATATAGTTGCCCTCGCCCCCCAGCTGCCTGGCGAATGGCGCTAATTACACCATCCGTAACAGTGACATCACTGTAGTTATTGTCTATTAGAGGGTTGCTGGCGTCCCCAGGGAAACCCATTAATACAATTTTTTGATTCTGAACAACTTGGCCTGTTTCAATAGGTATTGTTGGTGCGTTTTGAACGTTGATTTTTAATAGCGCGACGTCGCTACTACTAAAACCCTGATTTGGATTTGCAACTGCCGTAAACTTATCTTTAGCCGAATAGTTGTAACCGATAACTTTGGCTATTTTTATAGAATTTGTGTCACGCGCCAAACCAGCCAGCTGATCTTTTGTCCGAATATTACTCAATAAGTCTAGCTTTGGCGTCTCTTTACCCAGGGCCACCATAACTAACTCGCCGTTCTGTGAAAAGTTAAGCTGCTGAGGCGTCATATCATAGACTTTTGAGATTACTGCTGCAAGCGCAGGCGGATTAGATTTGATTGATGCCGTTTGATTTGCCGCAACCCCCAAAGAAGCCAGATACGCCGAAAGCAAACTATCATTGGTTGTAAGGAGATTTGCAAGCGCATCTCGCGCATCATAGACAACTACGTGTCCATTGGTTGCAATATAACCGTCGCTTGTAGCTAGGAATCCGCTGCCAGACATGCTAATACATGCGCTGTCAGCTAGCGGCTTGCCACCAACATTCAGAATTCCGCAAACAGTGTGAAATATTTGTACCACGGCCGGAGAAACTGCGTCAGACAGGTATTTAGTGTCGAGCTTGCCGTTCATTGATAAAGTTTGGCTGGCAAAAATATTGGTCTGTGCGCCCAGCACAGCTTGGTCGGCCGCAACACTCAAACTATTTAATATAGGTTGATAAATGGCAGGCACGACAGCGCTGCCGACCAAACCAACCAGTCTTATTTGATATGCACGGCCACTGATTTCGCCAGTCCAGATGACTCCGTAGCTTTTGCCACCGGTTAGGTTGTCAGTAAATTCATATGTGCGACGATAAACCTGCTTACCATTGAGTGATTCGATGGCGCTGTAAGTTAACTTAGAAGTGTAGTTTTTGTTATTATCCACGCCAAAAAGTTGGGCTGCTATTTGAGCTGCCGGCAGATTTTTGTTTGCCGCCTGTGTTTTAGCCTGGCTCAATACATTTTTGTCAGGATTAACTGTAATTGTTAGCTTACTCGCTGCTAGCCGACCATCGACAGAGCCTGCGGTTGGCGAAATAATCAGCTGACTTAACTTGCTATCATTTGCGAAACTGTCTGTTTGCTCCACCTTGATGCTTTTACCCTCGTTAACTGCCTCAACATCAAAGACCCGCCGATTGACGTCCAGCGAAAATCCATAGCCAGATCTCAGAGTCTGACTTATGACAGAATTGCGGTTTGGCTGAGGTTTTGGCGCAGCAGGCTGCCTTTGCTGGCCGATAATAAGACCAATCTCAATAGCAAACAGTGTCAGCATAAGCACCGACAGCACAAGTAGTCCAATATGTCTTAAACGATAGGGTTTCTTGTGGTGCGGCTTAATTACCAAAGGGTTATGGTGTTTGTGTTTTGCCACCTTTTATAGTCTCGTTAAACACTATAAGCATAACTGTTTTAGAGGTGTTTAGGCAAGTTAGTTTTCTTCAAGAATCGTAATGATATCATCAGGCGAATGTGCGATTGCAGTCGGTCGACTCGCTTGCAAATTTGCTGGACGAGCAAAGCCCCAAGTAACGGCAATAATCTTTAGATTGATAGAATTTGAAGCATTAACATCCCTGACTTCATCTGCAATATGCCAAGCGTCGCCAATATCGACGTTTTGCTTCCTAAAAAGTCGTTTAAGCGCACCAGACTTACCAAAAATGCCAACCCCACCGTAGATTTCAACAAAGTATTGCGATAAATCATAATGCTCCAAAAACTTGCGAATATTTTTGGGTGAATTTGTGCTCACTATAAATAGCTCGTGCCCTTCGGAGTGTAATTTACGGATTATTTCCGGCATAGACTTGATTGGAGGAATATTTTTTATCTGATGCGACATTTTTCTGCGCCCTCGCAAAAATAACCGAGGTGCCTGCCAAATATGGAAGTTGAGTTTTTGAGCCATTTCCCTCATCGACATGCCGCGTAATGATTGCCGGTCTTGGGCATCCAATGTCCTGCCGGATTCGTTAACGAAAAAATCTACCACGTAGTCAAAACTATCTGCAATTGTGCCGTCAAAGTCAAAGATGATTGAACTCATATAAAAATAGTTTACATCAAGATAGTATTGTCGCTTGAGCTAAAATAGAATTATGAATATGCAGAAAGCGACACTTGGTGGAGGTTGTTATTGGTGTTTTGAAGCAATTTATCAGCGCATAAAAGGTGTTATCAAGGTCAGCTCCGGTTACAGCGGCGGCCATGCTAAAAACCCTACACTAGAGTCAGTTTATGCGGGCGGAACCGGTCACGCCGAATCGGTGCAGCTCGAGTTTGATCCTAGTCTAATCTCCTATGAAGAAATCCTAGAAATTTTCTTCGCTATGCACGACCCAACAACATTAAATCGTCAAGGCAACGATGTTGGTGAAATCTACCGTTCAGTCATCTTCTATCATGACCAAGAACAAAAAAACATAGCAGAAAATATGATAAATAATTTTGCTCCAACCCTTTATAAAGAGCCGATTGTAACTGAACTGAAACCCTATGATAAGTTTTGGCCGGCTAATAAGGAAATGCAGGATTACTATAATAAAAACCCAGATGTAGGATATTGTTTGGTGGTAATCGATCCAAAAATTGCTAAGCTGCGCCAAAAATTTGCAGCTAAATACAAAGAATAGTTATTTGAATAGGTTAACGATGCTGGCAATACAGTAGAGCAGAATTAAAACGCCTAACGCTCTTCTAAAATAATTAACTCCTTGAAAAATCTCGAGTAAGCTCCAAATGATTAAAGAGACGGTGCCGATCCAGCTAAAAACATCGGATATAGTGCCGCTTAATATCAGTGATAGACAAGTGAATATTACCCAGCCAAACAAAAAAGGACTTGGGAATTGCCAGATTACAACATTGCCGTTATCGTCTCGCCAAATTTTGTCCCAAAGTGTACGCTTCCCGCTGCGTCTTGCGCGCGAATAATCCATCCTAAGCCTCGATTAATTGCTTATAAGTATAAGCTATATCGCAATTGAAGTCTAAGACGTTGTGACCTTAACTATTGCAAAATCGCGCTTAAAAGCATAAATTTATCAGTATAAATAAGGAGGCGTTATGAGTGCTTTTCCCTCGTTGGAAAAATCGCTGGACAATTTATTTGTTAAAGAATTGCCCGGCCTACCAAAAAATGTGATTGATTTTATAGTCAAATATCTGCCATATATCAACCTGGTACTTGGCGTTTTAACACTGCTTGCCGCTCTCTCACTTTGGCAATGGGCGCACGTTGCAAATTCATTAATAGATTACGCAAACTCAGTCAGCAAAGCTTACGGCGGCACTACTATATCAGCTAGTCGAATGACTTTTTGGCTTTGGATTAGTCTTGCCACTCTGATCGTTGAAGCAGTCATTTATATAGTCGCTTTTGCCCCTACAAAAGCCCGCAAAAAATCAGGTTGGGACCTGTTGTTTTACGCTCTCTTAATCAATGTTGTTTACGGCATTTTAATGATTTTCGGCAGAGGTATCGGTGATTTGTTCATGAGCCTAATCGGCACGGCTATCGGCTTATATTTACTTTTTCAGATACGGTCAAGCTATCATGAAGCTCCTGCTGCAGCTGCATCATCAAGCCCAGCCCCAGCTAAAAAAGCCACCAAAAAGTCGTCAAAAAAGTAGTTTATTCTAGGTTTCTGATCTGTTTGTGATCGAGCCCGTAGTAGTGCGCTATTTCGTGCCATAGCGTGTGTTTAATTTCTTCTTTAAGCTCTTTTTCGGAATTTGCCTGCATACACAGCGGCCCCCTGAAGAGAGTTATCTTGTCAGGCAGTATTCGGGGCATACCTTGACGCTGACTAAGTGGAATCCCTTCGTAAAGCCCTAGCAGTGTTTGATCATGACGCAGGTCTAGCTCTTCCCTTTGCCGAGGGGTTGGGAAATCTTCATATAGAATAGCGACATTCTCAATATTCTTGACGTGCTCGCCGGGCAGCTCTTCTAAAGCTTCGTTGATCAACTCCTGAAATCGCTCCTCACTAACTTGGATCATTCTTTAGGTTCAGGTTGATTTTTGCTATAACCGTAGACTTCATCGTAGATGGATTTTGTGTTTTCGTCGAGCTCGCTTCGGAGTTGCGGAAAAGGCACGCCTTCGCGAGCTGTCACCCCTTCAAGAAGCCAAAAAACCCGTTCGCTAAAACCAAGTCCGCAAGTTGGTGGCATACCATACTCGAGCATTTCAACGTAATCAATATCAAGCATCATTGCCTCATCATCACCAGCATCGCGCATATGCTGCTGCTCGAGAAACCTACGTAGCTGTTCTTCAGGATCATTGAGCTCAGAGAAACCATTACAGACTTCACTGCCCGCAAAAATAGCCTGAAACCTCTGGGTAGTTTCCGGTCGGTCAGTATTAGATTTTGCTAATGGGCTGATAAATAAAGGTGTATTAACAAGCCAAACTGGGCCGGCAATGTCTTTGCGGATGTTTTTCCAAAGCTTGTCTATGCCCCGAGCTTTGTTGTCCTTTTTTTCGACCTCAAGATTATTTTGCTTCAATGCATCTTTGATTTGATCTAGAGTACAGTTGAATGGGTTAAGGTTGTAACGTTCCTGAATGGCTTGAGCATAATCTAGTTCCTGCCAATCTTTAGAGAAATCTATATCAAATTCGCCGATCTTAAACTGCAACTTACCAAAAGTTTTCTCTATTACATATCGAAACAATTCGGTTTGAAACTTCATGCCATCACGCCAATCAGCGTATGCCCAATACCACTCCATGGCTACATGCTCTGGCAAATGCTCGCTAGTGTAGTTTTCGTTTCTAAAACGTGGCCCAATATCATAAACCTTTTCGAACCCTGCACCAATTAAGCGTTTAAGGGGTAATTCGTGGCTTATTCTGAGGTAAAAGTCCTGATCCAACGCATCCATGTGGGTCACAAATGGTGTGGCGTCTGCTCCACCGGTAGTATGCTCAAGTACGGGAATATTTATCTCTGTAAATTCGTTTTGATTCAAGAAATCACGCGTTGCCTGCCAAAACTTACTACGACGAACAAAACGTTCACGGACGTCTAAATTGACGTTCATATCAACATAGCGACGCCTAAGGCGCTCTTCTTTATTAGTGAAACCGTCCGGGGTTGTTGGCATAGGCCTGAGCGACTTGCTTAGTAGTCTCAGTTTTTGAACAGCTACCGAGATCTCCCCTGTTTGGGTCTTAATAATCTGGCCAGAGGCCTCGATAAAGTCACCAATATCTAATAATCCGAGTTCATTCATGCCCAGCTGATTATTGGCTGGGTTCAGCGCTTCAAGCTGATCTCCCTTCAAGAATAGTTGGAGCTGTCCAGACTGATCGCGCACTACAATAAAGGCAATTTGGCCAAATTTCCGAATATTTGTAATGCGGCCGACAACTTGCGTATCTTGGCCTTCGAGTTTTTCAAACCCTGATAATATTTCAGCTAATTTTATTGTGCGTGCTGCTTCAGCTGGGTAAGGATTAATACCGAGCTTTTTGAGATCATTTAGTTTGCGGATGCGCTCTTCGCGCAGCTTTTTGAGCGTTGCCATGCAGATAGTATAGCGAAGTTTAACTGATGTCGGTAATCTTGTATTCGACTACGTCGTGCGGGGTTTTGATTTCAACCTTGTCGCCGACTTTTTTGCCTAGCATAGCTTGGCCAATCGGAGATTCGTCGGAAATTTTGCCGTTTAGTGGGTCGGCCTCGACCGTGCCCACAACTTGGAACTCTTTGTTCTTGCCGGCTCCTTTTAGCTTCACGGTAGAACCAAGCTGAACTTTGCTGTCACCACGCGGCTTTTTGATTATTTCTACATTAGTTAAAATATTTTCGATTTCGCTGATACGCGCTTCCTGCCGCTCTTGTTCGGCACGTGCGGACTGATACTCTGCGTTTTCTGCAAGATCACCTAATTCGCGGGCGGTTTTAATGGCATCAGCAACATCGCTGCGCTTAGCGACTAGAGCATCAAGCTCCACCTTCAATTCATCAACGCCGGATTGGGTTAAACGGAACTGTTTCTTCATGGTCTTCCCTCCTTGGTAGCCACCATTATATGTGGCTTAGTCTTTAATATCCAGTGTTTTTACAAGTTCATCGTAATCAACTTGCGATGACTCTTCCGACTTGCGTGCTTTTAGCTCAAATCGGCCTGCATCGGCAGTTTTTGCACTGACAACTATTCGATAAGGTATGCCTAGCAAATCGCTGTCAGCAAACTTCTCGCCCGCTCTAGCTTCGCGGTCATCATATAGTACTTCAAAACCATCACTAGTCAAGCGATCATATAACTCATCGGCTTGACTTAATATGGCATCGTCATCACCAAGACGAGCTATATACACAGTAAACGGAGCCACGTTTGTAGGCCAGGCTAAACCACGCTCATCGGCAAAATGCTCGGCCAGCAAACCCATTAAGCGACTGACGCCAATCCCGTAACATCCCATAATAATAGAGTGTTGTTCGCCATCTTCACCGATGTAAAACAAATCCAAGTCGTCGGCATACTTACTTCCAAGATCAAAAATATTCCCAACTTCTATAGCCTTTTTTTCTTGAAGCTGATCTTTGTCGAGCCCGATTTTGGCTAGGATTTCGTCTTGATAAACTTCTTTATTTACCGCCAATTTTTTGGTTTCATCCAAATAAATTGTGTCCTCGCCAACATGCGTTAGCGTCTGAAACTCGTCACTAAATTCACTAAAAATACCCCCGCTAGCAAATGTCCTAAACGTGATATCTCCGATGCCTAATCGCTCGTAAACCCGCATATAGGCAGCAGCCGCTTTTTCGTAGAATTCCCTGTGCTCTTCTTCGCTTCTACTAAAGGAATACATGTCCTTCATTAGAAATTCACGTCCTCGCATTAACCCGCTCTTGGCGCGAAGTTCATTACGAAACTTGCGCTGAATTTGATAGGTATATAATGGCAAATCTTTATATGAGCTTACGAAGGCATGTAACGACTCGGTGATCGGCTCCTCGTGCGTTAAGCCAATGCCGACTTCCGTTCCGTTTGCCAGTTTACTCTTAAACCAGTTATCAACTTTTTTATCGTCCCAGCGGTCGGTTTTTTGCCATAGTTCTTTGTTTTGGAGGACAGACATTTCTATCTCCAGTCCTCCGATGGCATTCATTTCCTCGCGGATAATTTGAGAGATTTTATCTAAAACTTTTTTACCTAAAGGCAGGTATGAATAAACCCCAGCCATTTCTTTTTTTACGTAGCCGGCTTGAATCAGTAGCTGAGCATTACGAGCTGTTTCGTCGGCTGGTGCCGTTTTGCTGGTCTTAGTAAATAACTGACTTCGTCTCATTTTATCGAATCAACTTAAGCACTATTGTACCACCCTTGTTCCACTCTCGCCCTCTAGCAAAACATAAGGATTCGCAAAAGCAGAACCTATAATTACATCAACTCCAGCCTCAGCGGCTTTAGCGGCTGCAAGTAGTTTGCTTTTCATGCCGCCGGTTCCCTTAGGATCTTTTTGGTAGCAATATTGAATATAATCATCTGCGTCAGCTACCTGTATTTGCCTAACTCTACCTCTTTCGGTCAATAGTCCATATGTATTAGTTAGCAGCATAAGGGTGTTTGCCCCAAGCGCCATTGACAGATGCGCTGCCAGCCAGTCATTGTCTGCTTTAACAAGTTTGTCTTCAGTGGCTTGGGCCTCGAGTAGTTTGGTTTCATAGTTTGCCGCAGCATTATTTTCGTTAACAACCGACAAGAAACCTTTGCTGGCTGATTCTTTTATTCCCTCTACTATAAATTTTCCTTCAGATTCATCATCTATCTCCTCATGAGTAGCTAGAACCTGTTCTACGGCAATCCCAAACACATCCCCCGCCAGCTGCCAATGCATGATTTGTCGAGCGGTTCCCATCTTGGCGAGCTCTACCTTGCTTAACGCGCTTACATCGAGATTACATTCTGTCGCATATTCAATACCTGCCAGAACAGCGCCAGAGGCAACCTCAACCGTCTGAAACCCACCCTCCCTGAGTTGTTGATGGGCGTTAACGTGTGCATATACTCTTTGTTGATCAATACCGTTACCACCGGCATTGCTAACAACCGAAGAGCCGTGCTTCAAAACAATTAAATCTAATTCGCTCATGCTTTTATGGCTAAATAAAAAATCCCCTGCTCGGGGTAGAGACATTATAACTTATCTAAAATGTAGGGCAAACAGGGCGACAAATGCAATAAAATTTTTGGCACCGTGCAAGGTGATGCTTGCCCATAGACTGCCGGTTTTTTCACGCAAATATACTAGAATCATGCTAAGAACAAAAGTATCAATAGCTGCGATATACAAAGGTCCCCCGCTACCACCTTCGGGCAGATGGGCGACGGCAAAAATCAAACTCGTAATAATGCCCGCATAAACCATTGGCAGTACCTTGCGGAAGCTTCCGAACAAAAATCCTCTGAACACGATTTCTTCTGTTATGGGGGGCAAAATCACAAGACTAATGAAGGCCAGTAAAAGGTCGGCGCCACCGTGCACACTATCGAAACCAATTTGTTGCTGCTGGTTGATATCAAGACTTGGGAATAAATTGGTCGCCAGAAGAACCGTCAAAAAATAAAACAAAAAGTATACCGGCACTGCTGCCAGCCCATATACAGGATCCATCCAAGTAGGTTTCTTGAAGCCTATGGTTCTGAGATTTTGTCCATATTGGCGCATAAATGCCCAGATCCCTAGAACGAATAAACCTGAGTACATGAGCATAAAAACAAACTGCGCTAGAGTTGAGCCGCCGACTACTTCACTCGCAGGACGGGCTTCTGATTTTCCAAATATTTGCCCGGCTAGCACAAAGATAAAGTAAACGACATACTGCACAACAACATATAAGACGATGGCATATATTAGTCCTAGCCACCAAGCCCATTTAACAGTTGGTACGCCATTGGACTTTACAGCTTGGTCTTTGCTGGCTGAGTTAGCTTTTACATCCTCATGCCTGAGGGGTTGCGGGGCTTTAGAAGAATCGTTTGACATCTACGAATGTTATCAAGACTATCAGGCCTATCAAAATCGCAAAACCGCTGGCGTTAATAAGCTCTTCTGTCCTTGGAGAAATTGGCTTCTTGATAAGTCTTGAGAAAAGCATCAGCCATAGCCTGCCCCCATCAAGGGCGGGTATAGGCAGAATATTCATAATCGCCAAAGTTAACGAAATATAAGCAATAATAAATAGCATGAACGAGAGGCCCAGCGAACTGCCATTCTGAAGAATAACAAAAATACCCACTGGCCCGGAAACCTGCTCGCTGGCGGCGGTCTGTCCATGCTGCCTTGCAACTGAGTTCCCAGTCACGCCGCCAGCAATGGCACTGCCTAGCCCGGACAAGGCATGTCCCAGCCCCTGAAATGTTAGTTGAGTCAGCTGGGCACTTAAACCAACAGCCACAATCGGTGCCGACCATGTAGATCGGGCTATTGTTAGGTCATTCGGTACTATTCCTAAATAACCTTTAGGCTTATCTGTATTTTTGCTAGCTGCGACCTGCTCAGTGCTTAGCAATTTAGCCTTCGCAACTTTTTGTTGGCCATCTCTTGTGTAGTAGATAAGAACTTCTTTACCAGCAAAATTCTTCGTTATCTGTTTTACGGCTTTGGAGTTAGGTATTCCGACTGGGCTGTAGCCAGCGAGGGATATATCATTTAACTCATCTTGTGCTTGTAGGCCGGCTTTTGCAGCTGGAGAGCCGGGCTCAATATAACTAACCAAAACCTGGCGACTGGTAACCTTGGAATCTGGCTTATAAGTGTACTGATTATCGACCAGCTGGGGCATACCCATAAGCCCAACGATCGTGAATAGCACAAGTGCGGTAACCAAATTCATAACCACTCCAGCTGCCATGATCTTGGTCTTCACCCAAGTTGTAGCAGCACCAAAACTACCCTTCTCAGTATCGCTGTCATGCTCCCCTTTTAACTTAACAAAGCCACCTAAAGGCAATAGATTTATCGTAAACAACCAACCTTTCTTGGTTTTGCGTTTAAAAAGTTTGGGTGGGAAGAATATTCCAAATTCTTCAACATCCACACCGTTTCGACGCGCCATGATGAAGTGTCCCCACTCATGAACCACCACCAGCCCGACGAACATTATCAGGCCAAAAATAAATAACGCTAAAGACATTAGCTCTATTGTAACAAACACCCTTAAAAAGAGCTTTACAAAGCGCTTAAGCGGCGTATAGTTATATATAAGGGCAAAAACCCAAAACGAAAAAACAGAGGTTAAAAAGTGAGTCGTGTGAAAGCGCCTGGTGCGCCTATGGTTGGCAATGAGTTTGTCATGCCTAAGGCAAAAACAAATAAGCCAAGTCCGGTTATGGCCCGGCCTATTGCTCCAATTGTGCAAGCGCCCATGCCGATCATGGCAGCAAACGTCCCTGTAATTGCTAACGAAACGCTAGCTGAGCCGGTGGATGTACACATTACACAATCGAGCGCCAAATCACGCTCGACTATTCAGCCAGTAATAGATTTTATGCATCACTACAGTCTCGGCGTGTTCGCAATACTCTTATTCGTGGTGTTAGCATCTGCGATTCAGGTCGCATCGTTTTACTTGTCTGATCGTTATGCCATAGATGCCACAAACGGTCCAATCAAAGCCTACTCTAGACCTTTAAGAGGACCTAATATGTCGGTCGAAAGCGCTAAATTAAATGAAACCGTCCAACAACTAAGTGCTCAGCCCATAAGTGTAACTGTTGGCACAAAAAATGTTCCCTTCTCTGCAGAAACCATCTCAAGCTGGTTAGCAAAAACTATCGACAAAAAAACTGGTGTGGCTTATATACATGTCAATCAAGACGCGATCGCTAACTCTCTAAAACAGACGACCGAGCCATTTGCCTACGCACCTCGTGACCAAATAACGGTGACTCATGAAGATGGCACATCTCGGGTTTTAGTCAGTGGGCGCGACGGCACTAGCCTAACCGATACAAGTCATTTATCAAAGCAGATTGCCTCTAGTCTGCTGGCCGCCAAGGGTATGCAGCTTAACGTGCCATTACAAACCATTCCCTTCCGAGCACTAACACCAGCAAACTTCGACAAATTTATTGAAGTCGACGTTACAACCAAGCGTATGTATATGTATCACGGCGGCCAGCTTGAACGAACATTTTTGATAAGTGCCGGCGCGCCCGAAACGCCTACCCCACTTGGACAATACAAAATTTATGCAAAATTCACCCGCCAAGATATGCGCGGCTTCAATCCTAACGGTACGAAATACTTCCAGCCAAACGTTCAATGGATAAACTACTTCTATGCTGGCAATGCAATCCATGGTAATTATTGGAGGCCAACCAGCTGGTTCGGTAACCGAAACAGTTCTCATGGCTGCGTTTCACTGCCAAATGACGAAGCCAAATGGGTATATGATTGGACTCCAATCGGAACTCCAATCGTCACTCACTCTTAAAACTTATTTATATTGTAAGGATTTCGGATTCTTTGGCTTTGGCTGCTGATTCAACGTCGGCTTTGGCTTTGGTCATAGCCTCTTCAATCTGAGACGTTAGCCGCTTCGCGTCGTCTTCACCGATTTCTTTATCTGTTTTTGCCTTATTTATGGCATCAATGGCGTCGTGTCTGACATTTCGAAGCGAAATCATGCATTCTTCCTGCTTTTGACCAATCTGTTTTGCCAAATCGCGCCTACGCTCCTCTGTTAGTGCAGGTATCGGCACGCGAATTACCCTGCCGTCATCAGTTGGGTTTAGGCCCAAAGTCTGATTTTCTCGAATTGCACTCGCAATCGCCGCTAAGTTATTCGGATCAAATGGTGTTATTTGTAATAGTTGCGCTTCAGGAGCAGAAATCGTTGATGTTTGGTTAAGTGGCATTGCCGTACCATAGGCTTCGACCATAATTCCATCGAGCATTGCCGCATTTGCCCGTCCGGTTCTAAGCGTTTTGAGATTATCCTTGAAACGCTCAATCGCCTGGTTGATTTTGGCGTTAGTTTCACTAACAACTTGGGTTGGGTTCATAGCTATATACTACTCTACTTCGCCAAGCGCCATACGCTCAAAACGGCGAACTACGACGTTCTCGTTCATCAAAGCTGCTTGTTGCTTAACGTGGTCAGCAACGGAAATATCTGGGTTTTTTACAAACGGCTGGTCTAGTAAACAGCGTTCTGCAAAATATTTTTTGAGCTGACCTTCAACGATCTTGTCCACCATATCAGCAGGCTTGCCTTCAGCTTTAGTCTTCTCGGTAAATTCAGCTTTGATCCTGTCGCGCTCTTCAGCTGGAACCCCTTCAGCGTCAACATACTGTGGCGCTGAGGCAGCAATGTGCATGCTTAGGTCTTTGACTAAGTCTGCAAAAATATCACCGCGTGCGACGAAGTCTGTTTCACAGTTAACTTCTACCAAAACGCCGATTCGGCCATCGTGATTGTAGGTGCCGACAACTCCTGCGCGCGCCTCTCGCTCGCCCCTCTTCTCGGCCTTAGTTAGGCCTTTTTTACGCATGGCTGCGAGCGCTTTGTCGAAGTCGCCCTTGGCTTCATCAAGTGCTTTTTTAGCATCAGTCAGTCCAACGCCAGTTAAATCTTTAAGTCGCTTTACTTGAGCAATATCTACCGCCACCTTTTACTCCTTTGTTACTTCTGCTTTAGTTTGTTCTTCTTTAACTTCTTCTTTCACTTCGGCTTTTGGTGCAGGTTTTGCTGCTGGTTTAGCGACAGAAGAGTCCTTGTCTGGACTGTTCTTCATTTGCGCCTTACCTGTAAGAATAGCCTGCTTGACGTAGTCAACAATTAGCTGCAGAGTCTTTATCGCATCATCGTTGGCAGGGATTGGGTAATTAACCAAACTCGGATCGGCGTTGGTGTCTACAATCGCGGCGATTGGTGTCTTAAGCTTGTTAGCTTCTTTGACCGCATTAATGTCGTTAACTACATCGACCACGAAGACTGCACCAAGTTTCTTGTCCATATTCTTAATACCACCGTATAAGATATTCATTTGGTCGATTTCTTCTTGGTAGCGCTGAACTTCTAATTTGCTGTACTTGTTTGCCAACTCACCACTAGCCATGCGGTTTTCGAGATCCTGAAGATACTTAACCCGCCCACCGATGGTTTCCCAGTTGGTAAGCATGCCGCCAAGCCATCGCTCGGTAACATATGGCATCCCTGTTTCCTCTGCTGCCTGCTTGATAATGTCTTGAGCTTGGCGCTTGGTGCCAACTAGCAAAATCTGCTTGCCGCTAGCAGCGGTTTTGGTCAAAAAATCGAGTGCGGAATTAAGACAATCGACAGTTTGGGCCAAATCTATGATGTGGGTGCCATTCCTTTTGCTGTGAATGTACGGCGCCATCTTTGGGTGCCATCGTTCGGTTTTGTGTCCGAAATGTGCTCCGGATTCTAATAATTTTTTAATATCGACGTCTGCCGCCATGTTACGTAGATTCCTTTCTCTTGAGCTTAGGGCGCCTGTTCGAGTCTCGAGCGAGAGTTCGTCAGGAGGATCTATCCCTAAACCTGCTTAATTTGTTGTAAAGGGTATTTTAACAGATTAGAAATATTTATTCAATATCTAGTGCATGAACTTGCGTTTTTCGATTTTTAGTTTATGATATTTTTATGGCAAACGGAGAAGCAGGCTCACGTATCGACATAGTATTGGAAATGCCCTCAGATGAGGTGTTACAAGCTATGGGAAGTGTTGTTATTACGAATGTTAGCTCACCTACTCAAGTAGGTCAGACTTTAGATCGCCCTGAATCGGAAGTTCTCTATCTTGCCTCTTATGGTGCTACTGTCCAAGATGTCGTTCCGGTTCTACAAATCGACCCAAAGGAAGTCGAAGAAAGACGCGACAGTGTTGTTGATAAGTTTGGCACACCTAATATGGCCGCAGCAGCATATCAGTCTTTTACACAATCTGTTCTTCAAGCTAATCAAAAAGGTTCGGCATCACGCCTAAATGATAGAGAAATGCGAGTTTTGGGTTTGCTAGCAAAAGGTCTTAATAATCGTCAAATAGCCGAAGAAATTGGCGTAACGAAGACTAACGTCGTGAATATAAATCGCAATATTTTCAGAAAATTAAACGCCACTGGCAAAACCCACTCAATGCGTCGTGGTTTTGAATCCCAAATTTTCCCACTTTAGCTTAATAAAATCTTAATTATCTAGGTTCTTGAGCTCTCGGCTGTTGAAATCCTCTAGACTTTCAAGAATCAGATCGGCAGTTTGAACAAATTTGTGATCCTTGATTTCGCCGCTTTGCACGGCTACGCATTTCATCTTGGCAGCTTTGGCGGCAAGGACACCTGACGGAGAATCCTCAAAAACCAGAATTTCGGTCGGTTTCACCCCTAATTTGGTTGCAGTGGTTATAAAAACCGCGGGATGTGGCTTACCATGTGTTTCGTGCTCGGCAGATACTACTAAGTTGAAGTATTTCGAAATATTAAATGTTTCTAAAACGGTATTAATCAGGTCTGTTGGTGAAGATGAAGCAAGCGCTATGGGTAGTCCAGTGCCTTGGCATAATTCAAGTGTTTGTTTTACTCCTGGCATAAGCTTAGCTTCGTGCCTGACGAGTTCCATAACTCCATCGACAATCATCGCCTCCATATCTTTGAGTGACGCACCCTGCCAGGGCTGGACATGATACCAATGCTCAACAACTTCGTCGATACGACGGCCCATTGTGTGCTCCATTTCGTTGCGAGTTGGCTTTATGCCAACAGTGGCAAATGCTTCAACCTGAGCCTTGCGCCAAAGCGGCTCACTCTCAATTAGCAACCCGTCCATATCAAAAATAAAGGCTTTGATCATTTGTCCAGTATACTAAAAGAAATCCATATTTGGACAAATGTTAATAATTATGTTAAGGTATTCGTGAATGACTAAGACTCGGTTGTCTAACTACTACGGCCAAGCGGGAATCAAGCCCAGAATAAGCGAATATCAACCTTGGCATACATTTGCTAATGTAGTGGGGGCCGTTGCCGAAGAAGCATCGGGCCCTATCCATGAGCAGCTGGTTGCGCTTGGTGTTGCCAAAGCAAAAGGCAGAATTCCCTGCCTTGAGAACAAAGTAACTTTTACGATAACGGATACGGAAAAAGACGTAACCCTAACACCGATTTATTACCGAGGCCGCGTTGCGCCAAGCTTCCTCGACCTCAAAGAAGTCGACCAGTCCGATATAAGCCGTCCGAACATGCGAGACAGACGACGACTCAACCCAGCCCAAAGAGCCAAAACGGCATTAGGCGACATAGATTATGAGCTTACCGCCGAAATTCCTGTAGCACTCAAGTTGGCAACACCCCTAGAAGCGGTACCTCAAGAAGAGACTTTTAGATGGCTGTTGTTAAGTGGCCGGAACGAGCATGGAGCAACGGCACCACTCGATCGATCATGGGAAGCCGACGCACCAGAGGAAGACCATAGAGATAGAGCCTCAGGAATTCATTATGATTTAGTCGACCCATTATCAGGAGTTACAGCATCTATAGCCAGAAACGCGCTGGTAAAAAGTTTTGAGGACTCAATTATCAAAGAGGCTCTAGGTGCTATCGCGATAGACGTAATAGGAATGGAGCATCCTGAGGTTGAGCCAGAGCAAATTTGGACACCTTGACCAAGTCCTAACAGATGTGTATACTAATAATTCAATGAAAAAAGACTTGCACCCAACTGAATACAGATTGATGGTTTTTGAAGACCTTAATAATGGTACTCGCTTCTTAACGCGCTCAAGCGCTTTGAGCGAGGAGACTATCAAATGGGAAGATGGTAATGAATATCCGCTGGTTAAGGTTCACATAACTAGCGCATCACATCCTTTTTTCACTGGTGAAGAGCGTATCCTAGACATCGAAGGTCGCGTCGATAAATTCAAAGCCCGAGCTGCCGCTGGCCAGGCCGCCAAAGATAAGCGTGCCCAAGCTGCCGCCAAGGGCCGCAAACGCGCACAAGCAAAAGTTGCCAAAGCTGAAGCCAAAGCTGAAGCAAATACCATCGACACAACCAAGCCGGCCGCAAAAGCCAAAAGCTAGCTACACGAACTTATTTAACCGTCCTGTTTCTTAACTGGGGGGTTTTTATTTATACTTCTAATATTAAGGAAAGCTATGGACAACAAAGAGCAAGCTATCAGAAACGAACTAACCGAGTTGCGCACGAAACTCGAAGATCCGGAAATTTACTCTGACAAATCATACCCAAAACTTGCAAAAAGACTCTCCACTTTAGAAGAAATCGAGTCACTCTTTAATACCAAAAATCGTCTGCAGGAAGAATTAAAAGCCGCACAGGAGCTTAAAAATTCACCTGACAGCGAACTCGCTGAAATGGCAAACCTCGAAATTGATGAACTCAAGTCTCAAATTCAAACAAACCAAGAAACTCTGATCGATGCCCTCACCCCCCAAGACCCAAATAATGATCGCGACGTAATTATTGAAATCCGTGCCGCTGCTGGTGGAGACGAATCTAGCTTATTTGCAGCAGAGTTATACCGCATGTACGTCCGTTGGTCGGAAACACACGACTACAAAGTCGAACTACTGAGCGAAAGTCCAAGCGAATCAGGTGGTTTTAAAGAAATCGTCTTTAGTGTTAGCGGAGTTGAAGCCTACAAAAATCTGAAATTTGAAGCTGGTGTGCACCGAGTACAACGTATCCCGGTAACTGAGAGCCAGGGCCGTATTCACACTTCGACTGTTACGGTCGCCGTATTGCCCGAAGCCGAAGAGTCTGATATCGAAATAAACCCCAGCGACCTTCGGATAGATGTTTTTAGGAGTGGTGGTCACGGTGGCCAGAGCGTTAACACCACCGACTCAGCAGTGCGGATAACCCACATACCCAGTGGCCTGGTAGTGACTAATCAGGATGAGAAGTCACAAATCAAGAATAAAGCAAAAGCCATGGGTATTCTGCGCTCAAGATTGTTGCAGCAAAAGATCGAAGAAGAACAAAAACAATTATCGGATGCTAGGAGCAAACTTATCGGCACCGGCGACCGTTCCGAAAAAATCCGCACCTATAACTTCCCACAAGATCGAATAACGGATCATCGAATAGGCTATTCTAGGTCTAATATACCCGGGGCTTTAGACGGAAACATTGACGACCTAATTGAGGAACTCCAACAGGCCGAGCACGAGCTTATGACTCAGGCGGACTGATTTCTGGCGCCCAAGTACTAGTATCAAGGCCGTTTAGATCAGTTAAAGCACTGATACCTTTTACTTGCGAAGCTATTCTTCTTGACTCTGCTCTCTCATTTTCGTTCAAAAAATCCACTAGAAGTGGGCCGTTTTGATCCTCTAAATCTAGCCCATATTTCTGAGCTAATCTGGATAAAAAATCTCTTTGAATTTGCATGTTATGGACTATAACTTCAGCCTCTTCGGGAGAAATTTCTCGAGATGTATCCATAACGTCATCATTAGTACCATCAAGATAGTAACGAGTACTATTATCGCCAAAGATTTTGCGTCGCATCCTAAAGCTGTCGGGCGAAACAGAGCCCCCCATATGAGTTGCCCCTTTTTGCATAGCTATTCGAGTAAAAGCTCTGTATAAATCCTCGCCTAGGCCCTGACCCCTGTGATCTGGCGAAAGCCTAACGTATCCGATATGAGCCATAACCAAACCCCGATCATTATTTGTAATGTCTACATTGCCCCAAATCCCGTCAGAAGCGTCTTTACTCACATGTGGCGACACCATTTCAATAGCAATTAGGCCAGACTCAAACCCGTCTTTATTATGGTTTGGTTCTGATGTTGGCTTCCAAGCCGCAACAAATCTAGCCCGATCTTCGGATTCCGGCGTCGGTGCTTGTGGAAGTTCGGCCAAAGTTGACATAATTCCTTTAATAATAACATCGTTAAAATTAGTTATACTTATTACCTATGACTGTAAAGGAATGGCTAGTATCGTCTCAACACAAACTTGAGGCTGCCGATATAAAAACTGCTCGACTTGATAGCTTGGTGTTACTAGAATTTGTTCTTGGTGTTGATCGGGCTAAGATTTTGGCTGAGCCCGACAGCTTAATTTCAAGTCATCAAATCCAAGAACTCAATAATTTGCTCAATCGGAGGCTAAGGCATGAACCTGTCGCATATTTACGTGGCTTTAGCGAGTTTTATGGGCGCAAGTTCAATATTGATAAAAATGTACTCGTACCACGTCCAGAATCCGAGGCATTTATTGATCTACTAAAAAAGACTGTTCTGCCTGCCCTAAACGGCAAAGTAACAATAAAGTTACTTGATGTTGGAGCTGGCTCTGGCGCTTTAGGGATAACGGCCAAACTTGAAGCTCCAGACTCCGACAGCATTACAGTTGACCTGTTAGAAATCAGCCCTTCTGCCGCAAATATTGCTAAAACTAATGTTGTACGTCACGCAACGGCTCAGAATGTATTTACTGGTGATCTGGATGGATACGACTATAGCCCTTATGATGTTCTACTAGCCAACCTACCTTACGGCCCAGATGAGGAATATATAAACCTCGATGCTGAGCATGAGCCGAGTATGGCTATATTTGGCGGTCCAACGGGCCTTGAATTATATAAAACAATGCTTCAAAGCATTGCTAAGGGTACGCAGCGTCCGTTGTATTTATTACTGGAGTGTAAGCTCGACCAAATCGACGACCTTATAGCACTTTGCAAAGATTATGGTTACAAAATACAGACAAAAGACCTTCTGGTATTACTTTTTTGCAACAAAAATCCTGCATAAGATACTTGCACAATATTTATTAGTTTTAGATGCTAGCAAGCGCGCCAAAAAGGTATTTTTATAGTTGCTTTTTATCCGAACTACAACGCGAGTTTTAACAAGTTTTTTTATTATGCCTGGATAATGATTTACAAAATATAGGCTTTGAACTAATTTTAGTTACTGTGTCGTATCAGGCTTTTCACCCAGTTTGACTTTGACGTCCATTGTTTTGCCGTCTCGAATAACTTTTAGTGTTACCGTCTCGCCAGGCTGATACTGATTTAGATAACTGGTCAGGCTATGGTTCTGATCAATCTTCTTGCCATTAACTTCAGCGATTATGTCCTTTTCTTTTAGTCCTGCCTTCTCTGCCGGGCTACCCGAGCCTACCGAAGATGCTTGGCCATTACTTGGAACTATAAATGCTCCATTATTAACACTAAGGCTGTATGCACTTGCCACATCTGATGACAATGGCACGTATCTAATTCCTAGATACGGTCGACTTAGCTTGCCTTCTTTGACTACTTTGTCGATTAGGCCTTTTACATCATTGATTGGAATCGCAAACCCAATATTTTGTGCATTTCCGGCAGTAGCTGTATTTATTCCGATAACC